>NZ_JARESS010000038.1:0-79574 GCF_046027915.1 Paraburkholderia sp. RL17-347-BIC-D
TATGGAGCTACCACGTCTTCGAAATGACCGCATCGTGAAGGCGCGCACGACGCCAGGCGTGAGAGCATTGCAACCCGAGCTGTAACCCGTTGGCGAAACCGGGGCAACTCCAGCTCCACCCGTCGCGACGTGCCCACGGCGCCATTGCGTTATTACGGGCCGCGACCGTCCGCTGACGTGGGACAAGTCCGAGTCTCCGCCCGGCACGTTGCAGATCCTTGTAAAAGCGCACCAGTCGTGGCGCGAATAGTGGCGAGCCCAAGTGTTTCCACGTTCAGCCAGCGATTGAACCAGCGGTATTGGAGCGCGACCGCGACGGTCTGGAAATTTCCACCGATGCGTGTCGATAACCCACGCGACCATGCGAGTTTGGTTGACCATTGTGCAGCAAGTGGAACCGACAACGTGATCCCATAGCGAGTACTGCTTTGCAGATCTTGGTTCTCGACGCCATTGATCATTGTCCGGCCGCCCGTGAGATACGTAACGTCCGCGGCAATCCACAGTCCGGGCCGCCAGCCGAATCGATCCGACCGTGTCGGGGAAAACCACACTACGCCTCAAGATCCGCGCCGCGAGCCGCATACTGGCGGCATATCCTGGAAGGCTGTGTTCACATTTGCGACGGTGCCAAATGCGCGGGCAAGCGATGCAACACGAGATAGCTGTCGGCGAGCTTGTCATATCGAGTGGAGACGCGGCGAAAATGTTTGATGCGGTTGAAGCGATATTGGACCAAAGTTCAATTGCCTTTTAACGCAGACGAGATCAATACTCCTTTCAGCCATCATGAGTTGCGAACCGTCGTCTGCTCATCGACGAATGCTTGTCTCATATTCGCAATGGCCAAGCGTCGTGCGCGCCAGGCGGATCTCGAAGACGACGTCAACGATTCTGAGAAACCTCGGGCCGCAAGAGATACGTCACGGCAAGGAAGTGGCGGGCCGATCGGGACGGTGGTGACGTGCACGGTTCCGGTTTCGGCTTTGCGCCTTGACGGCGTGTTCACCGCCGTCGATAGGCGGGTCGGCGAATATTCGAAAGCATTTTTTGGGGCTTTTCGCAATGCAACGAATTGTTCGACTTTCGATCGGCCTGGCGATCTCGTCGCTGGCAATTGCGGCAGCGGCGCAGCAGCCCATCATTTATCCCGCCCGGGGGCAGAGCCCGGAACGCCAGCGAACGGACACCGCAGAATGCCAGGCGTGGGCTCAGCAAACCACCGGCGTCAATCCTGTCGCGCTCGCGCAGCAGATGGCGAGCAGCCCACCACCACCCTCGCAGCAAGGCCACTTGTTCCGCGGCGCTGCGGGCGGTGCGTTGTTCGGAACGCTGATAGGCGGCGCCGCTGGCGGCCATTGGGGCGAGGGAGCGGGAATCGGCGCACTTGTCGGAACGATGGGGAGCGGCATGCGGATGCGGCGCGAGCAACAGCAAGCGGCTATGGAGCAGGGAAGCATGCAGCAACAGGCGTCGAGTCAGCTTTCGACATACAACCGTGCGGTGGGAGCGTGCATGACCGGCCGTGGCTACACAGTCGAGTAGTCACTGGCGCCGGTGATCCAGTCCATCGAGCGCTTGCTCGCTGATTCACGACAGGCAGGAGAAGCAGCTATGTTGAAGACACTGCGGACAAGCACCCTCGCGATCCTCGTTTGCTCGACGCCGTCATGGGTGCTCGGCGCAGACTTCGACGGCAGCAAGCCGCTGTTGTGCGCCACTATCGATGCGCATTTCTGCGGCGTCGGGGAGGTTTGCTATCGAACGGTGCCGGCGGTCCTTGGCGCGCCGCAATTCATCCGCATCAACTTCGCCAAAAAAGCCGTGATCGGGTCGCAGCGCACCACCGAGATCCGGCACATGGAGCCGAGCGAGGGCCAGTTGCTCCTTCAAGGCACCGAGCTGGGCTACGGCTGGAGCATTGCACTCGATACCAAGACGGGCAGCATGTCCACGACCCTCGTCAACCGTGAAGACGTGTTCGTGCTCTTCGGCGCCTGTACGCCGTCGTAGCTCGCTCGCGGCTCCGGATGCCGCGCCAATCGCGTCGCGCGGGAGGCACGAACCCGGATCGCCCCGGCGCCGATGTCGCACTTCGAGCACCGGGTTCCGCTGTTGTCATGGAAGCGGCCACATGCCAGCGTCATCGGAGATTCTCCGTTGCACGTGCTCCTAATCGGACATGCGTAGATCATGAACAGCGAGGATGTCGAGAAGCAGCACGCAGAGCTCGTCGCGCTCGCCATCGTTTCGCTCATCGCGGGTGCGGCCTGCGGAGCGCTGGGAACGCTTTTCCGGCTCTCGCTCGGACGAGCGGACCAGGCGCGCGACGTGTTCATTGCGTGGGCGCGTTCCGAGCATGCCGTCGTCGGCTTCGTCCTCGTGCTGCTCGCCGCGTCGGCATCGACCGCACTTGCCGCGTGGCTCGTCAGGCGTTTCGCGCCGGAGGCGAGCGGCAGCGGCATCCCTCACGTCGAGTCCGTGCTGAACGGCGACCAACCCACCGCGCCCTTGGCGCTCATCCCGGTGAAGTTCGTGGGCGGCGTGCTCGCCATCGGCGCCGGGCTCGCGCTGGGCCGCGAAGGTCCCACGGTTCAAATGGGCGCCTCGATCGCTCATTTGCTCGGTACACTCTTTCGCCGCAATGCGGACGACTGCCGGGTACTGCTCGCGGCGGGCGCCGGTGCCGGACTTGCGACGGCATTCAATGCACCGATCGCCGGCGCGGTATTCGTACTCGAGGAACTGGTGCGCCGCTTCGAGACGCGTACGACCATCGCGGCACTCGGCGCATCGGCCGGCGCAATCGCGGTGGCGCGCTTGATGCACGGCGACTCGCCGGACTTTCAGTTCGCGGCGCAGCCCTTCCCGGGCTTCGGCACGGTGCCGGCGCACCTCGCCCTCGGCGTCGTCGTCGGGCTGCTGGGCGCCGCCTATTGCCGCGCAATACTCCTGGCGCTCGCCGCCTCCGACCGGCTCGCACGCTGGCCGGTCGAAACGCGCGCGGCGCTTGTCGGCGCAGCGGTAGGACTGCTCGCGTGGCTTGCGCCGGACCTGGTGGGTGGCGGCGACGCGGTCACACAGAGCGCCCTCGTGGGCACAGGCGCGCTTTCCGGCATCGCGCTCACGCTCCTGATCCGCTTCGGGCTGGGTGCCGTGTCATATGCAGCGAATACCCCGGGCGGACTGTTTGCGCCGATGCTCGTGCTCGGCGCACAAACGGGCCTCGCGTTCGGCCGGATCTGCACGCACTGGTTCCCCGGGGTGGCCGCTGATCCGACCGCGTTCACCGTGGTAGCGATGGCGGCCATTTTCGCGGCCGTCGTGCGCGCGCCGATTACCGGCATCGTCCTCGCCACTGAAATGACGGGGAGTTTCACCCTACTTTTACCGATGCTCACCGCATGTTTCAGCGCGATGATCGTTCCCATCTTGCTGCGCTGTCCGCCGATCTACGATTCGCTGGGCGAGCGCCTTCCGCATAAAAGCGGGCACGCAGGGAAACCTGCGCAATGATGGACCCGTCGGTGAGTTGGCGCTCTCACTGTGGGTATTGACCTGGGTTGCGAGTCCGTACCGGACGCGACGACGCTGCGATTCCGGACACGGGCAGCAGGCCTCGTGCCCGATCATCGGTGCGTTGCTGTGCTACCAGATGCGCAACGTGCGCGTCATCGCGGAAGCACGTGCGCAGCGCGCGATGATCGAATCGCTCGACGCAACGAATGCAGGACATTCATCAGCACGGTCAAAGCGGGCAGCCCGCGCGAATTAGGCGCCCAGCTATTCTGAACTTGGCCTGCATCGCGGCCCATCTCACAGTCAACCTTCGTTTCACACATTAACAGTGCGTGCGGGTCGGATATGGCCGATTCCCCGCAGCGAGGGCGGTGTCCATTCCATCTCGGCCGGTCAGCGACCGCCCGGCTTGCCTGCGTTACGCCGAGCTTCGCTGGATCGTGTCGTAATAGGGTGCGGACTGTTTTCTCGCACGGCGAAGGAGCGATGCCGCCACGCCTGCGCGGTGCTTCGCAACGGGCGGCCTGCACGACCGGTAGACCGACTCATCCCCCCGGCGCGTCCGCGTGCGGCGCAGGCGCGATGTTCTGGTTCAGGCGGAACAGGTTCGTCGGGTCGTACTGCGCTTTGATCGCGCCGAGCCGCCCGAGCTTGGTTCCATACGCCGCCTGCAATCCTGCGAAGCCCTCGTCGCCGCCGAGATAGTTTACGTACGCACCCGGCGCCCTGTACGGCCCCAGTGCGTCAAGCAGCTCACGCGTCCACGCAATGTTCCGTTCGCTATCCTTTGCATCGGACCATGCAGACGTTACCACGATATTCCACGGCCAGTTGCGATGCCCGAACGCGGTCGCCGATTCGGGAACGCGGCTCCATGCGCTGTTGCCATAGTTCTCCAGGACGATCACGGTATGCCGTGACGGGACATGCGCGAAACGATCGACCACGATGTCGACGGCCGCGTCGTCGAACGCCTTGAAGTAGCTCGATTTCCAGTAACTGTGCAGGCCCGGCGGCCACAGGAAGTCCGCCATGCGCTGCGCATCGTTGTATGGCGTGGGTGCGAACTTGTCGACAAGGGGCGGCCCGTATTCGCGCAATCGCCGTAGGATTTTCTCGCCTTCTTCCACCGGCCCGGCGTAGACGCCACCCAGACCAGCGACCGGGGCGCCGCGCATCGGTGGAGGCAGTGAAGGATCGTCCGGCATGTGGAACAGAAGCGCGCCTAGCGTCGATTCGTCCGGTGCTTCCGCTTCGAGATCGCGCCATCTGCGGATTGCACCCGCCGCTGCTCCGGCGGGATGGAGCACAATGCCAGCGAGCACCGTTCCGGCCGGGTGCACCTTGAATTCGAACGAAGTCACCACACCAAAGTTGCCTCCGCCGCCGCGTATCGCCCAGAACAGATCCTCATTCTCGTGGCTGCTGGCCTTCACCCTGCGACCGTCGGCGAGCACGACCTCGGCGCCCAGCAGATTGTCAAGCGCAAGTCCATGCTTGCGAACGAGCCAGCCGAGGCCACCGCCCAGCGTCAGTCCAGCCACGCCGGTGATTGACACGAAGCCGCCCGTGGCGGCAAGGCCATACGGCTGGAGCGCGTCATTGACTTCGCCCCAATTGCAACCGCTTTCCGCACGCACGGTGCGCGCCGACGGATCTACCGTGATGGCTTTCATGCGCGACAGATCGACCACGACGCCGTCGTTGCATACGGCATATCCGGCGACGTTGTGACCGGTGCTGCGTACGGCAAGCGGCAGGTTGTGCTTGCGCGCGAGCACCACAACCCTTGCCACGTCGTCGGCGTCGACGCAGCGCGCGATCAGCACAGGACGCTTGTCAATCGAGACATTGAAGACGGCACGCGCCTCATCGTAATCCGGATCCTCAGACTGAATGAGCTCACCCCGAAAGCCGGATTGCCGAATTTCAGAAGAATTGATCATCGCATCCTCCTTCGGCGACTTGCTAATCAATCAGTACGCCTATGTGGGCGTCAAGCGCTACATAAAATACCGCGAAGTCCCGCGCCGATGACGTATACAGAGTGCATTCGAAAAAATGGACAACTGACGATTTCTAGTCGTAACTCTGGCCCAATGCGGCCCAGCTTCACTCTAGGAAAATGTAGGCCGCATATCAAGGTTCGCGACAGGATTAAGGCGGCTGAACCCATAGTCATTCAATCAGCACTTAAGACGTACAACATCCAGGACCCCAAGTGTTGATGGAAGCCGTTAAAAACCCCGGGGGATGTTCTCTGCCAGGTCCATGTAACACGTCGTTGTCCAATCCACGGAAACTGTCGCCGAGCGAGTTCGTCAAATTCTTGGTTCAACAGCGACGCGCACTTGCACGACGCTGTGTGCTCCCACTCGACTCCAGCGCCGCTTCTGAATACGCCGGGTGAAGCGCGAGACTTGAATTTTCACCGAGGCTAACTATCCGCTATCCAGGTTATTTGATCTGTTGATGGCGCGCGGGTTACGTTACGAAAACGAAGACCAACCGCGCGAGCCGAATCGAAGCGCGTGGCTTGACATGCGACAAAGCCGTCCGGGGCATTAGTTATGAAGCCATTCGGAGGAGACGCAATGCCCGACATCGACTTAATGAAGCGAGAAAGTCGCGTTTTCGAAGCCGGAGCAAACTTTTTTGGTCTAAGCCATTTTCCGAGGTTCTTGACGACAGCAATGCCCGCCCGCTTGTCGCGAAGAATGCGGGGTTATCGCTACTTGTCCAGCGGTCTCATGCGCCGATAATTGTCAATTTTGACCTTCCCCCGGATCGAAATGCGCGACCGAATCGACGATGAGATCACCTTTCGCAAGCTGGAAGTCCTGCTCGCATTCATGGAGACCGGAAACCTGTCGAAGGCAGCCGAGGCGCTGAACGTGAGCACGGTCAGCGTGCATCGAGCGCTGCACTCGCTCGAACAGGGCGTACGATGTGCGCTCTTCCGGCATGAAGGCCGCAACCTCAAGTCGACGGAAGCTGCGCAAATGCTCGCCGATGTGGCACAAGAGGTGCTCACTCTGATGTCCGCCGGCATTCACGCGACCCGTGAGGCGGCGGGGTATTCGTCGGACCGGCTGAAGATCGGCTCGCTGTACTCGCTGACCATCAGGACCGTGCCTGACATCGTTGTCGACATCAAGGTGCGGCGGCCGACGCTCCAAGTCGAACTCGTGCTCGGTTCGAATGCCGAACTGCTCGACAAGCTGAAACAGGGCACCGTCGATGCGGCCCTGATGGCCTTGCCGGACGGCGAGCCCGAAGTCGATTCCATCCCACTTTTCGAAGACGACATCTTTTTCGCGGCGCCTGCCGGTTCACCATACGCGAACCAGGAGGCGGTCGATTTGCGGGACTGCCGCGACGAGACCTTCGTTTCCCTCGGCGAGGGCTTCGTGACATATCGAGGCTTTATGGAGGCATTTCGCGTCGCGGACTTCACGCCGAAGGTGACCATGAAAGTCGGCGATATTTTTTCGCTGATGAACCTTGTGAGCGGCGGGGTCGGGTATACGCTATTACCAGGCCGCGTGCGTGGCGTGTTCGGCGACAAGGTGCAATTCATTCCTCTCAAGCCGCAATACCTGATGCGCCAGTCAATCGGTGTCAGCTTTCTGCACGCACGCGAGCGCGACCCGAACCTGTTGGCGCTGATGGCCGTCTGCCGTCTTTGCACGAGAAGGGCTGGCTGAGGTTTCAGCCCTCACTCGCGCACCCGTTCCCGCTCGATCAGCGCGCCAAGGTCCGGCAGCGCCGTCTCGCTGCAACTCACCGCGATCCCCTCTGTGAGAATCGCGCTGCTCAACCGGGTCAGCACGTTGGCCGGCGGCATCTCGACGGCGAGGCGTGCGCCTCGTTCCCACGCAAGCCTCACGGTGTCATGCCAGCGCACCTGCCGCGCCATGTTGCCTGCAAGATCGGCCGCGATGCGTGGGCCGTCAAAAAGCGGGCGTGCAATGTTGCTGCTCAGATACACGATACGAGGCGCGCGTACGGTGATCTGGCCAAAGGCATCGGCGAGCGCCACCGCGGGTGCGTCGAGCAAAGCGCAATGCGACGGAGTCGCCACGTCGAGACGCTCGCAGCGTTGCGCCCCGTATTCGATCGCAAGCGTCGTAAGGCGGTGCATGGCAGCATCGCTTCCTGCAACGACCATCTGCGTTTCTGCGTTAATGTTCGCAAGGAACACGGGCGTGGCCTCGCTGTTCACTTGCGCGATCAGTCGTTCGAGCGCCCGCTGCGTCATGCCGATGATCGCAGTCAGGCCGTAGCCGCTCGGGTAGGCGCGTTCCATCAAGTGGCCGCGCAACTCGACGAGCTTCACGGCGTCGGCGTATTGAAGCGCGCCCGCGATCACGGCGGCCGGATAGGCGCCGATCGAAAGCCCCGCCACCATGTCGGGTTCGTAGCCGCGGGCGCTCATCACGCGTGCCTGAGCGACGCCCGCGATCAAGATGCAAAGTTGCACCGCGACGGTAGAGCGCAGCGAATCGGTATCGTCGAGCGATGTGACGTCGTAGCCCAACGTGTCGCTGGCTTCCTGCAGTGTTCGAGCGACTTCGGCGTGAGACGGGAGCGCATGCAACATGCCCGGGCGCTGCGAGCCCTGACCGGGGAATGTGAACAGTACGCTCATGATGCGTCGCCAACCCAGGGATCCGATACGAGCAAGGGTCCATGCCCCGTTTTCAGCAGAACGCGATCCGCGTTGCCGGCCCATTCCGCGAGCGCGAACCCGCCGCGGCCTGTGTCGACCTGCATGTCGATGCGCGCGGGCGACGCTTGCAGCAACGCGAGAAGCGAGCGGGCTTCGTCGCGCGGTAGAGGCTTCGATGCGCGCAGCAGCAGATCGAGGTCGCTGTCCTGCCGCAGCGTGCTCACGCCGCTCGCAAGCGCAAAGCCGACGCTGCCGGTGATGCCCCACGTCAACCGAAGCCGGTCGAGTTCTGGCGCGATGCGACTGAGTGCGCGCACGCAGGGCAGCGTCGTGAGTGCGGCGTTCGTCCGCCAGGCGCGGCCTTTGGTGAGCGCCTCGGGCGTGACGCTGAGACGAATGCGCTCGCGCGCCACGTGAGCGGCGAACCGCTCACTGCGTGCACGACCGCGAAGCCCGACCGGCACCACGCCCTGCTCGCCGACCGCTTCGCGCCGCATGACCACCGGCGCGTGCGAAAGCCACTCGCGCGAAGCCCATCCAGGTACTTCCGATGTCGAACGAAGGTCCTCCCGCTCACTGATCCACAGGAGGTCGTGCGGGCGAAGCGGTTCGTGAGAGGTAGACAAGAGGATTCTCCCAAGCCATCAAGCGTCCATCAAAGCCTTAGTCGCAAAGAACAACAGCGAAGGTCCGAGCAGGCAGCCGACGCCCGTATGGAACGTCGCGATCAGCGCCCCGTAAGGCACGAGCCGACGATCGGTCGCGGCGAGACCCGCGCTCACACCGCTCACCGTGCCCGCCAGGCCGCCGAAGATCATCGCGGAGCGCGGCGTCTTCAGTCCCATGAAACCGGCCGCGAGCGGCGTGCCGATCATCACGATGATCGCCTTGATGAGGCCCGTCGCGATGCTGAGCGCGATCACATCCGAGCTCGCGCCGATCGCCGCGCCCGTCACCGGTCCCACGATATACGTGACGGCGCCCGCGCCAATGGTCGTCATGCTGACAGCATCGGTGTAGCCGAACGCATGCGCGATGCTCGCGCCGACGATGAACGGCAGCACGGTCCCGAGCAGCAGCGACACCACGCCAATGAGTCCCGCCTTACGCGCCTCGGTGGCCTGCACCTCGAACGCGGTCGCGACGATCGCGAAGTCGCGCAGCATCGCGCCGCCCATGAGACCGATGCCGGTAAAGAGCGGCAGGTCGGCGATACCCTTTTGCCCGCCGGTGAAGGCGCCGCCGACATAGGCGAGCGCGAGGCCGATTACGATGGCGATTGCCGAGCCGTGCACGCGGCCGAAGGTCAGCTTGCGCGAAATCAGCGACGACACCCACATGATGAGGCCCACCAGCGCGAACGCAGTGACGAGGCCGTTCTGAATCAGATTTTTATCGAGAATTTGCAACATGACTGACTCCTGATTCAGATTTCTTCAAGATGCGGAGCGTTCACGAACGATGTGCTATCGCGACCGGTGCGGGAAAGAACGGCAATGCAGCATGCGCAGACGGCCGCAGCCCCCAATGCCGAAAGCAGTGCGACGGGGCCGCCTTTGAGCGCGGCGACGACGTTCTGGTTAGCCGCCATCGCGACGACGACGGGGATGTACATGGCGCCCCAGAAGCCGACCCCAAATTCGGTTTCCTTCGGCAGCAGTCCCTTCTTTTGCAGATAGAGCTTCAGGAAAATCAGCAGCAGCATCGCGATGCCGACGCCGCCGACGTTCGTCTTCACGCCGATCGCGACGCCGAGCAGGTCGCCGAGAAAGAGTCCCGCGAGATGGCAGAACGCGAGAAGTGCAGTTCCATAGATGATCATTTCATGTCTCCTGTAATACCTTTATTGGCTTCTGACGAGCCGGTGCGAGAAGTGACGCTCTACCGCCATTGCTCCCGCAGCTTGCGGCGAACCGTCGCGGAGGCCGCGCGGTGCTCGCTGCCGAGCCGACTTTCCAGACCGCGCGACGGGTCGTTGCGGATGTCGTCGAAAGCGGCTTGCAGCGCCTTCTCGACGGTGGTCTGATCGGCGTTGGTCGGCGCATCGGCGTTGGTTACGCTCAGGAGTTTCCAGAGCAGCCCGAGCGATGCGTAGTTGTCGATGTCGTAGGCCATCGGCGGGACGCGCGCCGTGAACGCTTCGAGATCGGCGACCGAGCGGAGCGTGACCCGCGCCGCCGATTCCTTGCCCATCGCGTGGACCATGACCTTCGGATCGGCGAGTGCGATGAGGCGGTTGGCCTGATAGCCGTGCGCGAGAAACGCCCCCGACATCGCGCGCCCGACGATCAGCCCGATCACCGGATGGCCCGCGAGACGCGCGCTGGCGTAGGCATCGGCGGCGGCGGCGAGCGCCTGGTGGATGCCGTACGCTTCCTCGCGCCGGCCGTACGCCTGGCTCGCCACGTCGATCACCGCGACGATCGCGCGTTTCTCTTCACGCTTGCAATCCGCATCGACGACCTCACGCACCGCGCGCGCCACTTCCCATCCTTCGACGAGACCGACCTCGCCGCCGCGCGCCCGCGGGAACGGATTGTCCGGATCGGGCACCACGGCGATGAAGCGCGTGGGATGGTCGCCCAACCGCGCATCGGCGACTCGCACCGAAGGCGGATAACCAGCCTGCAGCGGCGCGCTGTAAGTGAGCGCGTCGAGCCAGACTGCGCCGCGCTTCGAAAGCTCTTGTGTGCTCATAACTGAAACCCCTTGCCGTAGATGGCGGCCGCCTGTTCCGGCGTGGCCTGCACGCCCGGATCGACCTCGGAAAGCCGCGTCAGAAAACCCGCGACGCGCTCGCTGCGGCATGCCTCGGGCCGCCCCGCGCGAAAGCGTTCGATGACGGCCGCGCGGATCGCGTCGGCGTCGTCGGCGACGTAGTCGTCGACGAGTCCCGTGCGATGCCGCTGCTCGCAGCCGGTGAAGCTCCAGATCATCGGACGGTCGCGCGAATCGAATTCGGCGATGCCCGCTTCCTGTTCGATGACCGCCGGACCGTTTAGGCCCAGGCGCGCTTCGCGGGTGCCGATCAGATAGCTGCACAGTCCCGCCGCGATCGACATGCCCCCATAGCAGCCGATCGGCCCGGCCGTGATGCCGATCACCGGCTGATAGCGCCGCAAGTCGACGATGCCTGCGTGAATTTCCGCGATCGCGGCGAGCCCGAGATTGGCTTCCTGCAAGCGCACGCCGCCCGTTTCGAAGAGGATGACGGCGCGCGTCGGGATGCCTTTGCGGTTGTCCTCGGCGGCGAGTTCGAGGCTGCCCGCGATCTTCGCCGCCGACACCTCGCCCATGCTGCCGCCCTGGAATCCGCCATCGATGCCAAGCACGACGGCTGGCTGCCCGTCGATGGTTCCCTTCGCGACTACCATGCCGTCGTCGGCCTGCGTCACGATGCCTTGGCGCATGAGCCACGGCGACGTGATGCGCTGGAACGGATCGATCAGTTCGCTGAAGGTGCCTTCATCGAGCAGCTTCTTCGCGCGGCTGCGCGCGTCGAGCTCAATGAAGCTCTGGCGTTCGAGCAGTTGCTGTGTATCCATGATCATCACGCTCCGCCGGTTGATTTCAGTTGTTCGAAGACCTGCCCGATGCGCATCTGCACGACCCCCGGCGTCGCGCCCGAATCGTTGATTTCGAGCTTCGCGGCGGGGAGCGACCCGTCGCCGAAGATGCGTTCGAGCACGGCCTGCCAGAGGCGGCCCTTGCCGTCGACGGAAGTCGTGACGCTCACGACGGTGCGGTGCGCCGTGTTCGCTTCGAGCAGCACTTCGAGGTCGCCCGAGGCGACGACGCCCGCGAGCGCGCGGCCTTGTACGGGTTGCCCCGCCGGGAATTCAAGGACGATGGTTTCCATGTGTGTTCCTATGTGTTCGACGTGTGAGCGGCTTCGCGTTGAAGCCGGTCGAGAAAGAGCGTGGCGGCGAGCAGGTCGGCGGCTCCCCCGGGCGATACGTGCAGCTCGACGAGACGGCGGTCGAGCGCCTTCAGTTCGCGGCGCCCCGCGAGCGCCGCGGCGCCGCCTTGCTCCAGAACGCTCCGCGCGCCGTCCTGCATCTCGACGAGCGCGTCGGGTCCGCCGCGCGCGAGCACGCAGGTGTCGTCGAGGCTCGCCATCACGGCGAGCAGCGCGTTCAGGCGCGCGGCCGTTTCGCTGTCGCCGCGCATGCGCGAACGCACGAGTTCCGGCAGCGCGACGTCCACGACGTGCGGAAAGCCGGCCTGCGCCTGTCCGCGCGCGCCGCCGACGTTGTAGTCGAGGCACGCCTGCTCGCCCTTGTTGCCGGTCAGCGCGGGCGCGTGCCGATCCTGCACACGCGCAATCGATCCGGCGCGTGCGGCGACTGCCTCCGGCGCGAGGTCCGCCGGTTCACGCGCTGCGCCGGTCACGAGCAGCCCGAGCGCCCAGATCGCGCCGCGATGCGTATTCACGCCGCCGGTCGCATCGAGCATGCGCGCTTCGCCAACGCGCCCGATTCCGCCGATGCGCTCACGCAGCGCGAGCAGCGGTTGCGTTTCGATGCCTGCACGCGCCAGTTCGACGAACGTCGGCTGCAATGCGAGTGCCGATGCGCACATCAGTTTCCAGTCGAGATCGAGATGCGCGCCGCGGCTGTGGATATCGACGAGTCCGGGCTTCGGCGCGAGCGTGACTTCGTCAATCAGCGCTTCCACCACATGTGCGCCGAAATGGTCGGCCAGGTCCGGCGCCTGGCGCAGCGGCTGCGCCGCGTTCATTGCGAGGTTCTCGCGCATTACCAGCTCCGAAAGCGTGCGGGCGGCTCGTACAGCCCGTCCGACCAGTCGACGATATCGGCCATGCTCTTCGCGGCGAGCAGCGACCGGCTCGCTTCGCTGCGGTGGATGCCGAGGTCCTCGGGCAGCGCGACGAAGCCATCGCGGCGCAGCGCCGCGAGCTTGCCTGCGTCGCTCTTGAGACCGATCGGCGTGACGCCCGAGACGGCCGCGATCATCTCCTTGCGATGGTCGAGCGAGCGCGCCTTGTAGAGATACGCGATGCCTTCCTCGGTCAGCACGTGCGTGACATCGTCGCCGTAGATCATCACGGGCGCGAGCGGCATGCCGGATTCGCGGCCGACCTCGACGGCGTCGATCGATTCGACGATGGTCGGCTGGCCGCCCGCCTGGAACGTCTCGACCATCTGCACCACGAGCTTGCGGCCGCGCTCCAGCGGGCTGTCCGTCTGCAGCAGATCGAGCCACGCGGGCGTCGCGTGGCGCCGGCCGTGCGGATCGTGGCCCATGTTGGGCGCGCCGCCGAAGCCGGTGAGCCGCCCGTGCGTCACCGTCGACGAGTTGCCTTCTCCATCCATCTGCAGTGTGGAGCCGATGAACATGTCCACCGCGTATTGCCCCGCGAGCTGGCACATCGTGCGATTGGAGCGCATCGAGCCGTCGTGGCCGGTGAAGAAGATGTCGGGCCTTTGCGCGACGTAGGCTTCCATGCCGAGTTCGCCGCCGAAGCAGTGCACGCTGTCGACCCAGCCGGTTTCGATCGCGGGGATCAGCGTCGGATGTGGATTGAGTGTCCAGTGGCGGCAGATCTTGCCCTTGAGACCGAGCTTCTCGCCGTAGGTTGGCAGGATCAGTTCGATCGCGGCCGTATTGAAGCCGATGCCGTGATTGAGCGACTGAACCTGATGCTTCTCGTAGATGCCGCGAATCGCCATCATCGCCATCAGCACCTGGATCGGCGTGATGAGGCGCGGATCGCGCGTGAAGAGCGGCTCGATGAAGAACGGCTTGTCGGCCTGCACCACGAAATCGATCCACGAGCCGGGGATATCGACGCGCGGCAGGTCCTTCGGATTGTCGACGATCTCGTTGACCTGTGCGATCACGATGCCGTCGCGAAACGCGGCGGCTTCGACGAGCGACGGCGTGTCTTCGGTGCTCGGACCCGTGTAGAGATTGCCTTCGCGATCTGCCTTGTAGCCGGCGCACAGCACGACGTTCGGCGTGAGGTCCACGTAGAGCCGCGCATAGAGTTCGATGTAGGTATGGATCGCGCCGATTTCGAGGATACCGTCCTGCAGGAACTGCGAGATGCGCAGGCTCTGCGCGCCGGCATACGCGAAGTCGAGCTTTCTGGCGATGCCGTGTTCGAAGAGATCGAGATGCTCGGCGCGGCTCACGCTCGGAATGATGAGATGCAGGTTGTGGACGACTTCCGGATCGACCTTCGCGAGGGAACGCGACAGGAAATCCGCCTGTTTCTGGTTGTTACCCTCGACGACCACGCGGTCGCCCGGGGCGACGAGCGCCTGCAGGACATCGACGATGCGTTCGGTGGGTAGCACCATGCCATCCGCGATCGATGCAACCTGCGCGAGGCGGCGATGTTTTTCCGCACGGCGCGTGGCCCAGCGGGATTGGGTCTGACTTTGACTGGACATGTGGACTCTCGCTCAAGACATGAGGCAAGTCTAGGGAGCGAGGTGCACCGGTTCAATGACGCTTGGGACGCGTCTGTTATCCCAAGGGTAATGATCATTTGACGTGAACGCTGAAACCGTGACAGAACGGGGCAGGGGGCTTAACCGCATCGCCCAGGGGTTTTCCCGGTTTCGCTGACGGATGTGCTCGACCGCGCGATGGACATCGTCCGGTTGATGTGCGAGGAATTGCAGGCCCGAGTTCCCGAGCCTCGGCGAGGGCTTCCTCCGTCGAATGGTTGAGTGAAATACGGATAAACCAACAGCGTGTCATACGAACCGGTGCCGGTTCGTTGTTTCGGTACGGACGCCGGTTTGGCTTTATGCCGTTGCGACAGTATTTCCGGCAGAAGCTCGCGGAGTGCAAAATAGAGGCAGCGGCACCGCAGATTGCCAAGACGCACGGCGCAAACCCGGCGATGGACCTTATCCTGCGGTCCTTTGTCCGCTCGGGGAGACCGTTGTCATGGATGACCTTGGTTACTTCGGTCGCACACAATCGTGACGGCGACTGATATCAGCCCTGCGAAGGCGCATTGAGTGTTTCGGTTGGCAGAGGTGCACGCGTTATCGTGGTCGAAAACGATGCGCTCGCTGACCTGAAGTCGCGATCTGCCACACGAATCCCGGTGCTTGACCAGCTACGACAGACCATCTACCTCGGTAGCTTCTCCACGAGCGTATCGGCCGCGTCGGGGACTGGCAACCAGTCCGACATACGTTGCTGTCGCATCGTGATCCTACTCCTTGCGATCGTTCGAGAATCAAGACAATCGTTGACCTGGCTTTGTGCATTCATTTGACGGCGGGTGGTACCGGAATCATCCCCGGGAAGACATACGCCTGCAGCATGGCAATCACGCCGATCACCGCCGCGCCAGCGATCGAATGAAAGAATACAGTCCGGAAAATCGGTCCAAGTGCGAACGACCGCTCCTTCGGATCGTCGTAGCAGGCGGCGCACGCGACCATGATGGATTGAGCGTCGATCATCTTGCCCATTACACCGCCCGTCGAGTTTGTCGCCACGATCAGGATGGGGTTCAGGTTGAGTTGCTGTGCGGTGATGCGCTGCAAGCTGCCGAAGAGGGCGTTTGACGCCGTGTCGGAGCCCGTCAGGAATACACCGAGCCAACCCAGGTACGCCGCGAAGAACGGATAGAGAACCCCGGCACCCGTGAATGCAAGACCGAGGACTGCATCGGTGCCTGAGTAGCGCGTCAGGAACCCCAAGCCGAGTACCTGGGCAATGACCAGCACTGGGATCTTCATCCTGCGCATGGTCTGCATGAAGGCGTCCTTCCATTGCGTTGCGCTCAACCTGAGTGCTAGACCGGAAAGCACCGCTGCGACAAAAACGCCTGTGCCCGCGGCGGACAACCAGTTGATCGTGAATCGGGCCGCCTCCGCTTTCGCGTTGACGGGTACGACAGGCGGCATCCGTTGCACGAGGTTATGCAGCGCGGGCATGTCCCAGACAGGCAGCGACAACGACCCCTTGAGCGGAGAGCCGAGCAGCGTCGTGGAAAATGTGACTCCGGCAAACAGGTTGTTGAGGAACTTCTTGAACTCCGGTACGCCCCACAGTGCACAACAGGCGATCAGAATCACCCAAGGCATCCACGCATAGGCGGTTTCGGCGGCTGAGTAGCTGTACTTCCACGCGGTGCTTTCTGTTGTCGTGGTTGCCGTGCTCTTGTTTGCTAACGCGAGTGCCTCACGTTCGGAGCGGAGCAGGAAGCGTGTTTTTGGTTGCCAGACGAAGCGCAGGAACAGCGCTGTGCAGATCACCGAAAAGACGCCGGATACCACGTCGGTCATCAAATGGAGCGCGGTGCTCCCGGAAGCGTAGAACTGCATGAGCGCAAACGATCCACCCGCGCACAGCATTGCCGGCCAGACTTCGAAGACTTGCTTCCATGACCCGCCTTCCATCTTCACGAACGTCGCGACCAGCCAGAAGGGCACGAGAACCGACACGAACGGCAACTGGTGGCCCGCCATCGTGGAAAGCGTCACCTGATCGAGTTCGCTCACGGCCGCGAGTGTGATGATCGGCGTGCCGATCGCGCCCCAGGCGACCGGCGCGGTATTGGCGAGCAGATTCAGCACGGCGGACTGAAATGGCTTGAAGCCGAGGCCCACCATCACTGCCCCTGCGATCGCGACGGGTGTCCCGAAGCCCGACGTGCCTTCGATGATTGCGCCGAATGAGAAGGCGATCAATACGCACTGCAGTCGGCGATCAAACGAAATGTGGACGATCGACTCCTTGACGATCTCGAACTTCCCGGTAACGACGCTCATTGTGTACAGGAACATTGCGGCCAGGACGATCCAGATAATTCCCAGAAATCCAGAAAGGGAGCCCAGCGCAAAGGCCGAGACGGCCGTCACCACCGGCATCCGGAAAACCAGACACGAGATGATAAAGGCGGCGACGACGCCGAAAAAAGCAGCGTAGGGCGCCGAGATGCCCAAGTGCACGTTGCCCTGCGTATCACGGCGGCGGTGCAAGGCAATGAAATAGAGTAGTGTCAGAATCGGGATCGCGGCAACGATCGTGGAAAGGAATGCATTGCCCAACGGGTCATAGGTCTGCTGGTACATGGCTTTCCTTTTTGATCTTAGGATTCGCGCCCCGCTCGTAGTCCATTCGAGGTCTCACAACCACCGGGAAACTTCGATAGCGCCAAGGCAACGCTATTTCCTTACAGATTACGACTGATGCTTTGAGGTATAGCGGGCGAAATCATCGATTTCAAGTTTTGCGGCTGCCACGGCGAGCGCCCGCGCTATCCGGAGACCGTATCAACCAGGAGCTTAAGGTTGAGTATCACGATGACGCCCGCTACAAGCCACGCGAGCAGCGTCATCCATCGTGGGGTGACGCAGGCGCCCATTTTGAGTTTGTCCGATGTAAAGCGCACGAGCGGGATAATGGCGAACGGAAGCTGCATCGAGAGGATCACCTGGCTTAGCACCAGAAGCTGCGCCGTGCCTTTCTCGCCGTAGAGAGCGGTGACGACCACGACCGGCACGATTGCGATGCCGCGTGTGACCAGCCGACGCGCCCAGTAGGGCATGCGAAGCCTGAGAAAGCCCTCCATGACAATCTGCCCCGCGAGCGTCGCCGTCACGGTCGAATTAAGCCCCGAGGCGAGCAGCGCAAGCGCGAACAACGTCGATGCAATGCCGAGCCCGAGCAACGGCGAAAGAAGCCTGTAGGCCTCACCGATTTCGGCGACGTCCGTGTGGCCGGTACCGTGAAACACGCTCGCTGCGACGATCAGGATCGCCGCGTTGATGAAGAGCGCGAGCATGAGCGCAATGGTGCTGTCCGTCGTGGCCCATCTGATCGCATCGCGCCGTCCCTCATCGTCGCGCGCGTATGCCCGGGTCTGCACGACCGACGAGTGCAGATACAGGTTGTGCGGCATAACCGTCGCGCCGATGATGCCGATTGCGACATAGAGCATCTCGCGGTTGGTCACGATTTCCGGCGAGGGCACGAAGCCCCGCAGCACGGCCATGACCGGCGGTGCCGCTGCGACGATCTGCACCGCAAAGCACACCGCGATCACGAGCAGCAGCGCGATCACGAAGGCTTCGAGAAAGCGGAAGCCCTTGTTCATCAGGAGCAGCAGCAGAAAGGCGTCGAACGCGGTGATAAGCGCGCCGGCGATAAGCGGGATTCCGAAGAGCAATTGCAGCGCAATAGCCGTACCGATCACCTCAGCGAGATCGCATGCGATGATCGCCGCTTCGCAGGCGAGCCACAGCATGATATTAACGGGCCTCGAATAATGCGCGCGGCACGCCTGCGCTAGGTCGCGCCCAGTCGCGATCCCTAGGCGCACCGATAGCGCCTGCAGCAGGATCGCCATGAGATTCGACAGCAGGATCACCGCGAGCAGTGTGTAGCCGAAGCGCGAGCCGCCGGCAATGTCGGTTGCCCAGTTGCCCGGATCCATATAGCCCACGGAGACCATGTAACCGGGACCTGCGAATGCGGCAAGCCTGCGCAGCCAGTGCCCACCCTGCGGCACGGTGATGGAGGAATGCGCTTCCGGCAAGCTTCGATCGAACTCGTCGCCCGGCCTCGAGAACCTCCAGGCGAACCGTGACACGGGCAGTTCTTTATCGTTGGACATGTGATTGCTCTGCTGGAGCGATGTTGGGTCAGGAAGTTCCCCAACAGTAATTATGCCAAACGCGCGGAAAAATCACGCGTCCTTCAGGACGTGAAGCAACTGGCTCATGTCGGGCCGGAAACTGCCGCTCACGAGTCGATTCCGAACGGCTCAAAGGGTCGAACCCGGCCAGCCGTTGAATTGGAGCAAAATGAATGAAGCGGCGCAGAGCGGACAGTGGCGCAGCACTCAGCGCGTGATCATTTGAATAGTATGCGATTTCTGTTTGGGTTCGGGCCGTCTGGAACCCTCATGTCTATTGGGACGCTTTTGCACGAAAAATTGGATCAAGCATGAAGTGGCGCGGATTTCCGACGCGTGCCTCACGGCTAGACACGAGGGGGAATCGCGCATTGAGGCGCGCTGGGGTTGGGTGCAGCCTGTTTTCCGGAAGAACAGGGAAGTGGACGTGCTGCTCAACGGCGGAACATTGAAGCGCGCCGGTACGCACAGTTGTGCGTCATTGGTTCTGCCATGCGTTGTTCGAAAGAGGGAGACGTCATGAACAAGCTTACGTCCGTTCTCGTGCGGGGTGTCGGTTGTGCTGGGATGCAAATCGCCGACCCGCCCGCGTCGCGGCCCGTCGGCCACTTGTGACAAATTCAATTCGCGATCCACAGTTCTTTGCGTGACGAGGGTAACCCGGCTTGCACGATGCCCTTTAAGCGTTGAGTGCACGGTACTTTCGCTTTCAGATGAGCCTGCGCGACATAGCGGGCTCACTTTTCACTCCTCGCGCTTGAACGAGTCGCAGCCCTGTCCGGTGCTATCATGACCTCTCCAGCCGGCTTACGTGAGGTCCGCCATGAATATTCTCTTGCCGGTGGACGGTAGTGAGTTCACGCAACGCACACTTGACTACGTTGCAAGCCATGGCACGCTGTTCGGGCCAGGACATACCTATACGGCATTTACGGCTGTCGCTCCAATTCCCGTACACGCGACACGGTATTTGAACCGTCCTATCGTTGAAGAGTACTATCGTGACGAGGCTGAGAACGTACTGGCGCCGTTGCGCGAGTCAGCAAAACTTCATTCGCTCTCCATTACGACTCAGTACGCCATCGGTCACGCTGCAGAAACCATCGCCGCATTCGCCAGGAACGAGCATCAGGATCTCATCGTGATGGGTTCCCACGGCCACTCGTGGATTGCGAACGTCATTCTTGGCTCGGTAGCGACTGGCGTGTTGGCACGCTGCGACGTGCCGGTACTCCTCGTTCGCTAGATCGGAACCACGCAATAGCGACAGTCGGATTCTCCTGTCGTCGGCCAGGAAGCGGCATTCGCCTGCACCGTCGCTCCGACATTCATACGTCGTTTCCACCCAGAAAGTGGATATTCAATTCACGCGGAACGACGCCTGGCGACTCAGGCGGTGAGGTGCCCGCCGGACAGGCGACGTTAACCAAGACAACACGCTTGATACCGAGGAGGTAATCCGCTCGCGTGGCTCGCCTTCAAAAAACTGACCATTGGGTTTGGGGAATGTAGGAATTGGCCCCTTTGCGCGCTAGCCCCGATCCTCCGGGAATTCCTCGCTGCATGATGGTAGACCAATGCAGGCGTCTTTAGGCTCTGGTGTACATAGGTGGCGTGGCCAAAATGTTTCTTATAGATATGGATGCCTTATTGATTGAACAGGAGCGCATTCCAGTCCGAGGACGCGGTGGCGTCCTTGAGCCCGAGAGCGGAAAGGTCGAACTGACAAGTCCACTGTCTGGTCGGCCCGATCCACCGCCCGATACAGATAGACCCACCGGCCACGGATCTTCAGATAGGTCTCATCAATACACCATGACCGCCCTGGCGGGGCGTGCCAAAACTTTGGATGACCTGCTTCAATCTTTCAGCCACATCCACAACATGAATCAGTGACGCTCGCCCACGGTGCAGCTCGTCTGTTGATTGGCCACGATATCAAGCGCGGCCTTTGCCTCTTCGACCCGTAATCCATCCGGCAACGCCACACCGTTCTTGACCGCCGTCACCTCGGCCAGTATTGACACCGCGATTTCGGGCGGCGTCCGGCTGCCGATAAAAATGCCGACGGGTCCACGCAGCCGGGTAAGTTCTGCGTTACCGAAATCGAAATACGTTTCCAGCCGCTCACGCCGCGCGGCATTGCTTCGGCGCGAGCCCAGCGCGCCAACGTAAAACGCGGGCGTTCGCAGCGCCTCCATCAGAGCGAGGTCGTCGAGCTTCGGATCGTGTGTGAGCGCAATCACGGCGCAGCGCTCGTCGAGTTTCATATCGAGCACGGTGTCGTCCGGCATCGTACGTACGAGCGTCGTGCCGGGTATGTGCCAGGCGTCGGTGTACTCCTCGCGCGGATCGCAGACGGTCACTTGATAGTCGAGCCCGAGTGCGATCTGGCAAAGATATCGCGAGAGCTGACCGGCACCGATGACGAGCATCCGGTAACGTGGACCGTGAACGGTCAGGAGCCTGCGCCCGTCGAAATCGAGGCCGTCCGTCGAGTGCGCCGGCACGAGCCTTGCCGCGCCGCTCTTCATATCGAGCGAGCGCGCGACGAGTTGCCCGGCAGCCACCCGCCGGCACAGATCGTCGATGCCGCTCGCGCGCGTCAGCGGCTCGAGCACCAGCTCGATCGTGCCGCCGCACGGCAAGCCGAAGCGGTGCGCCTCGTCGGCGGAGATTCCGTATTTGAGGACTTCCGGGCGCGTCGGTCCGATGCCGAGCCGGCGCACGCGGTCGATCAGGTCGTCCTCGATGCAGCCGCCGGATACCGAGCCGACCACCGAGCCGTCCTCGCAAATCGCCAGCATGGCCCCTTCGGGCCGCGGCGACGAACCCCACGTCCTGACTACGGTGACAAGCAGCACGCGCTGGCCGCCCTCGATCCAGCGAACGCTCGCCTTCAGCACTTCGAGATTGACGCTATCCATGAAAATACCGGGTGATTGCCTGACCGTAACCTGGGCTTCGGAAGTAACCCGTCAGTGTCGCGACAGCGCCGAGCGCAAGGACATTTCTCGCGCGGCTTCTGGCGTGATGGTTCTGTTGAGCATGAAACAGGCGACACCGGCGGCCAGCATCGGCAACGCAGCGAGAAGAAAGATCGTTCCGATCGGCGTTCCGATGGCAATCAGGACACCCGCGAGCAGCGGGCCGAGGATGGCGCCGATGCGCGCCACCGCGAAGGAGGCGCCGGTCGCGGTCGAACGGATGAAGGTCGGATAGATCATGCTCGAAATGGCATTGAGGCCGATATTTCCCCCTAGGACCAGCAGACCCGAGACCAGCGCCATCGCCATGGTGAGACTGGCGCCCGTACCCACGGCCAACCCGAGGGCCGCCACCGGAATGGCGCCGAGGATCATCGTCAGCGTCATCACCCGTACGCCTTTCTTGTCGATCATCCAGCCGAAGAACCAGCTGAAGCCGGCACCAAGCTGGAAGAGGGCCTGGCTGCGGGCCGCATTGGCGAAGCCGATTTCGTCGGTCAGCAGCGTCGTCATCCACTGCGACAGGAAGAAGTGGGTGACGAAGGAAAAGCCAAGCGCCAGCCACAGGAAAGCGGTCATGGCCGAACGGCCCTCGGTGAAGAGGTGCGTCACCGGCACACCCGTGCGCGCCTGCTCCTGGATGGTAAAGCGCGTGTCGTCCGCGAATTGCGCACTGGGTTTCAGCTTACGGGCATAGGCCAGGATGCGTTTGCTGGAGGGGTTGCGCAGGATCAGGTAGCGGATGGATTCCGGCAGGCCGGCGAACAGGATGATGCCCGCCACCACGGCACCTGCGCCACCGAGATAGAAGACCGAGCGCCAGCCATAGGCCGGGATGATCTCCGCCGCGAGAAGGCCGCCGCCGGACGAGCCCGCGGTGTAGCCGAGATAGAGGAGGGTAATGATCAACCCCCGCTTACCCGAGCGGGCGTAGTCCGTGATCAGCGAGACCGCCATCGGCATGCCGCCGCCAATGCCGAGCGCAGCGCAAAAGCGCAGGATCGACAGTTCGACCAGGTTGTGGGCGAACGGCACGGCGAACGTGAAGGCGCCGAACAGCGTGGTAGCCAGCAGGATGGCGCGCCGCCGGCCGATGCGGTCGGCCAGCATGGCGAAGACGACCGAACCCGCCATCCAGCCGACGATGCTGACGTTGAACACGGGCGTCATCAAGGCCCGGTTGATGCCCCATTCCTTGATGATGCCGGGGGCGGCGTAATTCAAAGCCTGATTGTCGAAGCCGTCCGCCAGCATGACGAGGGCGCACAGAACGAAGAGGGTCACGGTGAACCAGCTGCGTTCCTGCGTCTCGACGACCTGGGCGATATCGACGGTATTCTTTTGAGTCATGGCGGTCTCCGGATGCCTCTGCTCCAACGGCTGTTTACCTTCGGTTGGCACGTTGGTGCTCATTCGCCGTGGCCGCCCGAAGCTTCACGCACCGGTGTTTCCGGCTTCACGCCGCCACGCCGGTTGGTCCAGGTGCGCTCGCCCGTCTCGCGCCAGCCGCCGGAGGTCGCCGCCTCTGCATACTCATCCCAGCGCTTGTCCCAGTCGCCCAGGTGATAGCCATGCCAGGGTGACTGCGGCGTGAGGGAGGGGAGTTGCAGCTCTTCCCAGATCTTGCGTGCCGCGCTCATGTAGGGCTCCGTGGGCAGCGCCAGCGGCGGCATGGCGTGCTTCAGCGTCGCGTCGATCAGCAGCGTACTTTCGAGCGGCGCGCGACCGGACTTGGGGCCGTGACCGCTGGCGCGATAGGGTGTCACGTGCAGGTCATGTGTGAAGTCGGACCGATAGGCCAACGACCAGAAGATCGCATCGGCGTTTTCCGGGTTGATATCCTCGGAGACCGCGATGACCAGCTTGCCGCACTGCGCCTGCAGCGTCGCGGCCCCTTGCAGGCCGCGCCAGACCTCCGCCTGCTGCGTGCCGCGCGCGAACTGGAGGAAGATCACCTTGCGCAGGTTGGTCAGCGGCTCGTGCATCACCACTCGCTCGATGCCGCGCACGCCCATCACCTTGCGCAGATGCTCGAGATATAAGGGCTCGTAGGCCACTTTCTTCAGCACGGAACTTTCGCTGGGCGTGACCTGGCTGATGATCGAGACGAAGACTGGCTTCTTCTTCATCGTGATCGCGGTGACGTGCATGGACATGTTGTAGTCTTCGAGCGCGATGTGGCCGTGGCTTTCGCCGAACGGGCCTTCGGGCTCCAACGCATCGGTGTCGATCAAGCCTTCGATCACGATTTCGGCATCGGCGGGAACGACGAGATCGATGGTTTTGCAGCGCACCACCTCGACCGGCGCGCGCATCAGGCCGCCGGCAACGGCCATCTCGTCCTGGTCGATCTGGAGCTTCTGCGGCCCGGTGAACAGCACGGCGGGCGCGCAGCCCAACACGATCGCACACGGCATCTGCTCGCCCTTGGCCCGATATTTCTCCCAATGGAGATAGCCACCGGCACCCGACAGGCGGCTCGCCATGCGCACACCCAAGCGGTCTTCCGACTTCAGCGCGGCGCGGTAAGTGCCCATGTTCTGGACGCCGCTGTCGGGATCTTTGGTCACGCAGAGCGTCGCGGTCAGATAGGGCGCCGCGTCAAAGCCTGGCGTGGAAACCGGCACCGGCAGGCGCGACAGGCCGTTTTCCTTCAGCGCATCGCCGCTGATCACCACCTCCTGGCAGGGCGCCTGCTCCACCATGACGGGTGGAACCGGCTCGGCGATCGCCTCCGTCCAGGCCTTGCCGATCTGCTCGACAGGCAAGCCCAGGCCGGTAGCGTAGATCTCCGGCGAGGCGGCAAGCCCGCCGATCAGCACCGGGATGTCATAAGTCCGGCCGTCGCCGTCGACCACGTTGGTGAACAGGAACGCGCGGCGCTGATCTTCGTGCAGCCCGCCCTGGAACTGCCAGCGCGCTAGCGGGTGCAGTTCCGTATCCTTGTTGATCGGCCGCTCGATGCGAGTCAGCAGCCCCTTGGCTTCCAGCCGGGAGATATGTTCCTGCAGATTACGCGGAGCACCGCCGGCCGTTGCCGTTCGCGAAAGATCGTGAGGCGATGATGACATTCTGTCTCCTTAGCGTGAGACCCAGCAGGTGGGTAAATTGGTGTGATTGTATGATTGCATAACAGTATTACGGATGTCAACGCGACGCCGCCCACTGACGCATGGCGCCCCGGCGGCGTCTGGATTGCTGTCGAACGAGTGCTGGGCGGTGGTCTTGACGTAATGAATCCGGCTGGTAGCCCGCTGCCGAAGCGGCGTCGCTCAGAGGCCGCCCATGCACAGGTACTTGATCTCGAGATATTCCTCGATGCCGTACTTCGAGCCTTCACGGCCGAGGCCGGACTGCTTGACGCCGCCGAACGGCGCGACTTCGTTCGAAATCAGGCCGGTGTTGATGCCGACCATCCCGTATTCGAGCGCCTCGGACACGCGCCAGATCCGGCCTATGTCACGGCTGTAGAAGTAGGCGGCAAGACCGAACTCGGTGGCGTTCGCCGCCTCGATTGCTTCGCGCTCCTCGTGAAAGCGGAAGAGCGGGGCGACCGGGCCAAAGGTCTCCTCGCTGGCAAAGCGCATCGACGCGGTGACGCCCTCGACCACGGTCGGCTCGAAGAAGAGCTTGCCGGCCGTATGACGCTTGCCGCCGGCGAGCACGCGCGCGCCGTGCGCCACCGCATCGGCGATATGCGCTTCGACCTTCTCGATGGCGGCCTCGTTGATGAGCGGGCCTTGCGTGACGCCGGCCTCGAACCCGTTGCCGACCTTGATGCGGCCGACCGCCGCCGCGAATTTTTCGGTGAACGCGTCGTACACGCCGTCCTGTACATAGAAGCGGTTCGTGCAGACGCAGGTTTGCCCGGCATTGCGGTACTTCGAGGCGAGCGCACCTTCGACTGCCGCGTCCAGGTCGGCATCGTCGAACACGATGAACGGCGCGTTGCCGCCCAGTTCGAGCGAGAGTTTCTTGACCGTCGGCGCGCACTGACTCATCAGCAGTCGGCCCACCGGCGTCGAGCCGGTGAACGAGAGCTTGCGCACGATCGGGTTGCTGGTCATCTCCGCGCCGATCGCGCGCGGATCGCCGACGACGATACTGAACACACCGGCCGGCACGCCGGCGCGATGCGCCAGTTCGGCCAGCGCGAGCGCCGACAGCGGCGTGGCTTCGGCCGGCTTCACGATCATGGCGCAGCCGGCGGCGAGCGCGGGCGCGACCTTGCGCGTAATCATGGCAGCCGGGAAATTCCACGGTGTAATCGCGGCGCAGACGCCGATCGGCTCCTTCGTCACGAGCATCCGCTTGTCGGTGGCCGGCGAGGCGAGCACGTCGCCGTCGACCCGCTTGGCCTGCTCGGCGAACCATTCGATGAACGACGCTGCATAACCGATCTCGCCTTTCGCTTCCGCGAGCGGCTTGCCTTGCTCGGCCGACATGATCATCGCGAGGTCGTCGGTGTTCGCGACCATCAGCGCGTGCCAGCGCTTCAGGATGGCCGCGCGCTGCGCCGCGGTGAGTGCGCGCCAGCCGCGCTGCGCGCGTTCGCCGGCTTCGATCGCACGGCGCGTCTCGACGCCGGTCATCAGCGGCACGTCGGCGATCTTCTCGCCGGTGGCGGGATCGTTGACGGCGAAGGTGCGGGCGTCGTCGGCGCCGCACCATGCGCCATCGACATAGGCGAGCGAGCGCAACAGGCTCGGATCGGCGAGCCGGGAAAGCGGATTGGATTCAGTCATGATCGTCGCAAAGGGCGGCCCCGCCCACGCTAGCGGCGCGGCGGGCCTGAGATGTTGATGAAAGCGGGCGGCGCACGCGTTACTGCCGCATTACTGCTCGGGTTGCTGTTCCTTCCAGCGCTTGACCACACCGGTCTCGATGTCGAACAGATCGAGCATGCGGCCGACTGTGTGATTGACAATGTCGTCGATCGATTGCGGCTTCGAGTAGAACGCTGGCACGATCGGCGCGATCACCGCGCCCATGTCCGAAAGCTGCACGAGCGTGCGCAGATGTCCGCCGTGCAGCGGCGTCTCGCGCACGCCGAGCACGAGACGCCGGCGCTCCTTCAGCACGACGTCGGCCGCGCGGCTGATCAGCGAGCTCGTGATGCCGGTGGCGATCTCGCTCATCGAGCGCACCGAGCACGGCACGATCAGCATGCCCTTCGTCTTGAACGAGCCCGAGGAAATCGCCGCGCCGATGTCGCCGGCCGCATACCAGTGCGACGCGCGCGCGCGCAGATCGGCGGCGCGCATGTCGGTTTCGTAGGTCATCGTCAGCTCGGCGGCCTTGCTGATCACGAGATGCGTCTCGACGCCCGCCTCGGCGAGCAGTTCGAGCGCGCGGATCCCGTAGATCACGCCGGACGCGCCGGTGATGCCGACGATGATCCGTTCAGGAGTGCCGTTATTTGTCGCCACGATCGCCCTCGACGCCGCGCACCGGCGAATTCGGCTCGACGCCGCTCTTGCGGCGCGCCTGGTAGGACGCGTCGCGCTGCATCCACTCGCCGCGCGTCGCCTGCTCGGCGTTGCGGTCCCATTCCTCGGTCCAGTCGCCGAGCGAGTAGCCGTACCAGGGCGACTCCGGCTTCAGTGCCGGCAGGCCGAGGCGTTCCCACAGCACCTTGGCGTTCTCCATGTATTCCTTCTTCGGCAGCGCGAGCGGCGGCATGGGTGTCTTCATCGTCGCGTCGATCAGCATGGCCGAATCGAGGCCGCTCGCATGGTCCGAGCGCGGACCGTGGCCCGCCTCGCGGTACGGAATCAGCTTCACGTCCTCGACCGGATTGCAGCGATAGCCCATCGCCCAGAACACGGCGTCCGCGTTGTTCGGATCGATGTCGTCGTCGATCGCGATCACGAACTTGCCGATCGCGGCCTGCAGCGACATCGTGCCGTACAGCGCGCGCCAGACCTCGGTGCGCTTCGCGCCGCGCTCGAACTGGAGGAACACGAAGCGGCGCAGGTTCGTGAGCGGCTCGTGCAGCGACACCTTCTTGATGCCGCGGATGCCGAGATGGTCGCGCAAATGACGCAGGAACATCGGCTCGTAGGCGAGCCGCTTGATCACGCTCGATTCGGACGGCGTGACCTGCGAGATGATCGAGGTCAGCACCGCGTCCTTGCGGCGCGTGATAGCCGTGACTTCGATGGCGAGGTTGTAGTCCTCGAGCGCGACATAACCGTGGCTCTCGCCGAACGGACCTTCCGGTTCGAGATACGTCGGATCGACATAGCCTTCGACGACGACTTCCGCCTCGGCCGGCACCAGCAGATCGACGGTGCGGCCTTTGACGACGCGAATCGGCGCACCGGCGAGACCGCCGGCGACGCTCAGCTCATCGACGTTCGGGCGCAGCTTCTGCGGACCTTGGAAGGCAACGACGGGCGGCGCGCCGAGCACGATGGCGACCGGCATCTTCTCGCCCTTGGCCGCACACTTGCGCCAGTGGTCGAGGCCGCCCGCGCGCAGGTTCACGAGCATCATCATGCCGAGGCGCGTAGCCGACTTCAGGTGGCCGCGATAAGTGCCCATGTTCTGCACGCCGGTTTCCGGATCGCGCGAGATCACGCCGGTCATCGTCATGTACGGCGCGGCGTCGAAGCCCGGCGTGGAGATCGGCAGCGGCAGCGATTCGAGTCCGTTGCCGGGACCTTCGAGGTCTTTGCCCTCGATCACGATGTCATGCACGGGACCGCTTTCAACGAGGACGGGCGGGATCGGATTGTCGATCGCGCGGTTCCACGCGTCGCCGATCTCGTCGAGCGACGGCACGTTCATGCCGATCCGGTAGATCTCCGGATTCGCGGCGATGCCGCCGACGATGACCGGAATGTCGTACTTGCGGCCCTTGCTGTCGACGATATTGGTAAAGAGGAACGCCTTGCGATCGGCTTCCGGAATGCCGCCGCGGAACTGCCAGCGCACGAGCGGATGCATTTCGGTGTCTTTGTTGACCGGCTCGTCGATCCGGTACAGCAGGCCTGCCGCTTCGAGGCGCGCGATGTGTTCGTGCAGGTCCGCGTAACCCGGGTTCGTGGAAGACGTGGAAGTAGTGTCTTGATCAGCCATGACTAGAAGTCCCATGAAGCGCAGCGTTGCGCTGCGCCTCTATTGCTTGAAGTGTTGCCCGAGGCGGGCAGGGTACTGCGTGTTCGATCCGTGCCGCACGTGCCGCTGGTGCGGCACCGCGGCGGCGTATCAGCGGCGCATCGACGTCATTGCGTTCGCGAGCGACGCGCCCGCGACTTCGCTTGCGAGCGAGAAATCGGGAATCGTGATTTCGCGGGAGTACGTCTTCAGCGCCGCGATGGCGATCCGGTCGCGCGTGCAGATCGAGGCGACCATCGCGTCCGCGCGCTCGCTCAGACTCGCGGCCGGCACGACTTCGGCGACGATGCCCCACTCGCGCGCATTCGCGGCGTCGATGGTCTCAGTCAGATAGACCATGTGCGCGGACGCCTTCGGCGGCACCTTGTAGCGCAGCACGGACATCACGAGCGTCGGCGGCAGGTTTTTCTGCAGTTCGGGCAGGTTGAAGCGCGCGTTGTCCGAGGCGACCGCCAGGTCGCACGCGGTGACGAGCGCGCAGCCAAAACCTTCCGCATCGCCTTGCACTTCGGCGAGGAGCGGCACTTCGCTTTCGTGCATCGCGCGGTAGACGTCGAGAATCGGATCGGCCACATTGCGGCGGTACTGCGCGGACGTCGGCGGCGTGGCCGGCGGCGCGCTGACGGCGCGGCCGCGGCAGAACGCGGGACCGGACGCGCGGAGACGGATGATTTTCACGTTACTGTCGCGGCCGGCCTTGCGGATCTCGGCGGCGAGCGCGCGCATCGCGTCGAGCGTCAGCATGTTGCCGAGGTCCGGCTGGGCAAGGGTGATCCGGTATTCGGAATCGTGGAGCGCTGCGGTGAATTCGGTCGTCATGGAGAAGAGGTGTCGTTAATGAAAGCTGGGAATGAGCGCTCGCGATGCGCAAGCGCCCGAGCCGGTCAGCGCGCGTAGGCGCCGGCCTCCTTGAGTTTCTGGAATACGCGCTGCGGAACGAGCGGCGCTTCGGTGAACTCGACGCCGTATTCCGAAAGCGCGTCCTCGATCGCCGCGACGATCGCCGCGGCCGCCGGAATCGTGCCGCCTTCGCCCGCGCCCTTGACGCCGAGCGGATTCAGCGGCGACGGCGTTTCGAGGTGCACGATGTCGATGTTCGGCACATCGGTCGCCATCGGCAGCAGGTACTCGCCGAAGTTCGTCGTGGTCGGCTGCGCGTTCTCGTCGTACTGCATCCATTCGAGCGTCGCGTTGCCGATGCCGTGCGCGACCGAGCCGATCACCTGGCCGTCGACGAGCAGCGGGTTGATGAGCTTGCCCGAGTCGTGCGCCATCACGTAGTTGAGGATCGTGATATGGCCGGTCTCGCGATCGACTTCGAGTTCGACGACGGCGGTGCCGTTGCAGTAGGTCGACTGCGCGGGCGAGAAATACTTCGTTTCTTCGAGACCGGCAGTGAGGCCCGCCGGCATCGTGAAGCCCGGCATGCCCTGCGAGATCTTCGCGAGCTGGCCGTAGCTCATGCGCTGCTCGATGCCCGAGCGGCGCGCGACGTGTCCTTGCGCGAGGATGAGGTCGTCGGTTTCGCACTTCCACAGGTGGGCGGCGAGCGTGAACATCTTGTCGCGCACGGCCTGGGCGGCGATGTAGACCGAGTTGCCGGCATTGACCGTCGCGCGGCTCGCGAACGTGCCGACGCCCATCGAGATGCCGCCCGTATCGCCGGTGACGACATCGACGAGTTCGAGCGGCACGTTGAGCTGTTCGGCACAGATCTGCGCGAAGGTCGTCTTGTGGCCTTGGCCTTGCGGCGACGCGCCGGTAATCACGGTGATGCGGCCGGTTCCCTGAATGCGCACCGTCGCGCCCTCGAACGGGCCCATGCCGGTGCCTTCGACAAAGCTCGCCATGCCGATGCCGACGAAGCGGCCCTGGCGGCGTGCTTCGGCCTTGCGCACGGCGAAGCCCGCATAGTTCGCGCGCTCCAGCGCCGCTTTCTGGCAAGCCGGATAGTCGCCGCTGTCGTAGCGCAGCGGGCTACCGTCGCGATAGATGAAACCCGCGTCATACGGCATCTGTTCCGGCTGGATCAGATTGCGCCAGCGCAGCTCCGCGCGATCCATGCCGAGCGCGCGCGCGGCCTTGTCGAGAATCCGCTCCATCGCGAACACCGCCTGAGGGCGGCCTGCGCCGCGCACCGGCGAAGTGGCGCACTTGTTTGTGTAGACGACGTCGAGCTTTGCGCCCATCGCGGGGATCACGTAGGGGCCGGGCGTCGTCGTGATCGAGATATACGGCGTGATGATGCCCCACGGCAGGAACGCGCCGTTGTCGTGCACCATCTCGAGTTTCACGCCGCGGATCTTGCCGTCGTTTCCGAGCGCCATCTGCACCGTCCACCACTGGTCGCGCTCCTGCGTGACCGCGAGGAAGTGCTCGCGCCGGTCTTCGATCCATTTGACGGGACGCTTGAGCGCGACCGCCGCGATCGCGACGAGCGCCTCTTCCGGATAGAAAGGCAGCTTCGGACCGAAGCCGCCGCCGACGTCGTTCATCAGCACGCGCAGCTTTTCGGCATCCCATTCGAGCAGCTCGACGAGATTCTTTTTCTCGTGATGCGGCGCCTGACCCGACGACCAGACCGTCAGCTCGCCGTTGGTGGCGTGATATTCGGCGATATAGCCGCGCGTTTCCATCGGATGCGCGGAGCCGCGGTTTTGCCAGTATGTTTCCTCGACGACGTGCGGCGCATCCTTGAAGGCCGCGTCGATGTCACCGAAACCCATTTCGATATGCGCGACGACGTTGTCTTTCGCGTCGGTGTGGCAGAGCGGCGAGTCCGGGCGCAGTCCGTCGCGGCACTCGGCAACGGCGGGCAGCGGGTCGTACTCGATCTCGATCAGACCGCAGGCGTCTTCCGCGATATAGCGATTGTCCGCGACGACGAACGCCACGGCTTCTCCCGCGAACGTTACTTCCGTCGAGGTGAGCAGTTCCTGGGTGCGCTCGAAGCGGATCGCCGGGTTCGGCAGCATCGACGGCGCGCGGCCGCGTGCGCGGCCGGTCAGGTCCGCGTGCGTATAAACAGCGTGCACGCCCTTCAGTTCGCGGGCGGCCGTGCAATCGATCGAGACGATTTTCGCGTGCGCGTGCGGGCTGCGCAGCACCGCGGCTTGCAGCATGTTCGGCAGGTGTACGTCGTCCACATAGGAGCCCTGGCCTTGCAGCAGCTTCTTGTCTTCGGTGCGCATGACGCGCCGGCCGATGTAGCGCTGGTCGGTGGGGGCACCCTTCAGGTCGGAATGGTCCATTGCGTTACTCCGTAGCTTGGGCTGCCGGCGCGGCGGCACGCTGGTCGCGGATGCGCTGAGCGGCGAGCAGGGCAGCCGCGACGATCGGCTGGTAACCCGTACAGCGGCACAGATTGCCCGTGATCGCTTCGCGGATCTCGGCTTCGGTCGGCGAATCCGTTTCGTTCAGCAGTTCGGTCAGCGTCATCAGCATGCCGGGCGTACAGAACCCGCATTGCAGCGCGTGCGTTTCGGTAAAGGCCTGTTGCAGCGCGTTGAGCGTGCCGTCCGCGTGGGCGAGCCCTTCGACTGTCGTCAGCGAACGTCCATTCACCTGGGCGGCGAGCGTCAGGCAGGCGCGCGCGGTGCGGCCGTCGATCAGCACGGTGCAGGCGCCGCAGACGCCGTGTTCGCAACCGTAGTGCGTGCCGGTGAGATTGAGGTCGTGACGCAGGAAGTCACCGAGCATGCGACGCGGTTCGACCTCGTGCTCATAAGCGGTGCCGTTGACGACGACTCTGACGGTACGAGTCTCCATGTGCATCTCCTTTGTCACCCTACGATTGTGTTGCGACGCGCGAGAACGCTGTCTTCAGCGCTCTTTCGGTCAGGACGCCGGCGAGATGCTGGCGGTAGTCGGTGCTGACGTGCGCGTCGGTCATCACGTCGAGCGCGCGCGCCGCGTCGCTCGCGATGCGCAGCGCGTCTTCGTCCATCGGGCGGCCGCGCAAGGCGGTCTCGACCTCGTGCATTCGCACCGGGCCGGGGGCCACACCGCAGATCGTCAGCGACACGCGGTCGAGGCGCTGTTGCGCATCGACGGTGCAGAGCGCTGCGACGCCGACGATGGCGTAATCGCCATGACGCCGCGCGAACTCTTCGAATGCGTAGCCATGGCCTTCGGGCCAGATGTCGAGCGAGATGCCGGCGAGCAGGTCGCCTTCCTCGAGCGCGGGCGTCATATACATCAGCGCCCAGTCGGACATTGGCAGCTCCCGGGTCGCGACTGCGCCGTCTTCGTAGCGCACGATCGTCAGGACACCGTCGAGTGCGGCGGTGAAGCATGGCTGCTCGGACGACGGATCCAACTGGCACAGGCTGCCGCCGAGCGTGCCGCGATTGCGGATCTGCTTGTGGCTGACCAGCTGATACGCCTCGCGGATCAGCGGCGCGCGCTTCATGACGAGCGGCGACAGTTCGATGTCGCGCTGCCGCGCCATCGCGCCGATGTGAAGACGGCCGTTGCGCTCCTCGATGCGGGTGAGTGCCTCGACGCCGTTCAGGTCGATCAGGTGACTCGTCATCAGATACCGGAAGTTCATCATCGGCATCAGCGACTGGCCGCCGGCAAGCACGCGCGCATCCTCGAGTGTGCCGAGCAGCTGCGCGGCCTCGTCGACGGTGGTCGGCGCGTGATACTGGAATTCACTGGGTTTCATGCGTGCTCCGATAGTGCGGTGGCTTCCTCAGTGGGGCTGCTTGCGCCCGAAGAGCCGCGCGAAGTAATTCCGGATCGACTGCCACATCGCTTTGCGCATGAGTGCGCCCGCATCGAGAGGCACGACCGGCGCCGGTGCGGGGGGCGGGCGGCGCGCTTCGGTGGCCGGCCTGGGTGCAGCCGGTTCAGCGGACACGTTCGAAGCCTCCGGTTCACCCGCGGTGTTCAGCGCGGCGGCCGGAGTGGCCGGAGCCTGCGCCGCGGCGTGCGCTGCGTCTGCCTCGATAAGCGCGGTCAGGTTCTTGGCGAACTGGTTCAGCAGTTGCTGCGAGAGCGCCTCGATCATCCCGGCACCGCGTCCGTACTGCGCGACCGTGCCCGACAGGTTCACGTCCGAGACGACGTCGACTTTCGTCTTGCCGTTGCCGGCGTCGGTGACGGCCGCGTTGATCTGCGCATCGGCGCCGCCGCGACCCTTGGTGTCGGTGCCGCTTGCGGACACCACGACCGTGCGGTTGGCGTCGTTCTGGTCAGCAATCTTGAATTTGCCCGCGAACTTCAGCGTAAGCGGGCCGAGCTTGACGGTGAAGCCGCCCTTGTAGCTGCCGTCGGGCTGCTGTTCCTTGAGTTCCGCGCCCGGAAAACACGGTGCGGACCGCTCGATGTCGATCATGGTCTTCCAGACGTCGGACGGCGGTGCATCGACGATGAAAGATGAACGGATTGTGATTGCCATACTGCCTCCTCGGGCGGTTGGCCCGTACGGGCGCCGCTCCACTTATCTGGTAACTACCGAGTCGCGCGGCGCGTGAAACTGTCCCAGCGCGCGGGCACGCTCGCGTTTTATTTCATTGAGCGAGGGTCGACAGGAAATCGTCGAATACCGTTGCAAAAACTTCGTGCATGTCGAACGCTCCAAAGTGCGCCGCGCCCGGAATGACTACGAAGCGGCTCGTCGGCAGCGCGTCGGCGATCTTCTGCGATACCGCTGGCGGAATGCTCGCATCGGCATCGCCGGCGACGACGAGCGCCGGTGCCGACACGCGCGGCAGTTCGCCCAGGTTGTCGAGCAGCGAGATCGCCTGCCAGTTCGCGCTCCAGCTGTACCAGTCGTCGGCGGCGAGGCGCGCACGGCACTTCTGGACGAGGTCGGGGCGCGGCGTATCGGCGGCGAACCAGCGCGTGATCGTGTCGTCGATCACTTCGGACATCGAGCCTTGCCGGCTCATGTCGCCGCGCATGAGAATGCGCGGGCGCACTTCGTCGGGAAATCCGCCGGCCGTTCCGCACAGAATCAGCGCACCGGCCAGCTCGGGAAACTGGATCGCGACACGCTGCGCAATCATGCCGCCCATCGACACGCCTATCAGGGTTGCGCCGGCAAGCCGTTCCTGGCGCAGCACCGCGGCGACGTCGGTCGCATGATCGGCGAGGGTGATGGGGGCGGTGACGAGGCTGGAGTCGCCGTGGCCGCGAATATCGATCGCGACGACGTCATACGATGCGGCCCAGTGATCGACATACTCGTCCCACCAGCTCCGGTCGACGCCGATCGGGTGAAGCAGAACCAGCGGCCTGCCCGTCCCGCGGCGGGAATAGGCGATGCGACCGGCTGGGATTTCGCAGAAAGTTGAATGAGACATGATGGTTTCGGGTAATGCGCGGGTTCCGGCAGGTGCTTCGCGCGATCGGCTAGCGAGTCGGCAGCCGAAAGCACGAAACCCTTGCTGCCCTCTGGACTGCCAGGCAGGTACGCTTGGGATGAGATGACGATTCGCGAGGCGCCTTGACGAACCGCAAGCCGTCTTCAGGCAGCAGCGGCTTTCGCCTTCAGGTCGAGCACAACCGCCTTCGCGCGACGCAGCCCTTCGGCCGCGACTGGAATGCCTGCGTAGACGCCGGCTTGCAGCACCACCTCGGCGATTTCTTCTTCCGTCACGCCGTTATTCACCGCTCCACGCGTATGCACTTCGAACTCGTGCCAGCGGCCGAGCGAGGCCAGCATCGCAAGGTTCAGCATGCTGCGTGTCGCGCGCGGGAGGCCCGTGCGGTTCCACACGTTGCCCCAGCACACGTCTTCCGTGTACTCGAGGAACACTGTGTCGAACAGGTGGGGATTGGTATTGCTCTGCGTGTGGCTCGAGCCCAGCACTTCTTTGCGGATCTTTGCGCCGATGGCACGGCGTTCGGATAGCGTGATGTCTTCCATGATTATCCTTCGGGGTTTAACCAGCTGTTGTAGGATTGTATAATGGTAGGCAGTATCAGAGCTTCGCTGCGGAATGTCAATATGATTGTATTACGAAGATCAGCGCGGCTCTTTTTTGATTCATATGACAAGGGGATGGAATGAATACCAACAGGCTGGTAGTGCGACCGGTGGCGACGCTGCGCCAGCAGGTGATCGACGGATTGCGCTCATGTATTAGCGACCTGACCTTCAAGCCGGGCGACCGGCTGATCGAGCGCGAACTGTGCGAAATGCTCGGCGTGAGCCGCACGCTCGTTCGTGAGGCGCTGAGTCAACTGGTGGCCGAGGGGCTGGTGCAGATCATTCCGCACAAAGGTCCGATCGTCTCGGTAATGACGGCAGACGAGGCGCGAGGGCTCTATGAAGTGCGCGCCGTACTCGAAGCACTGGCGGGCCGGCAGTTCACCGAGCGAGCGACGGTCGACCAGCGTGCCGAGCTGAAACAGGCGTTGGAAAAGCTCGCCTCGATGCGGGACATGCAAGGCCAGGAGGGCACCATGAGCTTCCTGAAACAGAAGGCGCAGTTCTATGACGTGATGCTCGAAGGCGCCAACAACCCGGTTCTCACGGAGATGCTACGGCTCGTCCATACGCGAGTGATGATGCTGCGCGCCACGACGCTTTCGCAGGCAGGGCGCCTTCCGCAAAGCTATGACGAAATCGCGACGATCGTCGATGCAATCATGCGCAATGACGCCGACGCAGCCGCGGCGGCGTGCAAGCGCCATGTCGAGCAAGCCGAAAGCCTCGCGGTCGAAGTGCTCGCGGCAGCAACCAGCTAAGTCAACGAAACGCCGCGTCTGCCGGCCTCTTTCGTACCCGGTACGTTAGAGGCGGAATCGTCGCCTCGACACGCAACGGTCCGGCTTGCGGACCGGTCCGATGAGCGGTACGCAACATGAGGCGCTCTTTTTACCTCGTTACTCGCGGCGTTAGCCCTTCCCAGCGCGCTTTCCCGCCTAGGCCCAGACGGGTTTGCGGGCTGCGGACATCGCTCATTTCTTTCGATACCTCCCTGTATGACGCCGCGCCGTAGGCGTCTCCCGTGGCCAAAGGATCGGCAGACAGTAATACAATAATCTGTATTGCAATCACACTGCATTACGATATACTCCGCCAAATGACGAAATCGGGCGCTACGACCCGCATCGAGCAACGTGCTCGCTTATTTGGCGGCAGATAGGAGACGGGAAGAATGGGCATATCGCAGGGCGCCAAGGCGGCGCCGGTGGCTTCGGCCGAGTCTCAGGGATTCAGGTTGTCGCGCTACCAGTGGCTGGCGCTGATCTCGGCGTTCCTCGGCTGGATGTTCGACTCGATGGATCTGAATCTCTTCACGCTTGTGCTCGTGCCGAGCGTGAGCCAGCTATTGCACAGCACCGACGCGACCGAAATCAGCAAGATCGGCAGCTACATCATTGCGGGCAAGCTGCTCACGTGGGGCATCGGCGGCGTGCTGTTCGGGGTGGCCGCGGACCGGTTCGGCCGCTCTCGTGTGATGGGCTGGACCATCCTCATCTACGCGGCCTTCACGCTGCTGAGCGCATTTTCGAAGACCTGGCCTCAGCTTGCCGTCGCACAGGCGCTGGCCGGTTTCGGCATCGGCGGTGAATGGGCGGCAGGGGCCGCGCTCGTCGCCGAATCATGGCCCGGTCGCCAACGCGCCCGCGCCATGCAGATCATGCAGATGGCGTTCGCGTTTGGCTTTCTCGCGGCAGCGCTCGACAACCTGCTGCTTGGCCGCTTCGGCTGGCGCGTCGTACTCGGCGTGGGCGCCGCGCCCGCGCTCGTCACGATTCTCGTGCGCCGCTTCGTGCCTGAGCCTCAACGCTGGGTGCAAGTGCGCGACAGCGTCATAGCCGAATCGGCGATGCAAACTTTCACCGCCATCTTCGCGCCGGGATTACGCCGCAAGACAATCATCGGCGTGATCATCTCGTCGGCTGCCATGCTGGGCTGCTGGGGCGGTCTCACGTTTCTGCCGAGCTGGATTCACCAGTTGTCGGCTGCAGCCATTGATCATCGCGACGTCGGCAGGACGGTCAGCTACGCGTTCATTCTCATGATGATCGGTGCGACGCTCGGCTACCTTACGCTGATCTGGATGCTCGACGCACTCGGCCGGCGCATGTCGTACTTCATCTTTTCGGCAGGCTCACTCGTGGTGTCGCTCGTGCTGTTCATGACGGTGCATGACATCGGCCGGGTGCTGTGGCTGATGCCGGTGTACGGTTACTTCGTCATTGGCGCGTTCGGCACTTTTGCCGCTTATTTGCCCGAGCTCTTTCCGACCCGCGTGCGTGCGACAGGGCAGGGCTTCTGCTGGAACATGGCCCGCGCGCTGACAAGTATCGGTCCGATCGCCGGCAATGCGGTGGTCGCGAAGTTTGGTTCGTTCCCGGCTGCATCGGCGGCGGTGTCGCTGCTCTTTATTGTCGGCATGGTGTCGATCTGGTTCGGCCCCGAGACAAAGGGCGTTCCGCTCGACAACTGAGGATCACTGAAGACTACCGGGCAGGCGGAATCGTCCGCCCCGGCGATACAGGTGTTTCCTTCGTGCGATAGCGCTCGAAGGGAACGGGTGCGACGCGGCCCCAGTCGAGTCGCCGGACAGGATTTCGTTTTTGGCCTAATGGAACACACCTTGAGCACAGACATGCCGAAATCCGGCGCTTCGATCCGGGAGGCCACCGCAGACAGTCCATCCGCGCGCGTCTTCGACGTCGGAATCAACGAGCGGTTGCCACTCCCACAACTGGCCGTGCTCGCGCTGCAGAACGTGTTCGGAATGACGGGCATGTTCGTGTTCCCGGGACTTCTCGGCCGCGCGTTTCATTTGTCCGATCCGCAGATCGCGTACCTGTATGGCATGACTTTCATGGCCTGCGGAATTGTCACGATTCTGCAGTCGGTGCTGCTGCTGCGTCTGCCGATCGCGCAGGGTCCCTACGCAGGCAGCTTTGGTGCGCTCCTGACGGTCGGTCATTTGCAGTCGGGTGGCCTGGGTACAGCATTCGGGTCGTTCTTCGCCGCGTCATTGATCTGGTGCGTGCTCACGGTGCCGATCCGTGGACGCAGCGTGGCGGGCATGTTCGCGAGGCATTTGCGCCTGCCTATCATTTCCGGAATGATCGTCATGCTGATCGTGGTGCAGATTGCCAGCGTCGCGCTGCCGACCTGGATCGGCAGCGCTAAAAGCCCCGGCTTTCCGGTCGTGAACCTGCTTTCCGGCGCGGTCGCAGTGGCCGGTATCGTTTTCGCGATGCTTTGGGGCGGCCGCCGGCTGCGGCGCGTCGCGATCCTGCTCGGCCTTGCGCTCGGCACGCTGGCCTACACGCTGTTCGAGCCGGTTTCGTTTGCGGCGGTGGCCGCTGCGCCGCTTCTCGTCGAGCCGCGCATCTTCCCGTTCGGTTTCGGCGTGCGCCTCGATCTCGTCGCAGTGTTCCTGCTCGTGCTGATTCCGGCGGGCATGGGATCGATGGCCCTCTACCAGACAGTCGCCGAATGGGGCGAAGAGACGCTCAGCCCAGGCCGCATGTCCGAAGGCCTGTTCGGCGTCGCGCTCGGCTCGGTGGTCGCGGCAGTGTGGGGTGGCTTCAGCACGATCGCGTATCCGGACAACATCGGCATTCTGCGCGCCACACGCATCGGTTCGCGCTTCGTGACGCTCGCCGCAGGCATCCTCCTGATCGTACTCGGCGGCTGCGTGAAGTTCGACATGCTGCTCGTCGTCGTCCCGATTCCGGTGATCTCGGCCGCCGCGACGCTGCTGTTCGGCATTGTCTTCATGCATGGCGTACATATTCTCGCGCAGGTCGAGTGGGACGATCGCCGCCTGATCGCGTCGGGGCTCGCGTTTCTCGTTGGCCTCGGCGGTCTGTTCATCTCACCGGAAGTAATTCATGCGATGCCGTTGATGCTCCAGCTCGTGCTTCAGCAGCCGGTGATCTCCGGCGGACTCACGCTCGTCGCATTACACTCGCTGCTTTGCTCGAAGCAGCAGCCGTCGAGCGCGTCGGCGGCCAGGCCTTCCCGCACGCAGAACCAGGCTTAGGAAACGCCGCAAAACATGTCCGGGCGGGCAGCGGCCTGTCCGGACTCTTCGACCCACGGTTATTTCTGGATGTAGTGCGCAGACACCGGGAAAAACGCCGTAATACAGATTTAATACTTTGTACTACGTATCAATAAAGAGAGCGAGCGCTCGGAGCGTCATTCGACACATATCAACGTGTTCGAAGGCGCGCCGCTTCGCAGCCATGAATCCAGGTTTGGAAAGGCGGGAGACATAGATGAAAATAAAGTTGGGGATGAAAGCGCTCATTGTCGGCGCAGCGCTGTTCGCCGAGGTGGCCCACGCGCAATCGAGCGTGCAGCTCTACGGGCTTCTCGATGCGTTCGTCGGCTACAAGAAGCCGATGAACGGTCAGTCGAGCGTGATCGCAGGTAACGGCGGCATGACGGCGCCGTACTTCGGCCTACGCGGGTCGGAGGACATCGGCGGCGGCACGAAGGTCATCTTCGACCTCGAAAGCTATTTCAATATCGAGAACGGCGCGATGGGCCGCACCGGTTTCCCGCATGACGGCCTGTTCTCGCGTAACGCATACGTGGGAGTGACCGGCCCATACGGCACGGCGACTGCCGGTTTGATTCCGCCGCTGCTGTGGTTCTCGACCATTACGTTCAACCCCTTCGGGAACTCATTCGTGTTCTCGCCGAGCGTGCTGCACAGCTACGTCGGCGTGAACGGCCAGGGCGTATTCGGCAATGCGGGCGAGTGGTGGAACGCCGTGTACTACGCATCGCCGTCGTTCGGCGGCCTCATCGGCCGAGCCATGTACTCGTTCGGCAACGACCCAGGCCATCTCGGCCAGAACAAGTGGAGCGGCCAGATTTCGTACAACCGCGGCGCTTTCGCGACGTCGGTTGTTTATCAGCAGATCAAGTACAGCCTGAACGCCGGCGACCTCGACACCGTCCTGCCGGGACTGACGACGCAGTCGGTGGTGAACCTCGGCATGTCGTACGACCTTCACTACGTGAAGCTGTTTGGCCAGTACCAGCACGTGTGGGATTCGATTTCGAATGGCGACGTCGGCATCGATACCGGTCAGATCGGCTTCTCGATTCCAGTGGGCCTCGGCAGGATTCTCGGCTCGGACGCGTATTCGAAGAGTAGCGGCCATAGCTCGGTTTATCGCAACACCTGGGCGCTCTCGTATGACTACCCGCTATCAACGCGCACCGACATCTATGCGGCGGTGCTGTCCGATCGCGCGACCAGGATGTCGAGCGGCACCACGATCGGTGGCGGTCTGCGCACACAGTTCTGATCGACTGCCGGCGCCGACGACGCCGACGACGCGCGCGACATGCCGATCCGGCTCCGCCGGAGAGAAGCGGGTGCGCGAATTCAGACAGCAATGATGGGCCGTCGCATGCAGTTCGAACCCGACCTTCGTGCAACCACGGCCTCACGAATTTAACGATGTCAATGGAGGAACTATGTTTAAGAGTGGAAGGACCGGGAGCGGCGCGCGCAGGTTCGGTCGGCGGCCAGCAGTGGCCGCAATGACCTTGTTGGGGCTTTCAGGGAGTGCCGCTTACGCGCAAAGCAGCGTTACATTGTATGGCTCTCTGGACGGCGGCCTGCGCAATGTCGTGAACGGCACGAAGGCAGGCGGCGCGGCGCTGACGATGGCATCGAACGGCGTCTACAAATCGAATCGCTGGGGGTTTCTCGGGATCGAGGACCTGGGCGGTGGATATTACGCCCGCTTCAATCTGGAAGCGGGCTACATTCTGTCGACTGGTGCCAACAGCAGCACGACCAACCAGCTGTTCCAGCGTACGTCGACCGTCGGGCTAGGCGGCCCGTTCGGCGAGGTCAATATCGGCCATCAGTTCACGCTGCAGCACAGGTTGATCAAGGACTTCGAGCCGTTCGACCTGCACTATCTAGGCATTACCGAAGCGGCGGCGATTTCGGGCGGCACCAGCGGCCGCGACGACAACGCTATCCACTACCACGGCAACTTCGGCCCGTGGACGGCTCGCGCGGTCTATGCGCCGGGCGGCGTGGCAGGCAGTCTCGCTAGCGGCACCATGCTTGCGGGCGGCTTGAACTACCACACCAAACTGTTCAAGTTCGGTGCGGGCTATACGCATCGCTCAAACCCGTTTTCGGCCACGTCGAGCGCGTATTTCGCCAACAATCAATACACTGCGGGCGGCGCCGTGACGCTCGGTCCCGTCGACCTGATGGGTGGCTATTCGCTCGCAACCCAGGCGGTTCCCTCCACGGCGCACGGCGAGACGCGCAATCAATATTTGTGGGGCGGTTTTCGCTATCACGCGTCGTCGGTCTTCAACGTAACGGGTGCGTATTACGACGACAAGAACGCGACGAACGGCGTGGACGGCAGAAAGGACGTCGCCATTCTGGGCGTCAGCTATGCGCTGTCGAAAAACACTGAGCTTTACGCCGATATCGACTACACGCATTTCACGGGTGGCTACGTGACCAATGCAACGCTGAACCCGTCCTTGCATGAAAAACAGACGGGCGTCTCGTTCGGCATGAACCACTTTTTCTAAGCCGAACCGGACGTGAGGGACGCGTCGAATATCTTTGAGCCCATGCAACACGGGCTCGAAGGTTGCACTGATCTTTCCCGGTGGGGCGCCGGACGCGAGCCCTCATCGATACGAGCCGCCGGGGAGCGACTGGATGCCGGCGACTCAGTCGGAGCCGTGTGGCGAGCGATGAACGCGTGACCGTGATCAGCGACGACGCTGGTGAATTTGCAAAGACGGTCGAGGGCAGTCAACTGGCTCGCGGCCGGATCCTCGACTGGTTCCACATTGCGATGAAGTTCCAGGCGGCGCTGCGTCCCGTGTTCGGCAGCAAGATGATTGGCTCGATGGACCAGGAGCCAGTGGAGACCGAAATCACGCACGCGAAGTGGTTGGTCTGGCATGGCAAGGGCAGCAAGGCGGTCGAACGGATCAAGGCACTGGACAGTCGGCTGCTGGCGAGAGAAGGATACGAATTCAAAACACTGTGGTGGCATCTGAACACCGTCTCCAGTTACCTGAGGAACAACGCGCCCACGTTGGTCAACTACAGCGCGCGGCACCGCAAGGGCTTGCCGATCAGCAGCAGCATCGCCGAGTCTGCGGTGAACCAGGTTGTCAGCTACCGTATGGCCAGGAAGCGACAGATGCGCTGGACTGGTGAAGGAGCGCACTGCATGGCGCAGGTCAGAGTCGCGGTTTTGAACGGGGAATTCTCGTCACATCGCATCTCGGGGTTCAAGATAGCCGCCTCGCGACACGGTGAATGCACCACGGTAGCATTGCCAGGCCGGCACCGAGCACCGAACAGACCCTGCAACCCTGCCATAAGCCAGTGCGGTCAGACGAAATCGACCTCCCCAACTTTTGAACGGTCTCCGGTGGGCCGCGACCTCACACGTGAGCTGTTTACTGAACGGGCGCCTGACGTACGCCGCAGGAAAATCAATTTAATGCCGACCGGACCGAAATTTCGATCTGTAAAGCATTTTTTACAGACGACCTTCGCCGCCCGATTCACGTGCACTCACGAGCCGCACAAAATCGAGCCAAACCAACGACGACAGCCTGATCCCGCACGTTGCGCCGCTAGGCTGGAATCACATCAACCACCGGCGACTTTGTGTGGCACGCCGGGTCGCCGGCGTCGAGATTGTCAATGCAGCCGCCTACAGAAAAGATCTTTCAAGCTCGCCCAGTACGGCCTTTTCGGCCCTCGAAACCCTGCTCCCAATGCCGAGAAACCCTCCTGCCGCTTCCGCGATTCCCCGAGCACGACCCAGAAGGGTCGCCTTGAGCGCTTGTCTGGCTTCCTCGTTCAGCGTGGCCGAAAGCGCCTCAATGTACGCTTTCCATTTAATCAGCATTTCGGGAGGTGGTGGCTCTGCGAGCCATTGCTCGAGCGGTTGATAGTTCACCTCATGTTTGCTGAGGCCCCCTTCTTCTGCCGCAGAAAGCACAGCGGTCCGCTCACCGTTATCGATGCGGCCGTCCGCCCAGGCCACCACGACCAAGGGAACCAGGGAGAGGGCGGCCAGCATTTCGCCTTGAAGGTTGAGCGCTACAAGCTTGTCGAGCAGACCGTCATCGGTGATGCCGGAAGCAGCGGAGAGTGCCTGCTTTTTTATTTTAGTATCTTCCGACTCCCTGAGGCGTTGGCGAAGCGCTTCGTTCTGCCTGGCAAAAAAAGATTCCTCCATCGCTTTCGCGCGATCACCCAGGTGCTCTTTACTCATGGTTTCCTCCGCGGGAAAAATCTGACGATTCGACGATCCTGTGCCTCAAAGCTACGGCACACGTCTCGTATGCATGGATGCCAGGCGCGGGCCGTGGGTGACCAAAAAACTGACGACGGCCCCTAACCGGCGGCAAAGTAAATCGCGGGGGCGTCGGAGCTAGGTAGCCGGAACATCTCGCTTGTCGGCATCGTCTCTTCCCGGGCTAACGAAACGGCTGCGGATGCTGCTGTGCGAATACGACGTGTGGGGCGCAAGAAGGCACCCTGCAATTCCGGCGCAGCACCGAGATGGCTTGATCCGGCCCGGAGTTCGTCACTTGTCACTCACTCGACGATGCCGGCGAGATATTCAATGTCCTTCTCGATACGTAATCGGGCTTCCTTTGTGGCGCCGTCACGTGTGTTGGCAATAAGTGGCAGGATCAATCCGCTACCCTTAAATTCGTGCTGGAATTGCACCCACGCGGCATAGGCACAGACACCAGAATCCTTTTGCACGACGTTAAGCGTGACGTCGTATGTGCGGCGCTTACCGCGCATGCGCGGTGTATTGGAACTTTGCTATTTGAGATCTGTACATTTGGGCTCCTTTCGTGCGCGGCCGTTTCTGCTTCGGACCACCGCGTCATCAAATCAGGCCGCGCCTGCGTCCTCAAGTTTGGCTTGGTAAGTCATGTGAGGAGACTTAGGGGCCAAGCCTTACTGGCTTGCGCCCGATGCCGCAGCAGCTTCCGAGGCAGCCGCAGCCGGTGCAGAAGCAGCCGACGTATCGCTAGCAGCGCTTGGCGCAGCCGTTTCGCCAGACTTGTTGCATGCAGCAAGAGCCACCGCAGCCAACAGGAATGCTACCCGGAGAGATTTCTTCATGTCACGCCCTGCTATGGTTAAAGGTAAGCAACAGCGCAAAGTAACCCTAATGTGCTCCGCGAGAAACCGTCATCAACTGCCTGCGAATGTTTGACGGAACGCTGCTCGCGGCAGGACCTGCCTGGTGCTGCTTCGCATCAATAAATGTTTCCCGTACCCCTTACGCGGTTGGACGGCCTCCGAACGGATGGCGGGGCAGGGTTTGCCATCGACAAAAGCAGTCGCACTGCGCACGGCAAATTCATAAGCGCAATTCGGACTCGCGGACTGACCGGGATTGCCCAATGAGGTAGATTCCCCGTCCTTATTCACGATACAGGCGCGCTCCGAACGTGTTGCCCTGCCTCGTAATGGATGGCCGGATCGCTGCGCCACGATGATATCGAACCATCAAATTCCCTTTGATAGATGCACAAAAGAAAGGTTATTGTAATGTAGCTATTCGAGGAAAAATCGCTGTTACTTTTCATCATGAGACGCTTAAAAATGGCAAAAATAACGTCGCGCGCTACTCTCACCTGACCATAAGCGAGATCCGGACGACGCCGGTTGGTCATAAAGCGGAACGGCATCACAGCAACGCATTCGACAGCATGTGCCAACCCATCAGCCAAGCCAAACGACGACAGCAACGCCGCAATTCCAAGGCCAGCGTCGGGAATCGTCGCGGTTCGAGCGCTGGCCCGAGGACGAACCGCTCCCCTTTTGTCTGGATCCGCACGCCGATGCGCGACTGCAGGAGATACCCGAACAATGAATATGATTGCCGCCGCCGCGCTCGCCTTTACGGCAGTGCTTGCCTTCGCGGCCGCTCCCTCATTGGTCGAGTGGATCGGCATCACCGAGATCGCCGAGGGCCGCGGTGAAAAGGGGGCGTGGCGCCAGAACGACTCGCGCTACGACTATGTCGATGACGCGACGGTTGCCTTCGATTCCGCCGACGGTGTCAAGGTGGCATGGGTCGACCAGAAGAAGAAAGATGTTTTCCATCAGTCGCTCTCAGCCGACGGAACTGCGCAAGGCCGACCGGTTAACGTGTCGCGCAATCCGGCGACATTTTCCTGGCTGCCTCGCATGGTGGTGGCGCCGGGAGACCCGGGCAAGATCGGCCTACTTTGGCAGGAGATCATTTTCTCCGGCGGATCGCATGGGGGCGATATCCTGTTCGCGCGTTCCACCGACGGCGGCGCCAGCTTTTCCGCGCCCATCAATTTGTCGAACTCGCGTGGCGGGGACGGCAAAGGACGGCTGGACCGCGACACCTGGTCAAACGGCAGTCTTGACCTGGCGATGGCGCCGGACGGCGCCTTGCTGGCCGCGTGGACAGAGTACGACGGCATGCTGTGGCTGGCCCGCTCGACCGACGGCGGCGCCAGCTTTTCGCGGCCCGTGCATGTAGCCGGCGACGGCAAGCGGCCGGCGCGTGGCCCGTCGCTGGCAACCGGCCCCGGCCAAACCGTCTACCTGGCCTGGACGGTCGGCGCTGACCGCAGTGCCGATATCAGCGTTGCCCAGTCGGACGACGGCGGCCAAACCTTCGGGCGGCCGCACGTGGTTGGGGCTGGTCCCGGCCATGCCGACGCGCCACGTCTGGCCGCAGGGCGAACCGGCACGCTGCACCTGGTATATGCGGAAAGCGAAGACGGGCCGTCGGGCCGCTACCATGTGCGCTACGCCCAATCCATCGCCGGTGTGGGTAAGTTCGGCATTCCGCAGGTTATCTCGCAGCCGCAGCGACATGCCGGCAACGGCGCCGCGTATCCGGCCGTGGCAGTCGACCGGCAAGGGACGCTACACGTCGCATGGGAACTGTTTCAAGGTGCTTCAACCCGGCCGCTGGGACTGGAGTTCACCGTCTCGCGCGATGACGGGCACAGTTTTTTGCCGCCGCAACTGGTGCCAGGCAGCCAGGACGAGCGGGGCGGGACAAATGGCAGCCATCAGGGACTTCTGGGCAAAAAACTTGCTGTCGGCGGCGACGGCAGGATTGCCGTCGTCAACACCAGCATGAAATTGGGCGGGCACAGCCGTGTGTGGCTAATGCTCGGGCGGATGAATGCGAGCGGCACCGCTGGGCCGCTAGGCGAAGACCATCCTGCATACTGTATCCCGTGTTTCACGGACGAAAGCGGGACACCGCCATGCGAAGTTTCCGACGGCCTGGACAAACCTCGGAAAGCGCCGAACCCCCGCCACCATGTGACCGCGCGCGGCCCATGGTGTTTGAATGGCCGCAGTTCGTTACACACCGGACGGCCGCGAAGCAGCTCGCACTTCATCAAAAAACGACTTCCGAGCATTTGATGCCATAAACCAAGCTGAACCCAATTTATTTCACGGATCGCACGAGTGCGGCATGGGCCCGCAATGGCTAAAGCCACCCGTCCACCGCACGACTTCACGCACGCTCCGGGCGAGCCTTTCAGCAATTCACAACATAAACAGGTCACCCGGTCAGCGAGCATCATAAAGTTTCGTTATAAACCGAGAATCATGAACGGGGTTGCCGACCATGCCGGGAATGGAAACAGACCGATCCAAGCCACTGAACCTCCGAAGGCACATACGGTGTCCGTCTACTCCCGGTTCACGTAGTCGAGCGTACGGCCACTATTACGCCGACGTTGACGACGAAGATGAGCCCGTTAGACGTTTCTCCGCGACCACGGCGCGCAGCGTCGCAGCGTTAGCGATTAAATACCCAGGAGCAGTGAACGTTGTCGATTAATTCCCATAAGGGCGAATTGATGTCCCATAGCATTCCTTTGATCACAACCATCGCAACCGCACTTGGGTTGGCCCTCGTGCTGGGCTTTCTTGCTATTCGCATCAAAATTCCGGCGCTCGCTGGTTACCTGTTGGCCGGGGTGCTAATTGGCCCATTTACGCCGGGCTTCGTCGCCAATACGGAGATTGCGGCAGAACTTGCCGAAATCGGTGTGATGTTGCTGATGTTCGGCGTTGGGCTGCGTTTTTCCCTGGATGACCTGATGAAGGTGCGCAAGATCGTTGTGCCGGGTGCTGCGATACAAATGGCCTTCGCGACGGCACTTGGCACCGGCTTAGCGGCTACTTGGGATTGGGGCCTCGGGGGATCGCTAGTTTTCGGTCTGGCGTTGTCGGTTGCGAGCACCGTAGTGTTACTCAGGGCACTTGAGGCGCGTGGCGCCCTGGAGTCAATGAACGGACATATCGCAGTGGGCTGGGTGGTGGTCCAAGACCTTGCCATGGTGCTCGTGCTCGTACTACTGCCGCCCTTGGGTGGGTGGCTCAGCGGCAAAACCCCAGTCAGTGGCGCGGCGAATTTGTGGCAGACCCTCGGAATCACGCTTTTCGAGATTGCAGCGTTCATCACTTTGATGCTGGTGGTTGGTCGCAGAGCCTTTCCGTGGCTGCTTTGGCAGGTTGCCCGCACGGGCTCCCGAGAGTTATTCACCCTGTGCGTTGTGGCGACAGCCGTCAGCGTTGCCTTCGGGGCTGCCAAGCTATTCGGCATATCCTTCGCTGTGGGGGCATTTTTCGCTGGCATGATGATGCGCGAGTCCGAGTTCAGTCACCGTGCTGCGGAAGAGTCGTTACCGCTGCGTGACGCGTTCGCCGTCTTGTTCTTTGTTTCGGTGGGGATGCTGTTCGACCCGATGATTCTGGTCGACCAACCACTTCGGGTCGTTGCCGTGCTGGGCGTAATTATTGTCTGCACCCCGATCGCCGCCGCCGGTTTGGTCCTCGTCTTTGGCTACCCGTTGAACACCGCGCTCACGGCGTCAGCGAGTTTGGCTCAGATTGGCGAATTTTCATTCATCTTAGCTGGGCTGGGGGGACGCCTAGGATTACTCCCGCTGGAAGGACAAAGCTTGATTCTTGCCGGGGCACTAATCTCAATTGCCGTCAACCCGCTAGTTTTTAAAGCTGTAGAGCCACTTCAGGTTTGGATCCGGTCGCGCTCTTTGCTCGCCCGCAAACTGGAACGGCCGGATGACCCCTTGGCCGAGTTGCCTGCGGCGACTAGTGAAGTGTATTTGTCGGGACAAGTTGTTTTGGTGGGCTATGGCCGAGTTGGACGGCGTATCGGCGAGAAGCTCGCCGAACAAGCTATTCCCTTTGTCGTGGCCGAACAGAATCGCGAACTCGTCGAGCGACTGAGAGAAGGCGGAATTGCAGCGGTCTTCGGAGACGCCTCGGACCCAGGAGTACTGATTCAGGCGCATATCGCTCAAGCCGGCATGCTTGTCGCCGCTATTCCCGACACCTTCAGAGTGCGTCAAATGATCAAGACGGCCCGGATACTCAATCACGGGATCGAAGTCGTCGTGCGTACTCACAGTGAAGAAGAGGCCATACTGCTAGAGCGGGAAGCGGCCCAGAAAGTCTTTTTCGGTGAAAATGAACTTGCCAAGGGAATGAGTCACTTTGTATTGCAGCGATATGGGAAGGCTCCGTCCGATGACATGGTTGCTGGCAGCAGTGATTGAGCACCAGCGCAGTTTCGTAGTCCGCGGGTACATGTCCCGCGTTGGCATTGTCACGCTGCCGGCATGTTGCCGGAAATGCACCGACAATTGCGAGTGGGAAACGAACCGACTTGCAGCAAAGCGCACCTGCCAACGACGCGATCTCCTACTCGGGATACCGCTTCCCGGCCGACGTGATCAGCTACGCAGTGTCGCTGTACTACCGTTTTCCGCTGAGTCTGCGCATGGTCGAGGAGTTGCTTGACACACCGAGAAACTCGAAGGCCATCCACGTATGGCGTGCGCTTACGCACTACGTTGCCGGTAAATCCGCAAAGCCGATGGTGTTCCTGCGGAAGCATTTGGGTTACCGCATTTTTCTACTTGGTGCGCTTAGGCGCGACGGGGTAACGACGACTCGTCGTGCACCTTCGCTCGCAGGATTTGCGAAGTGCCCCTCGCTCTCCGGTTGCAGACCTGCCGCGCCGGGCGGCACTGCTCGACAGTACTGTCGTAGAAAGCGGAGCAGGACGTGGTGAATTGGCTCTCCAAGGGATGGATCTTCGCAGGGACGTCAAGCTGCACCTGCTCAGGAAGCGGAGCAAGCTGGACTTGCTCAGTCAATGTCACGTATTTCCGCCGCTAACCGCAGAGCGACGCCTCCCGGCAATTGGGGGTCCAGGTCGGCACTTTCGGTATTCGCGGTTCCCTATTGTCGACCGTCCGGTCAGCGGCCCTTAGCGGACTCGCCAACGCGTGTGCGCGACAGGTAGCTTCGGGTCGAAAGTACGCATCCGGGTTCGGTGAAGCCGGTCATTCGCGACCGCCGCCCAGTGAGTGTCAGGGAAGTGACTCGTAGCCGCCTTACCAACGCCGGTAGTCGAATGACTGTAATGGCCGAAGAACACCCTCTCGTGCACCAGCGGGACACGATAACTGGCAATCTGCATCGTCTCTGGTTGCGCGGTTTATCGCGTTCAGGCAGGGTTGGGTCTTGTGCTTCAGATTCACGGTCCGGCGTTCAGATCAACAGAACCTAACCGCCGGCGTAAAGGCTCCGCTGAAATGTCGTCAGCTGACCCGACTACAATGGATGCTAGCCAAAAGACGAATGCGACCAGCCATGCATCTTCACTCGATTCATCGAGCGCGGAAACAAACAGCCCGGCCCGTCTGGATCGCCGTGTGCGTCGCGCTCCTTCTGTCGTCGCCAGCCCTCCTTGCCGAGGACGAAAAGCCGGGTATTGCCTTTTCCACGATCGAGCCCGGCGCTCCACTGCCCGCAGGCTGGAAGAACCTGCCGGTCGCGCACGGCAAGCCTGTGACGCAATACACGCTCGTTCACGACGACCACATCACCGTCCTGCGGGCGGACGCGAACCGCTCTGCTTCTGCGCTGATGCACGAGGGTAATATCGACCTGGTCCGCACACCCGTCGTGGCATGGCGCTGGAAAGCAGAAAAACCGATCGAGGGCGCCGACAATCGCGTCGGATCGAAGGAAGACGCGCCAGCGCGACTGGTGTTCTTATTTGACGGCGACAAAAGCAAGCTATCGTTTTTTGACCGGGCCAAGATGGACCTGGCAAAGAACTTGGGTGGCAAAGAGTTGCCCTATGCCACGCTGATGTATATTTGGTCGACCGCCGCCGCGCCGGGCGCCGTTATTGCCAACCCTCACACGGACCGCGTACAGATGATCATAGTCTCCGGTCAGCACGGCGACGCGGGTCAGTGGCAAAGCCTGCGCCGCAATATCGTGCACGACTACGAGCGGGTCTTTCACGAACCGCCAGGACGAATCACCGGCTACGGGCTGCTGAGCGATACCGACAATACCAGTACTACGACACGCGCCTGGTACGGAGACGTCGAGTTCCTGACCGGGCCTTGATAACTTAAAGCCGCCGAACTAACTGAGCTCTTTGGAGCGATGCGAGTGACTGTCGTTCAGTTCTTTCGCCGTAAGCTGCCAGTCGACACCATGCTCCTTGCGCCAACGACAGGTTTGTGGCGGGTAGGTCAGCGGGTACAACCGGCCAGTTTGAGCCGTTCGACATCGGCGCCTAGATCGTTCAATCGTCGCTTGACATCCGCATCACTGGAACGGAGCCGCTAACATTTCGAAGATAAGGGTTTCGCGTGAACTGTGGCCAACGTATGAAACGTCCTTCACTGATCGCGGGTAGCTTGCTTTTCATGCTCCTCTTTTTCGCGGGCCCAGGCCGGGCGGAGGGAAGATATCTATGAAAATAACTGGGGATCGCGGTGTCCTTGCGGCGTGGTGTTTTTTTATCGAATTTCGCGCTTTATTATGGGAGTGTCATTTTGCCCTTCCACAGGCGGCGAAAGCGGATAGTACCTTGCATTGCGCCAAGCCTAACATGAATGCCGCGGTGGGCGCTAAGCAAGACTTGGCTGCATTGATCAGCCGCATACAGCGCACCGTCGAGGAAATTGAGTGGCCGCTTGCGGCGAGTCCGACGGTCCGCAAAGGGTCGACTACGATCTCTCGTCGCTGTTGTGCGTGAGGTATATATCCCGGCGATCACGATCACGGATCAAGGTGATCGCGTCGCCGATCCGACTGATCAAGAATCAAGAATGCTGGAACAAGCAGGCAAGGCTCCACGCATCTGAATTCCACAGCCTACAGCAACGGATTGGTATCCCAACCGATTGCTGTGCGCAGTGTCGCCCTGTAGGATTTCCCCACTCATTGGGAGGCGACGATGCAGTTCGACTACAAGGACTTCCATATCGAGGCGTCACCTCTCGATGAAGGCGGCCATTACTACGCCCGTGCAAAGATCTACCGGCGCGCCTCGGTGGGCGGCGACACCGTCGAGGTCAAATGGTCAGGCGATCTAGGCGACTATCCCGCCGACGCAGCCGCTATCGAGGCGGCGCAGCGCTGGGCGATCCAGTGGTGCGACGAGAACTCGGCATAGGCCGAGCGCTTAGACTCCTCGAATCAGATCATTGGAGACAGCTATGCAGCCTTGCAATGCCTGTCGCGAATTAGTTGTCAAGCCATCCAGCGTTCCCCCGCATGGCGATCTTGCCGCTTCCGGCGTCAGTGCAATCGGGCCGTCGGGCCACATAACGAAAATCAGCAGCAACCGGAATTGCACGGTCTGCGGAAGCTGGCTGTACCAGAATACTGCTGATGGCACTCCTCCTAACGAGTGGGCGATGAGCGAGCATCAGCTAGCTTGGCCCGGGAAGGCGTGACAAGCGGTGCTTCGAAGATCACGATGGAGACTGGCATGCTGCGACGCAACGAGCTATATAGGGAATGTAGACTGGACGTCGCAGTCGATGGTGACGCACTTACCGGGTTCTACATCGCCGCGCAGACAATACAACTCGCGGCGATCGGCGAGGCACGCAACGTTCCGATGCCAATTGCTCGATTCCGTGACGCGTCGGGTGCATTCGCAGACGGGTTCAATCGGCTTCGCGCTGCGGTTGACGAACACGAAGGCAAGCCAGGCTAGTCTTGCACATTGGTTCACGGAACCCTGCGCGAAGGCACGCGCCACACGGGAACGGTTGGCTACAACGTGCAGGTTGCAGTTGACGTGAAACGATTGGCTCATGTCGGGCCGGAAGCTACCGTTCACGAGTCGTTTCGGAACAGCTCAACGGGGTCGAGGGTCGTCAGTGCCGGCGGCCGTATCCCGGCCAGACGCAACCGGTGGGTCGGAGACGAAGCTGTTCTGCCGAGTGCGGCTTGAATGTGCCGCTTGTTGTCCGAGCACCCGCGTGGCCAGGTCATCTTTCACCTGCACTTCGATAGCATTCGAGCTCTCATTCCGGCCTGTTGAAGACGCCTGCTTCGAGATCTTTCGTGAAATGCTGTAGCCAATCGCTTTCGTCGCCGATCACGTATTCTTTCGTAACCTGCGTCGATAGCCGGGCTATGGTGACGTAGCCCTGTAGACCAAGGTTCTCGTCACCTTTCGGGTCCGTCGTATCTGTTTCCAGAAGAGCGAAATCGCCTTCTGCAAAACCGCTACGCTCCAGGGTCGCTAGAAAGTCTTTGTGTTCATCCGGTTCGATCAGCCGCATGTTCGGCCCCTCGTGTTCAACGGCGACGTCGTGGAGCCCTATCGTTACGAGGACCGACGACACCCGCTCAAGTGTGGAAATCTGCGCACCGCACCCATGAGGTACGCGTCGTAGTCGCCCCAGTATCGTACTGCCAGGAAGCAAGCGTCACTATTGCTTGCCGTTCTATCGCTTGGGCCCTTTCATGCTTTCCGACTCCATGGCTGCATTCCGTTCACCGCTCGCCTCGATGGGTTCCATCGCTTCGTCAATCGAGGCCATTGTGCGGCAGAGCGCCACGACGACAGTATGAACTACGTACCGACTAACAGGTGGGTGCTGTTCGGCCATCTTTTCGCCGCAATCGCCGGCGCAGTTGCTGACTGTTTGCTGCCATGAAAATTGGCGATGGATTGAAGCTGCGCAGGGACGCTCGTGGAGACAGCGCTATGGCAACGGTTCTGCTTGCGGATGATGACATGGGGTTGCTCGGTTCACTTGGCATTCTGATAGCTGCAGAGGGGCACCTCGTTCGCACCGCGACCAATGGTGGCGATGCGCTGCGCCTCGCTCTGGAAAGTCGGCCTGATATTGTGGTCACAGACTGCGCAATGCCGGGGATGGATGGAATCGCACTGCTGCGAAAGCTGCAGCAATACCCTGAACTCGCGTCAGTACCCGTCATCCTCACATCGGACGCGCGAAGACGGCCTCACATCAAGGTGTTCGGCTTTCTCCGTAAGCCTTTTCCAGTGACGGTACTGTTGCGTCGCCTGCACCGGCTCGCCCGCCGTCCAGGCGTGGCGCGAGTGCGTACGGGAAGCCCTCGGGCAATGGTTGGTGGGCTGGGTTCACGTCCGCCGCAATGCGAGTACGCATAAGGCGCGCTCCATAGCTGTAGACTTTTCGGAGTCCGGCACGCTGCCTCTTATCTGAGGAATTGTTATGCCCAACAATCATCTCGCCAGTAAATTTGACGCTGACCTGGGCCTCGTTTTATCCAGACTTCTCGAGATGGCCGGGCAAAGCGAAAAAACCTAGCTAAGGGAAGGCCCGCATGTTGACTTCCCTCGTGTGTAACCAGTGCGAAGCCCGTCGGGCTGGTGCGCCCGTGTTCTAGTCGTCGACGACTATCGCGGCGCCGCTATTGCTACTGCGCCGTATCTCTCACTAGATGGCATGGAAGCCCACGTTGCTGGCGGATGCGGCGACGCTTTGGAAACAATCAAGAACTGGTTTCCGGACGTAGTTCTCCTAGACATCTGGATGCCTCAGCGCGACGGTTTCGAAACCGCAGAGGCAATGAAACATTGTGCTCCGGCTCCTAGTCCTTTCATATTGGCTTACACGTGCGCTGATAAACGATTTGTTATGGCAAATCCGGCCAGCAAGAGCTTGGACGGGTACTGCCGGAAAGGTACCTCTCCATCTGAGCTCGCTCTCATCGTGAGGAGCCTGTGCACTACGGCTCCCTCGCACTAATCGGCTCCGGGTTGCGCGACCACAGAACGAGGACCTGCGTCAAGTATGTCGTTCGCCGAACAGGGAGCCGCAGCACTGCGGCGAGCTACCGCTGCTCACCGAGCTCGTGACGCCGTGCCCCGCTTCACGTACAGTCAACCGTTTAAGTGTGCGATTCGCAGACATCGTTTCAGTTTCATGAATGCCGTTTTCTTGGCGCGCCAATGATGTTCGGCAAGGGTCTTGTCAACTCGCCATTCGCGATGCAGGATTCTCTTTTTCAGCCCGTCGTAGGCGCTTTCCACCTGCTCCGCGAGAGGTGTGATTTCGCCCACTTCTGCGATGCGGTCGACGGGCGTCTTGCCACCGAGTGAGCCGTGCGGACGGCGCCGGTTGTAGTCGAACTGCCACTCGTCAATTCGCCGGTCAACTCGTCCTCGGTCGGGGCGTGGTGGGACCAGTACTCGTTCAGGTCAGTAAGCTGTGAACGTTCAACCTTGCCATTGAGGTGTGGGGAGCGCGGCGGATCGGCCGGAATTTGATGCACTCGCTCATCAGACGTCGCTGCACTGATTCGGCGAAGAAGTCGCCGCCCCTATCAGTCTGGATACGCTGGACCGGAAATGGCATCATCCTCGATGACGCGATCAAGAAAAAGCGGCGTATTACGGGCGTTGCTGCGTGGATAGACAGTCAGTACGCGGAAGCGCGAGCAGTCGTCGATGGCCGTGTATTGATAGACGCCTCGCGCGATCTTCATCGTGTCCATCTGGACTCGATCTCCGGGAACCGGGCGGCTATAGCGTTTGGGATTTGCCGGCCGGCTGGGACGCACTAACGGCTTCACAGACGCCTTGGTCAGAACCTTGTGAATGGTCGCGAGGGACAGTTCTCTTTGTTCATGTAGCCGTAACTCGTTCTGAATCCGGCGTGCTCCCTTGCGCTCTGCACGCAGCCGGAGAATCGTCGCCCGATCAGCTTCGGAAACCTTTCGGTTTGGACTGTTGAGAGGGCGGCGACTTTGAGAGCGCAGGCCTTCTTCTCCAGCATCCCGGTAGCGTCGTAACCATTTACGAAGTGTCGGTCTCGTGATACATCAGCACCCAACGTGATCGAGTCACATTCTCGCGGTCCATCGCTTCATTCTAGTTGAAACGATGTCTTGCGGCATGTTCCTAGAGCGCCTGGATATTTGCTGCCTGCTTGCCCTTTGGTCCCAGCTTGACCTCGAAGCTGACCTTTTGCCCGTCGCTAAGAGACTTGAAGCCTTCCGACTTCACTTCGGAAAAATGGGCAAACAGGTCTTCGCCACCATCGTCCGGCGAGATGAAACCGAAGCCCTTTGCATCGTTGAACCACTTCACTTTGCCCGTCTGCATTATCTGATTCCAAGGAAGTTAAAAAGAGTCATTGACCCGGTGTTGAAAATTCAAAAAGTTGCGCTGCATGCGTCGTTGCACGCGTGCGGACGCGTGTGGGAAAAGCTATTTCCTGTTTCCGGGGAAAACAGTGTCTGGGCTTGCGAATCGTTATTCGGTTTGCAATGCATGCCTGCTGCGATGGTTCTGTCCGACCCGAAGACATGCAGCCCCGTCATCTGCTTGTGTGACGCAAGTCAGCCGTTCTAGGCCTGCGCCCATCGGACGCCCGCCAAGTGGAGCGAGCATTCTCGGGCGGCCTGCATCCGACGTCTGGAATCTGCGGGAGCGCTGGCGAGCCGGTCAAGCAGTCGTTGCAGCCGTTCCTGTTGCCGTCGCAAGAGTCCGGGCGTTGCGTACGCCTGAAGAACCCGACCGCGCCAGTAAGTCTGTGCGAACAGCGAATCGGCACCGTCCGCGCACAGGACTCGCTCAAGATGCGTAATTGCAGTGTCAAGGTTATGAGGCGTGTAGGGGCTCACCCAGGCGCCTGCTTTGGCGGCAATTTTCACAATGTTTTCTCTCAGTTATATAGCTTTTCTGACTAACGGCATGTTGCGCACAACGTGCGTCCGGCCCTTTGCCAACAGGGCTATTAGTCAGATGTTTAGTATGGCTTTCTAAACGTAATGAAAACGATACAGGAAACACCACTCCTGAATAAACCGGGTTTACCCGTCAATTCGAAAACGCCTGCCGCTCCGAAGCAGGCATCACATTTATATGATCTATCAGGGCGTGTAGCTGGAAAAGGAAGTCGCTCGCAAGTCCATTCGGCCAGGGCTGCGCCCTTGAGCCGGTCCAGGGTTCATCGGAGGCGTTGCGCATGCTTCTGGAAGTCGTGGGGTATTAGGTCAGTTCGCGCTGCCGGCCTCGGATTCAATCGCGTAAGGATGAGCGCGCCCGCCTTAGCAGGGCGAGCCGCGTTCTGCTTTCAACGGCCTGCGGGAAGTTAGCGGTGCGAAGGGTAAATTTCGGGGGATGCAGAGTGCCGGTACGCTTCAGCAACCGGGCTATCGGAAAGTGAGCGCCAACGGGTGCTGGAAGGCAAACTGAGCGAACCTTAGCTTGAATTCCCAATTGAGAGCATGAGAGCACGGCCAATTTCCTGGTCAACGGGTAAGCCGGAAAACCTCCATCGCGATTTTTCACGTGTGGTACATGGAAATTGGGCCACCGAAATGATGGGCCAACTCGCACGCAGCACGCGCCAATCCATAACAGAAAACCACGAGAGCCGAGAGCCTACGAGCGGCCCGCTGCAATGCAGAACGCGGCGGAGCGTCGGGCATTGCGTGAGCGTCGTGCCGATTTCGTGGCCCGTTTGCCTTGGCAACGGCGAAGTTTCAGCGACACGAGGCACATCCCTTGCGGCGCCTATTCATGCGAGCGGCAGACGCTTGCATGGAGGTGAGCCATGAAACATATAACCAGGACGTTTTTCGCTTCGACTCTCGCGATGGCACTGTCGGCAATTACATACGCACAAGCCGGTGGCAGCGCTGGCGGGCTCCCGACACCCGGCGTCGGCGCCGGTTCGATGAAAGCCCCGAATGAGACGGGCTACGGTTCTCCCGACGTCCCGGGTGGTGGCGTCCGCGCGGCGCGCAGTAATCCTGCGACGGAGCGTTCCAATAGCGGCAAGACCAATGGTCTAAATAGGGGCACGCGTAGCGGCGCGAACAGCGACGTCAACAGTGGACCGGGCGGCTCAAGGGAAAACGGCCAGTAGTACGAAGGCTCCTTGTCACGATGGTAGTGGCGTTCTACGCGCTGACTCGGGCATGGTGTGTAGGCCACGTCGTGCGTTGGCACCGACGCGATAACAGCGGGTTGCACACTGAGTCAATATCGCTCAAGGCGCACGTGGGTGAGACTTGGAATCGACAGCTTTCGACTAGTGCAACTCGCGACTCGCTGCCGCATGCGGGAACCGAGGGACGCCCGAAGGACTCGATGTCCTGCTCTCAGGCGACCTGTCGACTCATCTCCCGGCTGACCGAACGTAGGCGGGACGAGGGTTACAGGGCGACCCCGCTGTTAAGGCCGGAGGAAATGCGGTTCCCCCTGATTTCATGCAAGTTCCAAGGAGCTCATTGTCCGTTGGGTCGGCAGACCAGCGGAGGTGTTGTGTTGGTGGAGGGGCATGCAGCGCGAACGCAGGAGTCGGCGAGTCTCGCGTTTAATCGAGCGCACCGTTGATGCCGTTCGGTTCTGGCGGGCCTCGGCACTACTGTCGCACCCTGCGTCCCCGAAGCAACTGTGTTGAACGTCAAGCGTTTTCGCGATCCGACTGATGAAGCGATGCATTCCAGGGCGCTCCTGCTTTGACCATTGCGTTGAGGATGCTCAGGAGCTTGCGCATGCAGGCGACGATGGCGACCTTCGTTGGTTTACCCGCCGCGACGAGACGGTCATAGAAGATCTTGATGATAGGGTTAAAGCGAGTCGCGGACAGTGCCGCCATGTAGAGCACATGCCGCACGCTGCTGCGGCCACCGAAGATCGTGCGCTTTCCTCTCATGTGGCCGGAGTCGCGGTTGATCGGTGCGACACCAATCAGCGCGCTGATCTCGCGGCGAGACAGTCTGCTAAGTTCGGGAACCTCGCAGATCAGGTGGAAATCGTTGTCTTGCCAACTCCCTTTAAGCTAACGAGCAGCGCCGACAGATCGGCGAAGTTCGCCTGCACGTGTCCGGCCATGTCACAGCCGATGCGATCGAGTTCTTTAGTCAGCGCTTCGATGATGGTGTCAATGCTTTGCCGGATTGCAGCAGGCGACTGAGCCAGCCGGTTGCGCTCGGCGACAAGTATGGCGATCAGTTGACGACGGCGCGTGACCAGGGCCGCCAGGGCCTGCTGCTCTGCGGTCGGCAGCGGTTTGACGAACTTGTCGCGTTCCGGACTGCGTTCAATGACTTCGCCGAGCTGCGCGAGGATGCGTGCATCGATGCGATCGGTCTTCGCCAGTTGTCCCAACGCTCGCGCAAAATCTCGTGCCCGTCGGGGATTGATGACCGCCACCGCAAAACCCGCAGCCTGCAATACAGCGGCGGCAGCCGTTTCAAGACCACCCGTGGCTTCCATCACAATCAGTGCGACCTTACGCGTCGCCAACTGGCCCAGTAACGTATCGAAGCCCTCGGCGTTGTTCGTCAGACTCAGTGGCGGCGCATTCAGGCCAATCTCTATGTCCAGCGCGGTTTTCGCCACGTCAATGCCAATCGTGACTGGTGTGGAAGTCGAATCTGGCAGGCTCGTCATTTCCCATCCTTGCTTATGCGAACTAGGTTCAGGCAACTGTTCGGGCTTTCGATGAGCGGCTCGGCTCGTGCGCCATGTGCTTCGGGACGGGCTTGCAAACCCCAGGGAGGAGATCAGGCTGCACGAGCTTTGCCAAACCGACATCAACAACAAAAAATTAACGACAGGCTGTGGATTTGTGGACGATGCGCCTACGGCGCAACGGTGAGCTTACCGTGGACAACGTTACACGTTGCCCACCGCGCCCACCTTCGTCCACAAGCTCCACAGCCTCACATCATGAAGAATAAAAATCATGATCTTCAAGATACAAGGTAGGGCGGTGTCCATTCCATCTCGGTCGGCTACGGTCTGACGCGTGATGCGCGGCCCAGAGGGTCGATTGAATTTTGGCCAGGGACGGAGCGCCGTTGGCTACGCCGACGGCTGTGGAGTTTGGTCGCATGCGGGCTTTGGCAGCGGCCCGGTCGACATCGGGTTAGGCCCGTTCAGAGCGGAATTAGGGACAAACGGCCGCCGCCGCGACATAGAGCAAGAGTGCTATCACTACCACTGCGGTAAATCCAAGATGGATCGCCAACACCGTTGCCAGAACTGCAGCCACTACGGAAGCACAGGCGTTGATGCCCCACGCCCAGGGCACCAGCGCTTCGGCGCTGGCGCCAACGCGCCCGAGTCCCAGTGGGAAGGGCATTCCCATCGCAAACGCGAGCGGTGCGACGAGCAGCGCGGAGATAGCGATCCTGGCTGGATCGGGCAGGGAAATCAGCAGTCGGAACAGAGTGGGGAGGATGGCCAGGTAGAGCAGGGAGATAAGGGAGATCGCGAAGACGGCCCTCGTCAGCAGGGACGGGCGACCTCTATTCCAGCGCGACCCTGGCGCGGGGCTGGGTAGGTGCGCTCCGCCCCCTTGCAGGCGCTGCGAATATCGGCTTCCCAGTCCGGCAAACGAGAGGAACGCGCATAGCACCACCGCAACAGCATAGAGCGGGTGACTCAAGAACAGGATGAACTTCTGGATAAACGCGATTTCGACGAACATGAAGGCGAAACCAATCGCGAGGAAATAGATAGCAACTCGCCGCCCGGATAAGGCCGCTGATGCAGTGGCGTTGTCGACAAGGGTTGTCGTTGACGATGGCGAGCTGTGAGCCAGGCGTTGGCGGCGCCTTATCATCCAGAGCGGAAAGAGGATCAATATCAAAGCTGCCAATGTGGCCTGAAGCAGGGTCGCAATCAGCACCGGGTAGCCCCATTCCAGCAAAGGCAACCCGCCTTGCTCCTTCAAGGCGAGGAGTTCGGGCAGCGAGCGCCATTTGAAGAAGTGAAAGAAGTACGGCTTGTCGTCCGTGGCGGGTCGAACATCGAACTTGTAGCGTGCCCAGAACTTGTCGCGATCGGGGCTCAGCAAGGCTTGCGCGGCTTCGAAGAAGTATGGCGTTTCAAGCACGTTGTAGCGATTCGCTTCCGCGGCGTGCATCCCGGGGTAGTATCCGACGTCGAATGAGCGCGCACGGCAGAAGTTCCGCAGTGCGACGATTTCCACGCCACTGAACTCTCCGTTCTTGACCAGCAGCGTCGTAGTCTTCCAGCCGCGGATCAGCACGAGCCGGCGGGAGGGTTGCGCCACACCGACGCCCTCCATGGCCAGCATCCCCGTCGCAAACAATTTCAGGATGTCGCGTGGCGGCAGCGTGACCCAGCGCGTAATCGCCAGCATGCCGCCTGGGTTGAGATGGCGAAGATAATCCTGGAACGCCTGCACCGTGTACAAATAGCTCTCGGAAAGCGCGTAAAGACCGGCCGACGTGGCGCTGAACGAATCCAGCAGCGCGACCTGGATGAGATCATAGCGCTCGCCGTGCCCAGCGATGAAGCTTCGCGCTTCGCCGGTAAAGACGTGAACGTTGGGTGCGCTGTAAGGCTTGCCGGAGAAGTCGGCAAAGCGGCCTTCCACCGCGTCGATCACCTGCGGATTCAGTTCCACCGCGTCGATTGCGCTCGCCTGGTGGTAAAGCGCCTGCAACACATCGGCCCCGGCGCCGCTGCCAAGTACCAAGACTCTGGGGCGCTCCAGCAAGTGGTAGGGAAGCGCGGAGGTGAGGTAGTCCAGATAACTGAGTGACTCGCGCTGTCCGTCATAGCGATTGAGCGCGGAGAGCCCGTCACCATCAGTAAACACTCCCAACTGTGGCGGCGGCTCCATGGTCGCGTTGAGGCTCAGCCCCGGTGCGTGGCGGAAAGGAATCAAAGGGCTTTCCACTACCGTGATGAGACCCAGTGGGCTCGAGCTTTCAGCGATCACGTGTGCGTCTTTGATGCGCAGTGTCTGGCTCAATTCCTTGTACTCGGACGGCCGTAGAGCGACCCAGTCGCGTGGCAGGATGGTCAGCGAAATGGCCGCGGCTCCCACCAACAGCACCGGCAACCAGTTTCGATGCCAGCGACACTCGATGCATGCCAGCGCCGCTGCCGCCAGACCCACACCGCCCAGGAGGCGAAGCGCATCCAGCGGAGCAAGGACAAATAGCGCAACGATGATGGCGAGGCTGCCTAATCCGGCTCCCACAATATCAAAACTGTAAATGCGGGGAATCTGATCATTGAACCGTGTGAAGGTGAGACAGACACTGGTCGCGGCGCAGAAGAAAGGGACGAACAGGAGCAGATAAATCAGCAGCAGGCGCAGCGGCTGCTGCGGATCCCACAGAATCTCCAGGGGGTTGAACGCGACGCGCTGGGCAAGCGCGAAAGAGGCGACCGCGGAAACGCCGAACAGAATGGCGCCGCCAGCGAACACGGCCGTAAACCTGGGCGCTAGCCAGCGCTGCGCTAACGCCACCATCGCACCGGCTGCACCGTATCCCAGCAGGGCGACACTGATCATCATATAGGCGAAGTGGTGCCAAAGGATGATGGAAAACAGGCGCATCAACAGGATCTCGTAGCCGAGCGCTGCGGCCGAGAGCAGGGAGAGGGCGAGCAAAGGCGCAGTGGGCATGATCGCGTGAATGGGAATGGATGCGGCATGAAGGATGCGCTCGACCAGAGACAAGGCAGGTGCACGGGATCGCCATGTCCATTTGCTCTCTCACACCTCATCCCTGAATCAGTGCCCGGCCAATGGCACGAATCTGACGGGCAAGATCTGTTTGGTGGAAATCGTTCCGTCGTCCGATTTTTCGATCAGCAGCAGGTACTGGGTCAGAAACTGCGCGCCCACCGGAATAACCATTCTGCCGCCCGGCTTCAATTGCCGCACGAGGGGGGGAGGGACATGGCTGGCAGCGGCGGTGACGATGATGGCGTCGTAGGGCGCGTGGGCTTCCCACCCGTAATAGCCGTCGCCCACCTTGGTTTCCACTTGCTTGTAGGCGAGCCGTTGCAGGCGCTCCTGCGCCTGCATGCCCAAGGGTTCGACGATCTCGATCGAATATACCGCTCGTGCCAGACCTGCCAGGATCGCCGCCTGGTAGCCGGAGCCGGTGCCGACCTCGAGCACGATATCGGTAGGCTTAATCACCATCAGGTCGGTCATCAGGGCAACAATGTAAGGCTGCGAGATTGTCTGGCCATAGCCGATGGGAAGCGGCCTGTTCTCGTATGCGTTGTGCTCCTGCTCGGGCGGAACAAATTTGTGGCGAGGCACCTGTTCCATGGCCGCCATGACGCGCGCATCGATGGCATGCCTGCCGGTTTCGGTGCGGGTGTCAGCAGTCAGTGCTGCGATCTCCTTGACCATTCTCGCCCGGCGTAGCGCAAAATCGTCGGCGGCGTGAACACCGGAATACAGCCACACCAATGCAATTGCTGGAATCAGGATGCGCAGCCAGCGCGTCATCGGTTTCACAATGGTCCCTGTTGCCTGACCTACTGTAATTCTACGCTCATGCGCGGGCTGGCTTCGCGTCAAACACGTCCGGCGGCCTGTCATGCATCAGGCCGGCCTCTCGCCATTTCCGAACTAGCAAACGTCCGCATCCTCCGCGCTGAGTGATTGAAGTACCATGGCGCAGCCGCACGTCCTGTGTAACTCATCCCGCGTTGCCCAGCCGGCAGTACTGAGCTCGACACCAGATCGGGATCCGGCGGAAAGTATCTGGGTCTTCCGCTTTGAGCCTTGCATCTTTTGCGGGGCAGCATGGGTGCAGCTTGTTCCATGTCCATGCCAAGCGTAAGTTGTTGATTTGACGAGAGCTACCGTTGCCACTGCCAGGCGTATCGTGTTTGGCCCGACGAATGGGAGATGCGTCGCCTGCCGCGGCCCGAACGTGTTGGTATTGGGAAGGACGTGCGCGCGATCCGACATCGCGAGCGAGGTCGAACCAGAAATGCGTGTTGAGCACGCCTGCCCAGTCCTAGCACGAGTCCCGCTCTACCATGCCAGCGTCGCTTCTCCGGCAATGTGGCCAATGGCCGCTATAAGGACCGAACAGCGGAGAACCAATGCGTTTGTCGCAAACGTCGTGTGTCGGTCCAATAGCGGCCGATTGGTGGTCTCGCGCGACCGGCCGGAGTGGGTCTCGCGTGCTGACTGTCGTGAGAACACCAGGGCTCGATCAACGTGCGATCAGCGACCAGCGCGCGAAGCCGAGAAATCCCTCGGCTTCTCCGTAGGCCAATCCTGCCGAACACGCTTGCCCGGTCCGGATTGGACGCCGACTGCATTCCTTATGCGCCGCTGCCGTACGGCTGCGTGATGATCTCGAGATTGTGGCCGCTCGGATCTTCGAAATACGTGCCTCGACCGCCATCGTTCGTATTGATCTCGCCCTGCCGGCGGTGAGAGGGATCCGCCCAGTAGGGCAATCCGCGGCTCTGTATTCGCGCAAGAATGCAATCGAACTCGGTCTCGCTCACCAGAAACGCATAGTGTTCCGGCCGCGTTTGATGATCATCGCTGTAGAAGTCCAGCGTGACGCCGTTATCCAGTTGCACGGCAAGGAACGGGCCGAATGGCTTCGGCTCGGGAAGTCCGAGTATTTCTGCGAGAAATGCCGCCGATGCATCCCTGTTCCGCGCGTACACGATAGTGTGATTAAGCGTGATGCTCATGTTCGCTGCTCTCCTTTCGCCGCTCGCGTGACAGTGCCTGTTCACGGTGCCGGCCGGCATCATCGCCCAACCCGCACGCCGTCCCTCGCGCAACCGCTGAACGTTGCGCCAATCAGTGCGGCTGACCGAGGCATGCATCGGCGACGTCGACGATCGGCTCGCTATCGGCGTGGGCTTCGGGAAACCGATCGACACATTTGATCTGCAGTAGCGTCCACCATGTGCCTGGCGGATCGTGGCCAAGCCACATTACCGTCGCGGCCGCTTTGGTTCGAAGCCTCCATCGCTGCCAGTCGGCGCCCGTTGGTGAAAAATGGCCCTGACTGTCCGTGTATTGGCCTGGGTCCAGATCGTAGCGTTTCAGGTAGGCCGGATTAAGGCGCTCATCGAGCGTAACCTGCCCACCATGGGCGATGCGCGCCCGTTCCCGTGTCTCGTCCTGACTGAATTCGCTCACCGCGCGGCTGACGACCGACAACTCGAACAGCAGCGCTGCACCAGTTGCCAGACATGTCGCGGCAATGCAGAGCACGAGCAGCCAAAGAATCCGCCGTCCGACTGTCAGTGTGCGTGCCATCAATCCCTTGGCCTCGCAATGTGATGAAAACAACTCGTGCCGTTCCAGCGCGGAATTTCAGCAGACGTTTCCGCTCCCCTCTTTAAACGATACAACTTCACGTGCCGGTGGTCCAGACCGCTGCGATGTTCCGGGGCCTCGACACGGCGGCAATATGAACTGAAGTGGGATGCGTCAGGAAACCATGCAGTGGTGAGCGCCAACGTGGAATGGTGCCGCGGATATTGCATCGGAACGGTAGTTAGTCCGGATGGCAGCTTTTCACTCTGCGTGAGGGCAGCAAGACAACGAGCGTCTGTCTTTATGCCGGCGATGACCAGCGGCACATCGATACGGAGAAAGAGCTTCGCGGCCACTGGCAATGTCTCGCGGTCTTATCCCCTTATCCCCTCTCGGGGCCTTGCACAATAGCGCTCGACCACCTGGTGACGTTAGTGGGTATCTGGCAGTAGTCGGTCATGAAGCGACCGTCGCTGCCCTAACCCGAAAGGCCGCTACGTTAGCATTGGCCGCGGGGAGACCGCTAGTTACTGCAGATTTTTCGCGAGTTGGCAGCGCAAGGTATCTGCCATCTTCTGCAAGATGTCCGGCAAGAGTACCTGCGCTTCAAGCGGGCCCATCACGGAATAGCCCGATCCCAACTCGCCGTCGATAACATACAATCGGCTATCGCGACGTTAAATGGTCAACTTCAATCGAATCGTAGCGGTGGTCGACGATGACGAATCAGTTCGCCGTGCCCTCAAGCGTGTGCTGCACTCTTTCGGGGTAGAGGCGGAGACTTTTCCAAGGGCGAGACATTTCTGAGCACGCTGTCGTCGGGAGCTTCGTGCCACCCCGCCTGCGTGATCGTGGACTTCCAGATGCCAGGGGTCGACGGGTTGGAGCTGCTGCGCCGTCTGGCCCCGACTGGCGTGCCCATCATCTTCATGACCGGGCACGACGATCCGGCCGTTCGCAATAAGGCTTTCGCTATAGGTGCTCCAGGCTACCTGAAAAAGCCGTTGGACGGCGTCGCATTGATTGGGGCTGTGGAAAAAGCGCTAGAGCTACCCGTACTCCCAAAAAGCTCTTCGCCCAGTTGGGGCTGAATGTCCGGTTCAAGGCTTAATCCAACCATACATGCCCAGATGGCGGCCGTCCGAAAAGGGTCCGACTACGGTCAATTGCACCCGGTCGCCGCCGATCTTCTTCAATCGCCTGTCCTGCGCCTGGATGGTTATTCGGGCTGCAGCCGTGCGGACGAGAGTGGCGCGCCATTGTCATATCCGATTTCACGGTCGAAAGGCTGCAGGCCGTCAGTCAGATAGATAGTCACTTTGGGCGTGGCGACCTTCGGGCGGACGCCCGCGCAGGCAATGTCGTCCGCGCGGGGGATGGCTATGGTGGAGGAGAATCGTTGTGCTGTGGCGATCACCGCCTGGTCAGCATGCGGACGATCTTCTGCACGATGAACTCATGCTGCTCCAGCGCCTCATCGAGCGTACGTGCTCCGTAGCTCCTGTTGTCTCGCGCTTCCATTCCGGCGACGCGCGTCACGAACAGCGAACCCTCCCCGGTTTTCGGTTCGGACACACCGCGGAAGCGGGTGGTGACCGTCACACCGGATTCGTCCAGCAGCGTGCGACGGAAGATCAGTTCGTTCTCTGTCATCCAGCGCGACCACTCGCCGCGATCGAACACCTCGACAGGTCTGTTCTTCGCATCGAGGACATAGAAGCGTTCCCTGCCGGACGGGACGGAGCGTGATTTCATATTTCAATGCGAAGGCGTGAGCAGGAAGCCGATCACCTCCCGCCACCAGGTTTCGTCGACGCGGCCGATCCAGTCGTTATGTTCAGCCGCCTTCACCACTATCAGTTGTCTCGGTTCGGCCAGCGAGTTGTAGAGCGCTTCGCCGAAGCGCGGGGGGACGATGCTGTCGCGCTCCGCAACCACGACGAGAACAGGGCGCCCGAACGACGCCATATGGGTCACGCTGTCGTATCGGTCGCGCAGCAGCCATTTCACGGGCAGCCACGGATAGTGATAAGCGGCGACGTGCTCAAGCCGATCCCATGGCGTGATGAGCAGCAAGCCAGCGGTCTTGTCGCGTTCACGCGAGCCGGCGGCGGCCGCCACGCCGGCCCCGAGCGATTCGCCGATGAGCAGCAGCGGCGCGCCATAGAGCCGATGCGCCAGCGCGATGGTCTGTTGGGCATCACCGACCAGACTCTCTTCGCCCGGCGTGCCGTCGCGCGGCCCGTAGCCTGGATATTCGGCGAGGATCACGCGCAGCCCGAGCCGCGTGAGCGCTGCGGCGTAGAACGAGCGGTGTCCGGCGTGCCCGGCATTGCCATGAAAGACGATGACGGTGGCGCGCACGGATCCGACGGGCTCGGCCACGAGGCCCCGGAACGCCTCAGGTGTCGGCCAGGCGCGAAGTACGCTGGAAACGACGTCCCCGGTTGCAGCCTTCTCAGGGAAGTAGATAAAACGATCCTGCAAGATGGCGACTCCAGCGAACACAATCAGGCACGCAACGGTGAGACGCAGCATCAACCCGGTGAATTTCATCGCCTTGAGCCCGATCCACCGATCGTTTCAGTAACGAACCCAGTTTAGCGCGCATTGACCACCGCTTATGTCCATGCGTGTCGTCGCGAGCCACGCGCTGACGGCGCCGGGAGGGACGGCTCCAAGGCAACGGGCAGCTGGCAACGACGCCCCCGCTTGCACAGTGAACCGTGGACCAGTCCTGTGCTGCATACTTCAGTGAATCACACCGCCGAAAGCATCGACGGCGAGCGGCCTTGTCGTTTCAATATTGGACCGGACCCGGCCATGAACAGCCGTTGGCCCGCTCGCTCACGCGGACGTTCGAAGGGCCGCTCTTCACGGTTCAACGGACCATCGTGCGCGGTTCAGTTCGATCGGGTCTTTGCCGCCGGGAAGCTACGTAGCTATTGCGAGCTGGATACTTCAAAGTTATTTCTTGGATCCGCAGGCATCTACCACCGGCAATAAAAATTACTCCGGTGCCTGCGCCCATCATGCGCCCGAATTCCTCGCCCGACTCGGGCAAATAGGTTTGAACCTCGCGCGGCAGATTTTTCGGCAATGCCTCATGCGGCGTCCATCGGCGCCACAAAACCCCTACCTGCGTGCAAACGCGGATCTCAAACGCGGATCGTCGCCAGCGCCTGCTTAGCGAAAACACCACCTTGCACCTCATTTATGGTGCGAGTATATTGAATTACACCATCAACTATTTCTATGCGATATTAAATGACTAACGATATCCTGTTGTCCAATCACGGCCGCGTTGCGGTCATCACGCTCAACCGTCCCGAAAAGCTGAACGCGTGGACGACCCCCATGCGTAACGCGATCATCGAGGCACTGGATCGCTTCGACGCCGACGACGAAGTGGCGGCGATCATCATGACGGGCGCCGGCAATCGCGCCTTTTCGGCCGGGCAGGATCTGTCGGAGGCGCACGATTTCGATGGCGAGCGCGCGGTCGCCTGGGTCAAGGAATGGCAGCGTTATTACGCTGTCCTGCGCGGCCTGAAGAAGCCCCTGGTCATGGCACTGAATGGCACCGCGGCGGGCTCGGCGTTTCAGGTGGCACTGCTTGGCGATATCCGGATCGGTCACCCGGGCGTACGCATGGGCCAGCCGGAAATCAACGCGGGGATCGCGAGCACGACCGGCCCGTGGATCATGAACTCAATGCTCGGCATGTCGCGCACCATCGAACTGACGCTCACAGGCCGCCTGATGGACGCCGAGGAATGCAAGAACATCGGTCTGATCCACCACGTCGTGGCGGAAGAAAAGGTCTTCGAAAAAGCGCTCGAAATCGCCACTGAACTCGCCAACAAGCCGCCGGTCGCGATGCGTCTGGACAAACAGCGTTTCCGTGAAATGACTGAAGCAGGCTTTCAGGACTGTATCGAAGCGGGCATCCGCATCCAGCGCGAAGCCTACGACTCGGGCGAGCCCGCCCGCATGATGGAAGAATTTTTCCGCAAGCGCGCGAAGTGAGCTGAGCGCAGTCCGATTCATCCCGCCACTCATCGAGCAGGAGACCACAGCAATGACGCAAGACTTCAACGAAAAGCGGCGCCGCATGTTGCAGGGTGCGGGGGCACTCGCGCTCGCGGGCGCAATGCCGGTACTGGTACGCGCCGACGACAAGCAGATCGTCGTATCGGATCCTGGTGGTCCATACACGGCGGCCTACCGTCAGGCTTTCTACGATCCGTTCGAGAAGGCGACCGGCATCAAGGTGGTGAGCGTGGCGCGCGAATCGCAGCCGGTCGCGCAATTCGAGGCGATGGTGAAGACCCGGAATTATGTGTGGGACGTGACGACCCTCACGCTCTCCGCCGACATTCCGTACCTCGAATCGAAGGGCCTGCTGGAGCCGATCGGCCTGAAGCCCTCGGACTTCCCGGACGTGATGCCTGAAGCGGTGACCAGTGACTGGCTCGGTGTCGACGTGTATTCGACGGTGCTCGCGTACCGCACCGACAAGTTCCAGAACAACGGTCCGAAATCGTGGGCGGACTTCTGGGACGTCAAGCGCTTTCCGGGACGCCGCTGTCTGCGCCGCAGCCCGCTCGACACGCTCGAGCAGGCATTGCTGGCCGACGGCGTGACGCTCGACAAGCTCTATCCGCTCGACGTGGACCGCGCTTTCAGGAGTCTCGACAAGATCAAGCCGCATATCGCCATCTGGTGGACGTCGGGCGCGCAATCGATGCAGGCGATCCAGAGCGGCGACGTCGACATGATCTCGCTGTGGAATGGACGCGCGCAATCGGCGATCGACGCCGGTGCGCCGGTCAAGATCGTCTGGAATCAGGGCTTGTATTCGATCGAAGGCTGGGGCATTCCGAAGGGCACGCCGCACGCCGACATGGCCAAACAGTTCGTGCGCTTCTGCGCCGATGCGAAGCGCCAGGCCTTGCTCACCCAGACGCTCGCTTACGGTCCAACCAACCGCAAATCGTTCGACGCGATTCCGCCGCAGCGCGCGCCTTTGCTGCCGACCGCGCCGGACAACATCCGCAATATGAAGCTGCCGAGCCCGCAGTGGTGGCAGGACAACCGCCAGAAGGTCACGGAACGCTTCAATTCATGGATCATTTCGTAAAGGTGCCACGATGAGCGCAAAGCTGGAAGCAATCGGCCTTTCCAAGCGCTATGGCAACACCGTCGCACTGGAGCCAACCAGTTTGACGGTGCAAGCCGGCGAGTTCCTGACGCTGCTGGGTCCTTCGGGCTCGGGCAAGACCACGTTGCTGCAGATGATCTCAGGCCTCGTCGCACCCAGCGCCGGACGCATCGAGATAGACGGGCGGGATGTGACGCACGTCGAACCCGGCAAGCGCGGCATCGGCATGGTGTTCCAGAGTTATGCGCTGTTTCCGCATATGAGCGTGTGGGATAACGTCGCGTACGGCTTACGGATGCGACGCAAGTCGCGCGACGAGGTGCGCGAGGCCGTGGACGGCGCGCTCGCGATGGTACGCATGAGCGAATACGGGACGCGTTTTCCGAAGGAATTGTCTGGCGGACAGCAGCAGCGCATTGCACTCGCGCGCTGCTTCGCCTATCGGCCGTCGGTGATTCTGCTCGACGAGCCGCTCGGCGCACTCGACAAAAAATTGCGTGAGCACATGCAGGCGGAAATACGGCGCCTTCACAAGGAACTCGGCGCGACTTTCGTCTATGTGACGCACGATCAGGACGAAGCGCTCACGCTGTCGGACCGCATCTGCCTGATGAACGACGCGCGCATCGAACAGATCGGCACGCCCGCAGATTTATACGACCGACCGGCGACGCGCTTCGCGGCGGGCTTCATCGGCCACTCGAATCTGCTCGAAGGCGCACTGGCGGACGCACCCGATGCGAGCGGCGAGCCGATCCTGCTCGCGGCCGGCGGCCGCATTCCGCTGCCGCGTACCTCGACGATCGGGGCGGCCGCCCGTCATACGCTGCTGCTGCGGCCCGAGGCGCTGCAATTTGTCGAGCCGAAGCACGGTTTCGTCGATGCCTGCATCGACGACGTGGTGTTCTTCGGCAGCGACACGCACGTGCAGCTGTCATTGCCCGACGGCAGCGAACTCATGGCGCGCTGCGCGCGCACGCTGAGCCCGCGAGTCGGCGATACGGTGGGCCTGATCTGGGATCCCTGCCGCACCACGCTGCTGCATGCATGACGGTTCGCGCCGCAAAGGAATTCTCATGACCCTCGCTACACGCGTGCTCAGCCCGACCGATACGCCCCGGCGACACAGCACGTGGCTCGCAGCTTCGTTGCGCATCGCGCCGGCGGTCCCCACGCTGCTATTCCTGCTGGTTTTTTTCATCGTGCCGGTGGGGGAAATCCTGCAAGGCGGACTCGTCAACAGCGACGGCACGTTCGGCCTCACCCAGTTTGCCCGCATCGCGCACACGCCCGTCTATGCGAAGGTGCTATGGATAACCTTCGCGATCTCGCTGCTCACGGCGGCGTTCTCGGTGGTGCTCGGCTATCCGGTCGCCTATCTGCTGAGCCGCGTGTCGGAGCGTGTGCGCGAGCGCTGGCTGCTCTGGATCATGCTGCCGTTCTGGACCAGCTATCTGGTCAAGACGTACGCGTGGATGTTGCTGCTGTCGAAGACGGGCGTTCTTTCCACGATCGCGCTCGCGCTGGGCCTCGTACATGAGACGACCGGAACGATTCCGTCGCTGACGGGCGTGCTGATCGGCATGGTGCATTCGATGCTGCCGCTCGCCGTCATGACGATGCTGCCGGTGATGCGCGGCATCGACGAGCGTTTTTCGCAAGCGGCCGAGACGCTCGGCGCCGATCGCAGCACGAGCTTTTTCACGATGTTTCTGCCGCTCTCGTCGCCGGGTGTGGCGGCCGCGGGCCTGCTCGTGTTCGTCTCCAGTCTCGGCTTTTTCATCGTGCCTTCGCTGCTCGGCTCGCCGCGCGAGACGATGATCGCGCAACTGGTGATTTCAGCGGTGCTCGAACTGTTCGACATGCATTTCGCCGGCGCGCTCTCTACCGTGCTGTTGATCTGTTCGATTGCGATTTTCTTCCTGTACGACCGCGTGGTTGGCCTGACGTCGCTGACGGGGGAAGTGCGTGAGCGTGTCCGTGCGTCGCGTGCGCAGGGATTCAAGCTCGCGCTGCTGATCTGGGCCGGGCGGATCTGCGCGCCGCTGGTCAGGCGGCGCGGCACGGCCCAGCGCACCGGCGGCGTGCGTGTATTCAGCCCGCTTGGCCTCTTCACGGTAGCGATCCTGATCGTGCTGGTCGTGCCGGTGCTGTCCGTGATTCCCTATGCATTCACGAGCGGCGACTTCATCGCCTTTCCGCCGAAGCTCTTCAGTCTGCGCTGGTTCGGCACCTTCCTCAGTTCATCGGTCTGGCAGAGCGCGGTGATCCGCTCGTTCGAGGTGGGGTTCGGCACGGCGGTACTGTCGGTCGCGCTGGGTTTCGGCGCGACGCTGGCGATGACGCGCATGTCGCAGCGCGCCGTCAAGCCACTGTTCGCGCTGATGGTCGCGCCGCTGATCGTGCCGCGCATCGTCGTCGCGGTTGGTCTGCTGTATCTGCTGAGCCGCTTCGGGCTGACCGGTACGAACACCGGTCTGATCATCGGCCACACGGTACTGGCCATTCCGTACGTCGTCGTGACCCTCGCGGCCGGCTTTCAGCGCTTCGACTGGCGCCTCGACGACGCCGCCCGCGTGATGGGCGCGTCGTCATCGCAGCGCATTCGCACGGTGGTGTTGCCACTGCTGATGGCGAGCGTGAGCGCCGCGTTCCTGTTCGCTTTCCTCGTCTCGTTCGACGATCTGACGATCGCCATCTTCGTGAGCGGCGGCATCAATACCACGCTGCCCAAGCAGATGTGGGACGACATTCAACTGGCGATCACGCCGACATTGGCTGCGGTTTCGACGACGCTCGTCGTGCTGATCGCGCTGGTGATTTCGGTGTCCGCCTGGCTCAAGCGCCGCGCGCGTTGACCCTGCAAGCTCGATAAACGATAAGACATGCATTGCTATCCAGACTACTTTGAGCACCGTCATCCGCAAGACGAACTCGACTGCGTGCCGCTGTTGGCGGCCGGCCTCAGCGCCGATCCGGCGCATATTTTCCTGCATTACGAAGACCGCGCAGTTCGCTGTGCGGAAGCGGCCGCGCATATCGCCCAACTACAGGCGTGGTTCGAGCGCTGCGAGCTCGCACAGGGCGACCGCGTCGCGGTGATGCTCGGCAATAGCCCGGAGCATATTTATTTGATCTATGCGCTGATGCTGAGCGGCATTGTGTGGGTGCCGGTCAATACGCGGCTGCGTGCGGCGGGTCTCGAATATTTGCTTCAGCATGCCGAGCCGAAGCTGCTCGTCATCGACGAAGAGTTCGATGCGGTGACGGCGCAGATCGATTGCGGCAACACGCGGCTCACGCGTTTGCCGGCCTTCGATGCCGCCGCGGCGGCGCCCACGCTGCGCACGCCGGTCATCGGCGTACATAAGCCGCTTTGCATCATCTACACGTCCGGCACGACGGGCGCGCCCAAAGGCGTGCTGTTCACGCACCGGATGATGCGCATTGCCAGCGAAGCCGCCTTGCGGGTGGCCGACGTGCGGCAAGGCGACTGTCTTTTCATGTGGGAGCCGCTGTGCCATATCGGCGGCGCTCAGATGTTGCTGCTGCCGTTCCTCGTGCCGGTCAGTCTCCACGTGGTGCCGCGCTTTTCGGCCTCGCAGTTCTGGTCGCAGGTGACGCAAGCGGGCGCGACGCAGTTGCATTATCTGGGCGGTGTGCTCGACATCCTGATGCAGTTGCCGCCCGACGAGCAGCCACGTGACCATGCGCTGCGCGTTGGATGGGGTGCGGGTGTAGGGGCCGCCGCGTGGCACGCCACCGAGGCGCGGCTGGGCGTACGGCTGCGCGAATGCTACGGCATGACCGAATGCTCGAGCTTCGCGACGCTCAATGCAACCGGCAAACCCGGCTCGATCGGCAAGGTCCTGCCATGGTTCGACCTCGAATTGCTGGATGAGCACGGGCGCCCGGTCGCGGACGGCGAGCCCGGCGAAATCGTGTTGACCAGCAAAGTGGATGGCGCGCTGCTGCCGGCGTATCTGAAGAACGAAGAGGCGACCCGCGCCGCGTTGCGCGGCGGCAAGTTGCACACCGGCGACCACGCGCGACGTGACGCGGACGGCGATCTGTTTTTCATCGGACGGGGAACGGACAGCATGCGCGTACGCGGCGAGAACGTGTCGGCATGGGAGATCGAACGTGTTTTTGCAGGGCATCCGGCGATCAAGGCGAGCGCGGCAATCGGCGTCGCGTCGACGATCGGTGAACAGGACATTCTTCTGAACGTGCAGTTCAAGGGCGCGGCGGTGGAATGGGAGGCCTTGCATGCGTGGGCCGGCGAGCGCCTCGCAAGCTTTCAGCTGCCGCGCTATTACCGGGCGGTCGAGCAGTTCGAATTGACGGCCAGCGAGCGGATCCGCAAGCATCTGTTGTCGCGCGATGTGTGCGATGCGTGGGATCGACTGGCGCGTTGACCTCGCCACGTGGGCGAGAGCGGATTGCACTGACGTTTATCACATTCCAGGAAAATCGATGTGGTATGCAATAATATCTATTCGCCACAAAGCAATTCCGGGAATGAGAACGTGAAACCCGCCCAGCCGACAAACCGCCGCAAACGCACCACACCGCCCGCCGCTCCCGGCGAGGAAATGGCGAGCGATCCAACGCAATCCTCGCTGTACGTGCAGTCGGTGGAAAAGGCCATGCGGGTACTGATTGCATTCGACGGCAGCAAGCGGCAGTTATCGCTTTCAGAAATCTCGGTGCTGACCGGCTTCGACATGAGCGCGACGCAACGCTTCACGTTCACCCTGGCGGCGCTCGGCTATCTGTTCAAAGATCCGGACAGTCGCAAGTACGAATTGTCGCCCAAGCTGCTCGATTTCACTTACCACTATCTGACCTCCAACGAACTAGTGAGCCGGGCCACGCCTTATCTTCAGCAACTCGGGTCCGAAACGGAAGAGGCCACCAACCTGACGGTGCTCGACGACATCGACATCGTATTCGTACTGCGCATTGTCAGCCGCAATGTCTTCAACGCGCATGTCATCACAGGCTCGCGTCTGCCGGCTTATTGCACGGCGCCCGGCCTCGCGATCCTGGCCACGTTATCCGATGGTGAGGTCGACGATATCCTGTCGCGTACCAATCTCGTCCAGTACACCGCGTCCACCGTGCATCAGCCGCGCAAGATCAAGGAGCGCCTCGTGCACATCCGCAAGCAGGGCTATGCACATACCGAGGACGAGTATTTCGTAGCCGACATATCCACTGCCGCGGCGATTACCAACGCGCACGGTCGTGGCATCGGCGCGGTCAACATCGCGATCACGCGTTCGCGCTGGCAGGCGGATCGCGACGAGAAGCGCTTCGCGGATCTGGTTGTTTCGACGGCTTCGGCTATTTCCGTACGTCGGCGCGTGGACTAGATATTTGCTTCGGCGATCCCCGCGCAGTCAGAACTTCGGGGATCGTCAGAATTCGGTTACAGGGCGCCTTTCACGAAGTGCTTTCCGGTCAACCTTGCCCGATTGCGAACTCGGCAGTTCATCGAGGAATTCGATCACTTTCGGGTAACCAAATTGCGAATGCGCGGCGCGCACAAATTGACGAATACTGTCGGCCGTCTCCGCGTTGGCGTTGAATCTGCCGGCAAGAACGATGTACGCCTTTACGCGTGACCCGCGTTCCGCATCGACGACGCCGATTACGCCGGCTGCTTCGACAGCGGGATGCCGGCAACACACCTCCTCAACTTCGAACGGGCTGATGCGATAGCCGGATGCCTTGATCACGTCGTCCTTGCGCCCGACGTACCAGTAGAAGCCATCGCTGTCACACGTGGCCAGATCATTGGTGTGGAACCAGTCGCCACCGGTTATGGCACGCGTGTCGTCTGGGCGGTTCCAGTAGCCCAAAGGAAACTGCGGATTACTGCGTGCGCGCAGACAGATTTCGCCTTGCTCGCCGACGCCCACTTCTTTCTCTGAATCGTCCAGCAGTCGCACGTCCCACCCAGGCACCGGCCTGCCCATCGAGCCGGGCTTGACCATCAGCCCGGCAAAGTTGCCGATCATCGGATAGGCCTCGGTCATGCCATAGTTCTCCAGCACTTCGACGCCAAATTGCTGGCGAAACCAGTTAGCCTCGGCCTGGCCCAGGGGCTCGTTCGCGCTGCAACAGATCCGAAACACCTGGGGGAACCGGGAGCCTGCATCGGGCACGGTTTTTCATCATCAGGCGCAGACCGCTCGGGTTGAGAAACACGTTGGTCACTGCATGACGGCTGAGCGCGGCGAGTAATCCATCGGGATCGTAGCGTTTCGACGACACGTGCACGAGGTTGACGGCGCCGTAGCGCCACGGGCCCAATACCTTGTACACGCCCCATGCCCAGTCGCCCATCCAGTAGGAACGCTCGCCTTCACGCAGGTCCTGGCAAACCTCGAACTCGTTATGACCGATTAGTCCGCGATGCGGCGCTACAACGCCTTTCGGCTTGCCCGTTGAACCGGACGTGAAATAGATGAGCGCAGGGTCGTCGGGGCTCGTATCGGCCGTATCGAATGTGCTGGCGAACGCGTTGATCGCGGTGGCTTCATAGCGCAGCGTGAGACGGGTGCCGTCTAGTGCACGTGTCGCATTCGCGTCGTCGACGATCAGCAGCGCAACCTGCGCGTTCAAGAGGCGATAGGTGAGCGAGTCGTCGCTCCATAACGTGGCCATCGGCACGCCAATCGCTCCAAGCTTGAGAACGCCGATGATCGCAGCGGCCGCTTCAACGGATGCACTCATCAGCACGGCCACGCGATCGCCCGGTCGCACGCCTTGCGCGGCGATCGCGTTCGCAAAGCGATTGGCGAGGGTCTGTATCTCGCCCCAGTAGACGAAGCGATCCGCGAGAGATGCGCCGGTGAGGATCATCGCCAGCTTGTGCGGATCGTGCTTGTCGCATACGTCTCGTGCCACGTTGTAGTGCTCAGGAACATGCCACCGATAGTTTCGATACCACGTTTCGTAGCGTTGCCGGTCGTCACTCGTAGCGTCGTTGTTTTTTTCGCGTTGGACTGTTTAGCGTAAAACATTTCAGATTTTCCGATTCAGCGTGAAGAGAAATGTGCATGCGTGCGAGACATTCTCGTGCCCGCTGTTTCCGGGAGCAGGACGATTGGCACGAGTACCAGCAGTCCGACCGCGGACATATAGAACGCGGGCGCTAGCGGCGCGTGCGTATGGACGACAAGATACTGAGCCACAAACGGCGCGGTGCCGCCGAACAGCATGTAACCGAGGTTGTAGCCCAGCGCGGCGCCCGTGTAGCGGACCTGCGTCGGAAACAGTTCGCACTGCACCACGGCGACGACCGACGCCGTAAGCGTGAGGAACACCGCGATCAGCGCCTGGCCCAGGATCGCATTCAGCATGCCGCCTTGCGCCGCCAGCGAAGGCCGGCAGGCCCCCCGTGGACATCGTAGGTACCGACGGGTCGCCCGATACGCGGCTGCAACTGAACCAAGGTCGTGCGGACGCAGCCGTGCAGGGTGCCGAAACAATCGTCTATCAGAACTCGATCGAGAACAATCGCTACGCGATCGTGGGCACACCGTTCATGGTTCAACAGATGGGACTCGGATTCGACAAGCAGGATCCGCAGTTTGGAGATGCGCTCAAGAAGGCGCTTGCTGCGCTCGTCTCGGATGGGACTTATCAGAAGCTGGTCAGCAAGTGGGGCCTCAACGATAGCGCGATCAGGCAGCCCATGATCAACGGGCAGCCCTGATCGCCTTGCAGCTTCTTCGACATCGAACCCGAGGTCGGAAAGCCTTCGAGGCGCGGCGACTGACGCCCCGTCGCTGACTCACTCCCGGGCCCACAAGGCGTGCCGCGTCCTCGAGCACTTGAGCCTCGGTTCGGAACCTTGTTCGTGATTGTGGACCACGTGGTACCGAATGTCGTTCAACGTGATTCAAAGGAAGGTTCGATTTCATCGAACAAGGTCGGGTGCACGTGTACTTCCAAATCGCGTCGCCTAGAAACGGCGGGTGGCCCGACGCCAAGCGGATTCGGGGGTCAACTGTTTTGTGTACCGCATGGTCTACGATAGATCAAGGCAATGAGTGCGTCCCCGTCTGACTAACTGGTTCCTGACGAGAAACTGCGTGGCCGCAAAGCGGAAGCGTTGCGCGGCACGGAGCGAACAAAGTCTTTGGGCTTTCTTGACCTCAGAGGTGTTCCATGCTTCAAGACAGCGACGTCGCAACTCGGATCCCAGCGCAAGACCTCGCTCGCGCAAGATCTTTCTACTCGAGCAAGCTCGGCCTTGAGCCGCTGGAAGAACGGGCTGGTGGCCTCCGCTACAAATGCGGCAGGGGCTACTTCACACTCTTTCAGTCGTCTGGCTCGGCCTCAGGTACTCACACACAAATGGCTTGGGAGGTCGATGACATCCAGGCAACCGTTAGTGAGCTGCGACAGCGTGGAGTCGCGTTCGAAGAATACGATCTTCCCGGCCTCAAAACGATAAACGGGATCGCTGATATACAAGGGAATTACCCGTCCAAGGGTGGGGTCGGCGAAAGAGCTGCTTGGTTCCGAGATAGCGAGGGCAACCTCCTCGGCATTGGGCAACCGCTTAAGTGAGCAGGCCGACGCCGTGCCTCAAAGCGCCGCTTAGGGTCAAAGCAGGCTATCGGTCCAAGGGAATCGACTGTTGTCGATTTCTTGACTCCCCGCTCGTCGTGCGTATGGGCGGTCGTGTTGCGATTCGCTGCAGACCGGCACCTATAGTCCGTATGGGAAAAAGGAGATTGCGAATGACTTACGTCGATGGATTTGTTGTCCCCGTGCCTACAGCCAACCGCGAAGTTTACAGACAGTTCGCCGAAAGAGCGGCGGCCGTCTTCAAGGAGCACGGCGCGTTGAAGGTGGTCGAATGCTGGGGAGATGACGTGCCGGAGGGCAAGGTGACGTCGTTTCCAATGGCGATCAAGCGCAAGGATGATGAGACGGTGGTGTTCTCCTGGGTTGTCTGGCCGTCGCATCAGTCGCGAGACGAAGGAATGAAAGCGGTAATGGCCGACCCGCGGCTGCAACCAGACAAAAATCCGATGCCTTTTGACGGCCAGCGGCTAATCTATGGCGGTTTC
>NZ_JARESS010000039.1:0-79463 GCF_046027915.1 Paraburkholderia sp. RL17-347-BIC-D
TTAAAGCAGCGCGGACCGGCAACGAATAGACCGGGAACGTGCACAGGGAGAATCATGAATTTGCTTGTGAGTCACAAAGCGCAGATTGCGGGTGACATCTACCTGTTCGAGGTGCGCGACGCCAACGGCGCCGCGCTGCCCGAGTTCACGCCGGGTGCGCATGTGGAGGTGACTGGCCCGACGGGTCTCGTGCGCAAATATTCGCTGTGCAGTGCGCCCGGAGAAACAGGTTATTACCGTTTCGCCGTGAAGAAAGAACATCACGGTCAGGGCGGTTCGCGAGCGATGATCGAAGGCGTGCATACGGGTGATCGACTGGATGTGTCGACGCCGCGCAATGATTTTCCGCTGGAAGCGTCGGCGGAGAGATTCCTGTTCATTGCGGGCGGCATTGGAATCACGCCGATCTACGCGATGATGCAGCACCTCGACGCGCGTGGCGTTCCTTACGACCTGTACTACTTCGCGCGTACGGCGTCGGTGACCGCATTTCTGAATGAAGTCAATGCGCCGCGCGAGCATTCCAACATCACGGTTTATCACGACGAAGGCGATCCGAGCCGCGCGTTCGATGTCGCCGGATTGCTCGCGGCGCGCGAGCCCGGCACGCATATCTACTGCTGCGGCCCACGTCCGCTGATGGACGCAGTGCGCGAGGCCGCGGCGAACTGGCCACGCGGCACGGTTCATTTCGAGGACTTCGGCTCCGCGAAGGTCGTTGAAGAATCGAACGAGAACCGGCCGTTCCGGTGTCATCTGGCGAAAAGTGGCGTCACGCTCGACATCCCGGCGGACAAGTCCATCGTGCAGGTCATGCGCGAACACGGTTTCGATGTGCCGACCTCATGCGAAACCGGCTCCTGCGCGACATGCAAGACCGCGTTGATCGCGGGCGTCGCGGATCACCGCGATCTCGCGCTGTTCGACGACGAACAGGACACCTTCATCATTCCTTGCGTGTCGCGCGCGAAAACGCAGGAGATCACGATAGATCGCTGACGCGGCGGGATGAGTCGAAGCCGCGCGGTCAACACCGCTGCACTCAATCAGGAGAGGCCGTATATATGGATACCACGCTTGATGAACTTCGTGAAACGATTGCCACGTCGTGCCGGCTCCTGGCTCATCTGGGCCTGGTGCGCGAAACTACGGGCCACGTCAGTGCGCGAATCGAAGGCGAACGCATGCTGATCCGCTGTCGCGGCAAGAGCGAAGCGGGCCTGATCCGCACGCAGGCTGAAGCGGTCCACGCGTGCCGTTTCGACGGTTCCGAACTCGAACATGCGGATGCCTACGAGACGCCCACCGAACTGCCGATTCATGGCGAGTTGTATAAGGCGCGGCCCGAGGTCAACGCGGTCGTGCATGCTCACCCCCGCGCGTCGATGCTTTGCACGATCCTCGGCCTCGAACTGCAACCGATCTTCGGCGCCTACGACCCCAACTCGATGTACCTCGCGGCCGAAGGTGTGCCGATGTTCCCCCGCGCAATGCTTGTGCGCGACGCGGCGACCGGTCAGCAACTCGTCAAGTCGATGCAGAACAAGTCGGTCTGCCTGATGTATGGCCACGGCGTGGCGACAGTGGGCGCGTCGGTGGAAGAAGCGACGATCAAGGCGATCCAGCTCGAAACACTGGCGAGCATCACGCTCGAATGCGCAAAGGCCGGCAAGCCCCCCATGCTGCTCGGCGAAGAGGATCAGATGTACTTCAAACGTCTGCGCGAAGCACAGAACGCCAAGCTCTCGGCGCACAACAAAGACGTGTTCAAGTGGACGTGGCGTCACTATGTGAGCGTGCTTGAAGACCATGAGCGTCGCGCCTAGCCGTATGGTTTCATGCGGTTGCGCGGCGGCGCAGCCACCTTTCACTTCAGCGTCGCGGAGGTTCGGATGGATGGCATCGATCTGGAAGTCATTTTTCAGTCCACATTGCAGATTGCACGTGAGCTGACCATGAACATGCTGCGCACCGGCTATTCGACCGTGATCAAGGAAAGCCAGGATTTCACCTTTGCGATTTTCGACCGCCATGCGCGAATGGTGGCGCAGGGCATTCCCCAGCCGGCGCATATCGGCCCGATAGCCGCGCAAACGCGCGAAATCCATCGGGCTTTTCGCGGCAAGATGGCGCCGGGCGATGCATTCATCGTCAATCATCCGTACCGTGCGTGTCAGAACCATGCAACCGACGTCACGATCGTCTCGCCAGTGTTCTTCGAAGGAGAACTGGTCGCGTATATCGGCAACACGGCGCATAAGCCGGACATCGGCGGCAAAGTGCCGGGCACCAATAGTCCCGACGCGACTGAGGTTTTCCAGGAAGGTCTGCTGATTCCGCCGGTCAAGCTGTACAACGAGGGCGAGTTGAACGCGGCGCTGTACGAACTGATCTGCGCGAACACGCGCACGCCAGAAATGACCTGGGGCGACATCAACGCGCAGGTGCAGACCAACGTTTATGGCATCCGCAAGTTCGGTGAACTCTTCGAGAAGTACGGCACGAAATCGGTGCTCACGTGCTGGACGCGCTGGATGGACATCTGCGAAAAAGAACTGACTGCGCAGATCAAACAGCTCAAGCCCGGCACGTACGGTCCGGTTGTCGACTATCTCGACGACGACGGCATCGACCGCGAGAAGTCGTATCGTATTTCGCTGTCGCTCGAAGTTGCTGGCGACCGGCTCAAGTTCACGCTCGACAGCGATTCGCAAGCGCGCGGTCCGATCAATCTGCGACCATGCGTGTCGCGCAACGTGATCGAGTGCTGGGTGAAGATGGCTTTCGCGCCGCATCTGCCCGTCAACGACGGCATGTCGCGGCCGATCGACGTCGCGTATCCGCCGGAAGGGTCGCTGCTCAATCCGCGCTTTCCAGCGCCGGTCAATATGTATGTGCGTGCGAGTCAGTTGATTAGCACGCTGGTCGCGCGTGTGCTCGGCGAGGTGGCGCCCGACCGCATTCCGGCACCCGGCAGCGGCGCGAGCGGCGGCTTGACCGGTTCGGGCCTCAATCCCCGCACCGGCCGATGGTTTTCGATTCACGAGATCTACAACGGTGGCGGTGGTGCAAGGCCGCATGGCGATGGCGTCAGCGTTCAGGATGAGCTCGTGCTGAACGTGATGAACACGCCGGTCGAAGCGGTCGAAACAGAGTTTCCGTTGCGCATTCGCCGTTACGCGCTGATTCAGGATTCCGCCGGCGCCGGTTTGCATCGCGGCGGTCTTGGCGCGATGCGCGAATGGGAGGTGCTGAGCGACGAAGTGACCTTCAATCTGCGCGCGGATCGCTTCAAGCATGCGTCGCCGGGTTCGCTCGGCGCGTTGCCGGCGCGGGCGTCGAGTGCGGTCCTCAATCGCGGCAAGCCGGATGAGCGTGCGCTGCCGTCCAAAGTGGCTGGGCTGCGCCTGCACGCCGGAGACGTTCTCGCGTGGGGACTCGCGGGCGGCGGCGGCCGTGGCGATCCCTTTGAGCGCGACTCCGAAGCAGTGCGACTGGACGTGTTGCGCGGCTATGTGTCGATCGAGGCGGCTCGCACGCTATACGGCGTCGCGATTCACCCGGAAGACGGCAGCGTCGACGTTGAAGCAACCGCGCACTTGCGCGGCAGCAAGACGCGTTCCGCTACGCACTGACACCCGCACACCAGAAAACACGTCAAAACCCTAATTGCGTCCGTTATCAGAAAAGAGGTGGCTATGAAACTGCGGATCGGCATCGATGTCGGCGGTACATTCACCGATGTGACGGCATTCGACGAAGACCTCGGCGACGTCACGGTAATCCGCAAGTATCTGTCGAACCGGGCAGAGCCGATGCTCGTGATGGACACGATCATGAAGGACCTGCAGACGGAGTTCGGCAAGGACGCGGTATCCCTGATCCTGCACGGCTCGACGGCGGCACTCAACACCTTGCTCGAAGACAATGGCGTGCGCGTCGGGTTGCTGACGACCGCGGGATTTCGCGATGTATATGAAATGGGGCGTCAATGGCGCGGCGGCGATGTGTTCAACCTCTATGCGCCCGCGCCGAAAATGCTGCTGTCGCGCGATCGCATTCACGAAGTGCGCGAGCGCCTCGCGTTCGACGGAACCGTGATCGAGCCGTTGCAACGCGACGACGTGGTCGCCGCGGTAGAGAAATTGCAGGCGCAACAGGTGGAGGCGATCGCTGTGGCGCTGCTATTTGCATACGCAAACGCAGGGCACGAGCAGGAAATTGCGAGAATCATCGAAGAAGTCGCGCCCGGCATGTACGTGTCGCTGTCGAGCGAGGTCAACCCAGAATGGCGCGAATATGAGCGCACGGCATCGACCGTCGCGAATGCGTATATCGGGCCGCCGGCCGCACGTTATCTGAAGGATCTGGAGACGCTTTCGCTCGGCTATTTTCCGGGCGCGCGCGTGCTCATGATGAAATCGGACGGCGGCGCCGCGAGTTCGCGAATGCTCTCGCGCACGCCGATCCAGACGGTGATGTCTGGTCCGGTAGCCGGGACGATCGGCAGCCGCTACCTCGGCTCGGCCAAAGGTGTCGCCAACCTGATTACGTTCGACGTGGGCGGCACCAGCACGGATATGGCCGTGGTTCCGGGCCAGTTGCTGCATAAGTCGGAGGTGTCCGTGGGACGCCATCCGATCCGCACGCACGCGGTCGATATCGATACCGTTGGCGCGGGCGGCGGCAGTCTCGCATCGATCCAGCTCGGCGGCGTATTGAAGGTGGGACCGGAAAGCGCGGGCTCGAATCCCGGACCGGCCTGTTATATGCGCGGCGGCACGCATCCGACGCTCACCGACGCGCTGGTCGTGCTCGGCCATCTGAATCAGCATGCGTTGCTCGAAGGGAAAATGGCGATCTCGCGCGATGCGTCCTACCAGGCGGTCGAAGAGCACGTCGCGCGACCGCTCGGCATGAGCATGCACGAGGCGGCGTGGGGAATTCTGCGGGTGTTGACGACGAACGTCGTGATCGCGATGCGCACGATCAGCGTCGAGCGCGGCTACGATCCGCGCGAGTTTGCGCTGGTGCCGTTCGGCGGCATGGGGCCGACGACAGCCGCGAGAATCGCAGCCGAACTGGGCATCAACCGGATTCTGATCCCGCGCGATCCCGGCACGTTCAGCGCATACGGGATGCTGGTGAGCGACGTGCAGCAGGAGCGCAGCCTGACGCGCATCACGCGAATGGAATCGACCAGTTGCGACGAGCTCAATGCGTTCTATCGCGACATGGAAGCGATCGTACTGAACGACCTCGTCAACGAAAATATTCCGCGCGAGCATCTGACCACCGTGCGCCATGCAGGTATGCGATACGCCGGCCAGTCGTATGAGGTCGATGTGACGGTGCCCGCGCTGAACGGCCCGCAAGACCTCGAGACGTTGCAGCAGCGCTTTCATGAAGCGCATCACCGCCGCTACGGACACATGGCGCAGCAACAACTGGTCGAGATCGTCAACTTCCAGGTGACGGGCGTCGGGCAGATTCCGAAGCCGGCGATGAAAACCTTCGAAATCGCGCAAAACGTCACGCCGGCCCCGTTCGAAACGCGCGATGCGTGGTTCGGTCCGCAAGCGCCAGTTCCGACACCGGTCTATCGCCGCAACGATCTGTATCCGGGCACGCGGCTCATCGGTCCATTGATCGTCGAGGAACGCACGTCGACGACGGTGGTTTATCCGGGCCAGCACGTAGAAGTCGATACGTTCTGCAACATGCTGGTGACGGAGATCGGAGCATGACCGTACCCGCGAAAAGGGGTTACTCCTGACTTGACTTGCTACTGATCCGGCATAAGCTTAGGTATCTTATTTTAAATTTACCAGCGAGCGAATGGTGGAGACGACCTCGGTACGTGCCGGCGACGAGACCGGCTTGCGGGATTATCCGTTGCTGATCGACGGGCAGCTTGGCGCGGGCGTGCGCGGCGAATGGGCGGTCTCGCTGGATCCCGCCGACGAAACGCCAATTGGCCGTAGCGCAATTGCCGACGCTGACGACGTGGAACGCGCGGTCAGTGCAGCCGAGCGCGCGCAACCCTCGTGGGCCGCGCTCGACGTGAGCGATCGGGCCGAGCGGCTACGTGAGCTGGCCCGCCGCCTGATGCAACGCCGCGACGAGATTTTGCAACTCGAAGTGCGCGACACCGGTAACACCATTGGCAAGATGCGCGGCGATCTGGCGGGCGCGGTGCATCTGCTCGAGTACTACGCGAGCATTGCGTGCGAAATCAAGGGCGAGACGCTGCCATTTTCGAAAGAGCGCCTGCATCTGTCGATGCGCGAGCCGTTCGGTGTGGTCGCGCGCATCGTGCCGTTCAACCATCCGATCTATTTCGAAGTAGCAGCGCTCGCGGGACCGCTGATGGCGGGTAACGCCGCGTTGATCAAGCCACCGGAACAGAGCCCGTTGTCGTCCGCGATACTCGGCGAAGTGTGTGCCGATGTATTGCCCGCCGGCATCGTCAATATTCTGCCGGGTCCGGGGCAGATCACCGGCGACGCGATCGTGCGCCATCCGCGTGTGCGGCGCATCGCGTTCACCGGATCGGTGGGCACGGGCATGATGATTCAGCGCCGCGCGGCGGAAGTGTGCGTCAAGCAGGTTTCACTCGAACTGGGCGGCAAGAATCCGATGATCGTGTTTCCCGACGTCGATCCTGATGTGGCGGCGAATGCCGCGATCGCCGGAATGAATTTCGCGTGGCAGGGTCAGTCATGCGGCTCGACGAGCCGCCTGCTCCTGCACGAGTCGATTCATGACGCCGTAGTGGAACGTGTTGTTGCGGCAGTCTCGTCGCTCAAACTCGGCGACCCGCTTGACGAAACCTCCCAAATGGGGCCGATCAATTCGGAGCGTCATTATCGGCGCGTGCTCGAATACATCGACATCGCGAAATCCGACGGCGCGCACCTGGCGACAGGCGGCAAACGGCCGCCGGGTGAATCCTTCGGGCGCGGTTATTGGGTCGAGCCGACCGTCTTTACCGGCGTGACGCGGGACATGCGCATCGCGCGTGAGGAAGTATTCGGTCCGGTGCTCTCGGTGCTGAAATGGCGCTCGCCTGATGAAGCGTTGGCGCTCGCGAACGCGACCGAATACGGTCTGGCCGCGGCACTCTGGTCGAACGATCTGAATGCGGCCTTGAAGATTGCGATGAAGCTCGATTGCGGCTATGTCTGGGTGAACGGCGGCGGTGGCCATTACACGGGCATGCCGTTCGGCGGAACTAAAAACAGCGGCGTGGGGCGTGAGGAGTGTATGGACGAATTGCTCAGCTATACCAGGCAAAAGTCCCTTCACGTCACATTGCGCTAATTGGTCCAATATTTACGTGTTCCGACGGCGCCCATGAGCACAACATCGCGATTCGATTACATCATCATCGGTGCGGGCTCGGCTGGTTGCGCGCTCGCCGCGCGCCTGACCGAGGCGGGCGATACCAATGTTTTGCTGATTGAAGCGGGCGGATGGGATCGCAGCGCGTGGATTCACATTCCACTTGGCTGGGGGCGTTTGCACGGCTCGCCGCGTTTCGATTGGGGTTTGCACAGCGAGCCGGAAGCACGACTCGACAGTAGACGTATTGAGTGCGCGCGGGGCAAGGTGATTGGTGGCTGTTCGTCGGTGAACGCGATGGCTTACGTGCGCGGCCATGCAGGCGACTATGATCGATGGGCCTCGTACGGCTTGCCTGGCTGGTCCTATCAGGACGTGCTGCCGTATTTCCGCAGGCAGGAGCATTGGGAGGCCGGAGCGTCGGAGTTTCGTGGAGGCGTCGGGCCCGTCGCGACATGCACGTCGCAATATCCTGATCCGTTAGTGGACGCATGGATGCGCGCGGCGCACGAAGCCGGCCTGCCGGCCACGCCGGACTATAACGGCCATACGCAGGAAGGGGTAGGCCGCCTGCAATTGACCTTGGCTAACGGTCGCCGTTCGAGCGCGGCTTCCGCGTATCTGCGACCCGTGCTCAATCGCAGCAATCTGCGTGTGATGACGCGCGCCGCGGTGCAGACGCTGCTATTCAGCGGCGACCGCGTGACTGGCGCGCGAGTCGTGGTGGACGGCGAGGCGCAGAACGTCGAAGCCGATCGCGAAGTCATTCTCTGCGCCGGGACGATTCATTCGCCGCATCTTCTGATGCTGTCCGGCATCGGCGACCCCGCGCAGCTCGAACGTCATGGCGTCCCCATCAAGGCCGACGTGCCGGGCGTCGGGCGCAATCTGCAAGACCATCTGTGGGCAAGCGTTGAATTCTCACGAAGCGTACCGGGGATCTTTCAACGTGAGATGCGCCTGGACCGAGTGGCGCGCGGGATCGCCCAGGCGCTTCTGTTCCGCAACGGCTTCTGGACGGACCTGCCGAGCGGCTGGACCGGCTTCCTGAAGACCGACAATGCTTTGGCACTCCCCGACATCCAGTTGCTGTTTCGTGCCTTGCCACCGGGCGCGGGTCCGTGGTTTGCACCGTTTCGCTGCCCCGTAGCTGATGGCTTCGCGTGCCGCGCGGTGCTGCTGCGTCCTCGCAGTCGCGGTCGGATCGAACTCGCGTCGGCAGACCCGCGTACTGCGCCAAAAATTCACTTCAATTTCCTCGAAGACGAACGCGACGCGCGTACGCTGCGCGCTGGCATGCGGCTGATCCGCGAAGTCGCTAGCCAGGCCGCGCTGCAACCGTTCATCGGCAACGAGACGCTGCCGGGCGCCGATCAGACATCCGACGCAGCGCTCGATGCGCATATGCGGCGCACATCGGCCACTTCGCATCACCCGGCGGGCACTTGCCGGATGGGCACCGCCGACGACCCACTCGCCGTTGTCGACGCATCGTTGCGCGTCCGCAATGTGCGCGGCTTGCGGGTGGTGGATGCGTCGGTGATGCCGGACATCGTCGGCGGCAACATCAATGCCGCGGTGCTGATGATCGCGGAGAAGGCGGCGGAGATGATCGCCAGCCGATCCAGCGAGTCGTCCGCGCTGCGCGCATCGGCGACACATCCAACGTCTCAGCAGCAGGACGCGGATGTGCGGGCTATGGTGAACGTTACGCCGAAGCCCGACACCGCATTCACGCATCACACAAGTCGATCCGCAAGCGATTCAAGGAGACAGTTATGAGCGAGCAAACACAGATGGCGGGCCTCGTGACGACACGGCCACTATCCGACGCATTGGGAGCCGAGGTGCAGGGTATCGATTTGCGCGATCTCTCGCCCGAGCAGAATCAGAAGATTCTCGACGCGTGGCATGAGAACTTGGTCGTGCTGATCCGCAACCAGACGTTATCCGAAGAGGACCAGGTGCGCTTCGGCAGGCTGTTCGGAGGTGGCGCGCTGTCATCAGGCCATATTCCGGCTCTCGAACGTGTCGAGGGACTCGTCTACGTGACAAATGTGAAGCAGCCGGATCGTCCGGACGGCATTCTTCCCGACGGCGAGATGCAGTTCCATTCCGACCAGTGCTATCGCGATCACCCGTCAACAGGCACGATGCTGTATGCCATCGAGATTCCGAGCGAAGGCGGCAATACGCTATTCGCCAACACGTACAAGGCGTATGAAACCTTGCCGGACGACGTGAAGCAAAAAATTAAAGGTCTCAGGGCGCTGAACGTGTACGACTACGGGCTGAATCCGACCCGACGCGGACAGCCGAATGCGGAAGCACCCAGCCACGTTCATCCCGTGGTGCGCACTCATCCTGTCACACGGCGCAAATCGCTGTTCGTCAATCGCTTGATGACTGCACGTATTGAAGGCATGCCGGAAGAAGAAAGCGATGCGATGCTCGAGTATCTGTTTGTTCATCAGGAGCAGCAACAATTCATCTACTCGCATCGCTGGCAAGTCGGCGACGTGCTCATCTGGGATAACCGCTGCGCTTTGCACGCACGCACGGACTTCGATCCCAAACAGCGTCGCGTAATGCGGCGCATCACGTTGCCGGCGGAAGCGGTCGAATGACCGGAACGTAATACGCGCCACACGCTGCGGAGGACGTTCATGTCGTTGATCGCGAAGCTCGAAGCCCGGGCTGCGTCGAACCGGCCGATACGTGTCGGCTTGATCGGCGCGGGCAAATTCGGCTCGATGTATCTGTCGCAAGTGCGCACGACACCTGGCGTACATCTGCTCGGGATTGCCGATCTGTCGCCGCAGCGCGCGCGCGATTCGCTGCAACGGGTAGGCTGGTGCGCGTCCGCCTATGCTGCGACGGATTGGCGTGACGCCCTCGACACAGGATCGACGTTCGTTACCGACGACGCGTCCGCGCTCATTGCCTGCGGGGCAGTCGACGTCGTTATCGAAGCGACCGGTCATCCGGCTGCCGGCGTGCGTCACGCGTTGCTGTGCTGCGAGCACCGCAAACATGTGGTGATGGTCAACGTCGAAGCAGACGTGCTCGCGGGTCCGCTGCTGGCGCGCCGCGCTCAGGAGGCGGGTGTTGTCTATTCGATGGCATCGGGCGATCAACCGGCGCTGATTGCGGAACTGGTCGACTGGGCGCGCACCTGTGGCTTCGAAATCGTTTGCGCGGGCAAAGGCACCCGCTATTTGCCGGCTTATCGACAGTCGACGCCGGATACCGTCTGGCGCCACTACGGCTTTACCGACGAGCAGGTGCAAAGCGGAGATTTCAACGCGCAGATGTTCAATTCATTCGTGGACGGCACGAAATCGGCACTTGAAATGGCGGCTGTTGCGAACGCCTGCGCACTCACGCCCGCCACCGATGGACTCGCGTTTCTCGCCTGCGGCGCCGACGATCTTCCGGCACTGTTGAAACCGGTCGACGCCGGTGGTGTGCTGGAGCGGAGCGGCACCGTTGAAGTCGTGTCATCGCTCGAACGCGATGGACGCCCGGTGTTTCGCGATTTGCGCTGGGGCGTGTACGTGGTCATCGAAGCAATGAGCCGCTACGTACGCGAATGCTTCGCGCAATACGGCTTGAGAACGGACGCAAGTGGCCGCTTCGCGGCCATGTACAAACCCTATCACCTGATTGGCCTCGAACTGGGCACGTCGGTGGCGAGCGTGGCGTTGCGCGGCGAAGCAACGGGATCGACCGGCGGCTTCCGGGCCGATGCGGTGGCCACAAGCAAACGCGCGTTGCGCGCGGGCGAGCGCCTCGACGGTGAAGGTGGCTATACCGTGTACGGCAAGCTGATGCCCGCCACGGATTCGCTGGCGATCGGCGCGCTGCCGATCGGTGTCGCGCACGGAATGGAACTGGTCCGCGACATCGCCGCGGGCACGGTGGTGCGATGGCAAGACATGCGCTATGACGCCAAACGCCAGGACGTATGTGTGCGGCGCGAAATGGAAGCGATGTTTGCCGTGGGCGAGGAGAGCTTCACGAAACTAACGAACAAGGAGACATAGCGATGTCGACGGTCACACAATCATGGTTGGTCACGATCATGGCAACAACGCTGATGACGGTTTCGGCAGCGCCGACGTGGGCGCAGGGCTCGGACGCTGCCTCCAGCGCGGCCACGAAAGCCGAGCGCAAGGCGCAACGTAAGGCAGACCGAAAAGCTGCCCATGCGAAGAACAAAGCTGAATTGCGGACGCTCGAAAAGAACGGTTATAAGCCGAATCAGGTGGGATCCACTTATCCGTCGAATCTGCAGGACGCGCAGAAGAAAGCGGGTATCGGACAGGCGGCGAGCCAGTGAGGGCGCAAGGCGCGTCAAGTGCGCGTCACGGAGGCCACACCATGTATCCCATCGACATTGATCCGCAATCGGGCTGCCGGTTGCCGCTACCCGATCGCGCGAGCCTCGACACGGAAGCGCAAGCTATTTTCGATGCGCACGTGAAGCCCGGGGCGCATTCGATACGTGGCCTGCGCGGGCCGGGCGGTCTGCAATTGCACAGTCCGGAACTCGCCAAGCGCAACCGTCCGCTGTTGCGCTATTTGCGCTTTGAAGCGGCATTTTCACCGCGCGTACGTGAGGTCGCGATACTCACCACAGCGCGTTGTTGCGACAGTCAGTTCGAGTGGGCCGTCCATGAAGCGGCCGCGCTCAGCGCGGGCGTACCGGAAGACACCATCGACGCGATTCGGCGCGATCGGCGCCTCGCCGCGCTCGATCAAACCGACGCGCTTGTCATTACGTTGGGCCGGGAAATATTTCGCGCGCATCGCGTGAGTTCGCGCACTTACGAACGGGCGCTCAAGACGTTCGGCAAGCGCTCGCTGATCGATCTGGTGGCGTTGATGGGTAACTACTCGACGATCGCGGCGCTACTGGCCACTTTCGATATGCAGCTCGATCCGGGTGTCGAGCCGCCATTAGTCACCAACTAGCGGTGTCATTTCATTTAGTGGCAATGTGAAGCGGGCGCCAGACGGCAGCACCCGCCGTCATCGCTTCTAGAGCATCTCCAGAACGCGCTCGAAGGCCTCGGCGTGCTCCGGTGAAAAAAGCCGGATGAGATCGCGCGCATAGGGTGAATACCGTGCCTGAGTGCGCCCGAGCATGCTGGTGAAGCCGTCGTTGTAATGATACTTGTCCTGTTCCAGCGGCAGATGAATCTGCTCGTTCATCGCTGCGTCGCGCACCGTGCCCAACGGGTCCTCGCCGCGCGTGACCTTGGCCTGTTCACGATGCACCATGCGCCTGAGGATCGCCACGCCCTGGTCGGTCGAGCCGAGATTTTCCTTTGTGCGATCGGCGATCGGACCTTGCGTGATCCACGCCATGATGTCCTGCGAATCGATCATGTCGAGCAGATAGTCGCCACGCCGGTCGACATAGGGCACCTCATAGACCGGCACGCGTTCGCGCAGATGCGCTGGAATTTCGGTGCCTGCAGGCGGCACGAACGTGGTGTACCAGAGGTGCAAAGTATGCGAGTCGTCCATCGGCGTACGAATCTGGAACGACATGCGGCTGCCCGCTTTCTTCGACGCATAGCCTACTGCCAGCATGTTCGGAAACACGAGTGGATGGCCGACCTGCCAGTCGTCGCAATCTTCGCTTTGACCTTCGAGCAGACGCCGCTTGATGATCCCATGCTCGAACTCGGTAAAGCCGATACGGACGTGCTTCTTGGTAATTGCGACGCGCACACCTTCTTTCTCTTTCAGGTTCTCGTACAGATGACCATGCAGCCATTCCGTATGAACCTGATCGACCGAGTTCTCCATGATCTGCAGCCAGTTAGCCGGGATCACCGCACGTCCGATCATGCGTACCGCCGGTTCGATCACGAAACCATCGAAGCGCGGCAGCAGCGGGCGCGGCTCCGGTCCCATGTACGCGAATAGCATGCCGCCGAGTTCTTCGACTGCATACGCCGGCGTTTTGACGCGTTCCTTGAAGCACGTTTCCGCCGACTCGTTAGGCTGGTCGATACAGTTTCCTTGCGCGTCGAAGTGCCAGCCGTGATACGGGCAGCGAATGCCGTCCTCGGTAGGAATGCCGTATGCGAGCGACGCACGCCGGTGTGGACAGTGTTCCGCAATCAAGCCGAAACGGCCTTGACGGTCCTTGAATAACACGAGGTCTTCGCCGAGCAACCGTACGCGACGCGCGCTGCGGCCGTCGGAGAATTCGTCGACACCGGCAATGGGATGCCAGTAGCGGCGCATCAGTTCGCCGCCGGGCGTTCCTGCACCAACGCGCGTAAGCAGCTGGTTCTGTTCTGCTGTCAGCATGAGTTCACCTCCGGGAGAGATCAGTGACAATCCGTCGTGCGTATCAGCTGACTCATCACGCAGCGCCGCACACGGAAGAAGCGGTCAAACAGGTTGATTTATATTAGCTATCTATGTTTATTGCGTCAACGTCAAACCGTTCGAAAAACTAACTATCGCGTGGGGAAATGAGCGCGATGGCGGCGCGCAGCGGCAGTTCACTTCGCCGGACGTGCGGCGGCGAGTCTCGACAGGCTCACACATGCCGCGAGCGCGGAGAAGCCGGCCCCCGCCGCGAGGGCGACACTGGCTTCGTGCTGTGGAACGACCTCGAATGCAAACGCGACAAGCGCGGCACCGATTGTCTGACCCAGTGTGCGTGCCGTACCGATCATTCCGCTGGCGCCGCCGGTTCGCCCGCGCGGTGCGGCGGCCAGAATCGCGCGATTGTTGGGTGACTGGAAGAGGCCAAAGCCGAGACCGCACAATGCCATCCGCCAGGCGATGGTGATGGCCGGAGGATCGGCGGGCAGCCACGCAAGTAGTGCAAGCCCGGTTGCGAGCGCTGCGAGGCCGATGCCGCCAAGAACACCGGCTGGGTAGCGGTCGGAAAGAACGCCGGATATGGGCGCCATGCATAGCACGGCGAGCGGCCAGGGCGTCAAGAGAAGGCCGACATGTGCAGGGGTGTATCCAAAGGTCCGTTGCAGCAAGAATGGCAAAGAGACGAATGCGAGCATCTGCGCAATGAATGAGCAGATCGAAGTGGCGACGGAGAGCGCAAAGACCGGATCGCGCAGCAGATCGACCGGAAGGAGAGGTGTCTCGCGACCGAGCTGACGCTTGACGAACGCGTATCCGACGCAGACCGTGCAGCACAAATAAAGCATGACGGTCAGCGCGTTGCCGCCGTGCCCAAAGGCATCGACAGCCAGTACCAGCGAGCCGATCGTGAGTACGTTGAGCAAAGCGCTGATCACATCGTAGCGGTTGCGATGCGTGAGACTGCTCGGCAGCGCGACGAATCCGAGCAGGAGCGCCGCGATACCAAGCGGCACGTTGACGGCAAAAAGCCATGGCCATGACGCGATCGACAGGATCGACGCGGCTACGGTAGGTCCGGCCACCGACGCGGTGGCGATCACCGAGGCGTTGATGCTGACACCGCGGCCGAGCAGGCGGGAGGGATAGAGCGTTTTCACCAACGCCGTATTCACGCTCGCAATGCCGGCTGCACCGAACCCCTGCGCGACACGCGACAAAGTCAACTCGACGAGCGTATGCGAAAGCGCGCACGTGAGCGACGCGAGCGTGAACACAGTGATGCCGGTCAGATAGACAGCACGATAGCCGATGCGGTCCCCGAGCGAGGAGAACGGCAGTAGCGAAATGGCGATAGCGATCTGATAGCCGTTGATGATCCAGATTGAGGCGGAGGGGGACGCATGCAGGTCTTGCGCGATGGTCGGCAGCGCCACATTGGCAATAACCGTGTCCAAAGCGCCTAACGCGGTGCTCAGCGTGACGACCAGAATGCCCCAATAGAGTTGCGGAGCGCATACGCCGTCTTGCAGCACGTTCGCCGTGCCGTCCCGTGCCGCCGTATCGGCGATGGACGTCTTCCCGATAGATGCTTTCACGTCACGCCTGATCCGGAATGCCGGCGCGCGGCTCTGCAGGAGATGAAGATTGGGACCGGTGCGCACGCGCGAAGCGCCGGTCTTCAGGCGGTTTTATTATATCCCTAAGTATTTGTTGGGCGCATGCGATTTCCGGCGATTCCTGCAACCGCATCGCCCGTCATGGGCATCACACGATCTTGCGCGAAGGCGGCATGAGGCGGTTCGCTTCGAGTTCGTCTTCTTCGAGATTGCGCACCATGGTTTGCAACGCCTTGCGCACGATGGCGAGGTCCTTGTCGGCAATGCCTCGAACGGCGACTTCATGCAAATCTTCGGCGAGCGGAATGAGTTGCTTCTGAAGCGCCTTTCCCGATGGCGTCAGGTAAACGCAGATATTGCGCATGTTGCCAGGCAACTTGCGGCGCGTGATGTATCCGAGCTTCTCCATTTGCTGCAGCGCGTTATAGGCAGTTGGTTCACGCAGTCCTGCAAGCTCGGCGAGGTCGCGCTGAGTCAGGCCTTCCCGCTCCCACAAAATGCGCAAGAAAGGCCAATAACCATACGAAACCGAATGCTCCATCAGGCGAATTTGCAGACCGCGCGCCATGGCGCGCGCCGCGTCCTTGACCAGGTGCCCGAGCCGATCGTTCGGTACGGCGTCGCGCCAGTTGCGCGGCATCGGTAGCGCCGGTTTTTCGTTATGTTGGGTCGCCATCGCAATCCAGGAAGGTTGTTTGTTGATTAAGGATACACGGCAGCCTGCCAACCCGCCAAACGGTTCGCGCACTGCCGCAGGCCTCGGAATCGGCAATTGACAGGGGATGTAGTGCGACGCTACATTATTAGCGATCTAATTCTATTTTCCTGAGGGTATCATGACCAACGAAGAACATCGCCAGTTGATCGGCAGTGTCAATCGCGCGCTCAGTTGGCCGCTGCCGGAAAAGATCCGTTCTATCTCAGCGGATCTGGCGCAGCGCCAGGTGACGCTTCAGTTCGTGCATGACGGTGAGGCAGGCGCGGCTGAAAAGGAAACCATCGCGGGTATTGAGCGCCAGGTGGAACAATCGATGGGGGACTATCGCGTCGACTCGACGCTGATCAGGGTGGACGCCCCTAGACCTTACGCGGAGCAACTGCTGCCCATCGTCGTACTGGCCATGTTCGAACAGGAGGAGTGACGCAACTGGTACGTTCCACCGGCGCCGCCGGTGAGCGGCGCCCGTTGCGAACCGCAGACTGCTTCAGTGAGGCGCGGGCGCCTGCAGATTGAGCCGACGCATGGTAGCAATGTAGCCGTCGACGATCCGGTCAACATCATGGTCGGCTACGAAACCCAAATCTTCTTTCGCGCGGCTTACGTCCAGAATGCAATTCATTGATCCGGTATCGGTACCCGGTCCGATGGATATCTCTGCGTCTGGGAAGCGCCGTTTGACGGCCGCACCAAACTGCTTCAGCGTAAAGCCGGTCCCGGTTGCGATGTTGTACACCGAGTGATTGAGGCGGGGAGCGTCGAGTGCCGCAATAATGCCGCGCGCTACCTCGCCGTTGAATAGTGCGTCGCACACCGCGTCGCCGCCTTTGGGAATCTCAGCCGGCAACCCCGCCATTGGATTTTCCATAATCACGCTGTACCTGCTGTGCGCGCCACCATGACGGGAGATCTTGCCTGGTCCGATCGTCGAGCCAAAGCGCAGCGCGGCGAATTCAACCCCGTGGCGATCGCGAAACCAGCGGCCGAGCAATTCGCCCGCCAGCTTCGAGATACCGTACACGGTAGCGGGTTCGGTGGGCGCAGTCTCCGGCATGGGCCGATAGGTCGGATGGGCGAATTCTCCGCTGATGGGTGAATAAGCGGCTTTGCTGCTCGCCATCACTACGCGTTTGACGCCGTGCTTTCTTGCTGCTTCCAATACGTTGGCAGCGCCGCCAACGTTGAACTGCATACCGAGCGCGGGCGTATTCTCCGTCACGCTCGTGAGGGTTGCGCCGAGATGCGCGATATGCGTGATGCCGTGGGCGCTGATCGCGGCGTCGACGCTGTCGGCAGCGGACGCGTCGCCAGTCAGCAGATCACACGAAGCTGCGATGTCGCTGATCAGTTCAGTGTTACCGCTTCGCGACATCACAACGGGGCGATGCCCGGCTTCCACCAGTGCACGAGTGACAAAGTGACCGATCACCCCGTTGCCGCCGATCACCAGATATCTGGACATAGTGTCTCCTTGCTTGTGGTCGAAGCGCGTTGTTGAGTCTCGAACGCAGCCGCTTGGATGAAACGATTAGCAGTCTAACAAAAGAACATGCTTTGTCAATTGACGCCTGTTTTATCGCATCGCAGCACACTCGCTTGACCCTCTGTGCGTCGTCGCACTTCGCGTTTACGCGGGCGTCCACTCGTCTTGACTTCACTGTACCCCTGGCATAATCTTAGACATCGAATATTAAATGCATAAGAAAGCTCGACACCATGAGACAGGGATCGCATAGGGAAACATGCAATGGTCCATGAGACGGCGATTCACACCGAGGAGGCTCACGTGAACGTTTTCCCGATCTGTTGTTCGGCGTCCCCGATGCTGCTGCAAGTCTGACCTTCACACGAACCGAACAAAGGACCGCGGACATGGGCTTGTTCATTCAATTGCTGTTCAATACGCTGGAAATCGGTTCGGTGTATGTGCTGTTTTCACTTGGACTCACGCTGATCTTCGGCACGATGAAGATCATCAATTTCGCGCACGGTCAGTTCTTTGCCGCTACGGCGTTGCTGATTTCGAGTGCGCTACCGACATTGACGAACGCCTTCGGCTGGCCCGTTTGGGCCGCGTATGTCGCTTCTTTCGTCGGTTCAATCGTTTTCATCGCAGTGCTTTCCATGGCGCTGTACTGGGGCGGTTTCTACAAATTCACGCGCGACCTGCTCGGGTCGTTCACCTTATCGCTGGGCTTCCTGTTCATGGGGCAAGGCATCCTGCTCGCGTTGTTCGGCGGTGCGCCACGCGTCACACCACGGCTTGTATCAGGCGATATCACCGTGCTAGGTGGCGTGGTCAATGCACAGCGATTGCTGATCTTCGGCGTGGCGATTGGAGTCACGCTCGCGCTCAACGCGTTCGTGCAGCGCTCCCGTCTGGGTAATGCGCTGCGCGCCATCTCGGACGATTACGAGGCGGCCATGCTACAAGGCATCCGCTATCGCCGGATTTCGTGCTACGGGTTCGCGCTGGGTTCCATCCTCGCGGCAGTCGCCGGAGGTCTCATCGCTCCGCTGGTCTCGACGACACCGACGATCAGTGACGACTATCTCGTCAAGGCGTTCATCATCATTATCGTCGGCGGCCTGGGCAGTATTCCAGGTGCGATTCTCGCCAGTTTTCTTATCGCGGCCATTGAGAGTTTCGGTGGCTATTACTTTGACCTCACCAGTGCGGCGATCGTGTCGAACATCCTGGTGATCATTTTCCTACTCCTGCGTCCGCGCGGATTCATGGGCCAAGCGGTGAAGATCGTATGAACACGGAAAAAGGAAGCGTGGCACTCACGGGGCAATCGGTCAGGAAGACGCCGCGCGTCGGCCGAGTGTTGGTTGCCGCAATCTTCATCGCGCTACTCGCCTATTCGATCTTTGCGGAAAATCGCTACGGTCAGAGCATGGTGATGTGGATCGCACTGAATTCGCTGGCGGCGGTCTGCTTGCGCTTTGTTCTGCTGATCGGCGAGAAAAACGTTGCAACCGCAGCGTTCATGGGCTTGAGCGCATACGCCACGGCAATCGCCACGGTCAACTTCGGCTGGCCGTTTATCGCGGCGATCCTGCTGGGTAGCGCGGTGGCCGGCGTGACGAGTTGCCTGTTCGGCGTTGTATGCCTGCGCGTCAAAGGCCCTTATTTCATGCTGATAGGCTTCTCCTTCACCGCATTGATGGGGCTGATCTATACGAAGTGGGACTACGTAGGCGGCAATGCGGGCATGGTCGGGATCTATCTGCCGCCCTACATGGAAGGCTGGTTGCCCGCACTGGTGTTGAGTGTGTGCAGCGTATGGATGCTGATTCTCTATCTCTGCGAACGCTCGCCACTCGGCAGGCTGTTTCAGGCGATTCGCGACAACGATTCGATCGTGGCGTCGGTCGGTGTCGATATCATTCGAGTCAAAGTGGTCTGTCTTGTACTTGCTTCGGTGGCGGTCGGTTTCGTCGGTTCGCTGACCGCGTTTACGAATGCGATCATCAGCCCGCCGGACTTCCAGTTCTCCGTCGCGGTGTTCCTGCTCGCGTACATCATGATCGGCGGGCAGAGTCACATCATTGGCACGGTGATCGGCGCGGCAATCCTGACATGTCTCGATCAGGCCTTGCAGGGTCATAGTGAATGGGAAGAGATTGTGTTCGGTGGAGCAATCGCTGCAAGCATGTTGGTCTTGCCCGACGGGTTGCTGGGTGTCTGGCGCTGGATAGTCGAAGGTTCGTTCTGGCGGACTGGATGGCGTTCGTCGCTTCGCGGCTCGGAACAGCGTGTGGGGAGCCGCACGGAGGTGTCAAAGCAATGAGTACACCCGCTACCTCGTCGGCCAACTCATCGGTCAACTCAAGCAGCGAACCGCTGCTCGTCGCAGACGGCATTAGCCGGCAGTATGGCGGCGTCAAGGCGCTGAACAATCTGAGTTTTCAGGTTCGAGAAGGCGAAGTGCTTGGACTGATTGGTCCGAACGGCGCAGGAAAGAGCACGACATTCAACGTGATTAGCGGGCACACGCGAGCTTCGCGCGGCCGCATCTATTTTCGCGGCGAAGATGTGACGAAGCTTCGCGCCACCAAGATCAGCCGTCGCGGTTTCGGTCGTACGTTTCAGCACAGCAGTCTGCTTCGCACGATGAGCGTCTACGACAACATCCTTGTCGGCACGATGCAAAGCCTGCGTGATCACGCGTCACGAAAACGGCGCGTACTCGAGACTGCGGAATTGCTGGGACTAGAGACGCTTCTCGATCAAACAGCCGGCACGCTTCCTCACGGCCGCCAGCGCATGCTGAGCATTGCGATCGCATTTGCCGCACGGCCGGTTCTGCTCGGCCTTGACGAGCCGCTCACCGGATTGAACTCCACCGAAAGCAACTTCGCGATCGACATCATCAAGCGCATTCAGGCCGAGTACGGCACGACGATCATTCTTGTCGATCACAACATGCGTTCGGTGATGGGGATTTCGCACCGGATCATGGTGCTCAACTATGGGCAACTGCTCGCCTCGGGAACACCGGCGGAGATTCGCACCAACCCTGAAGTGATCAAGGCCTATTTGGGAGACGATGCATGAGCAGCGAGTGTCTGGCCGTCGAGGGACTCGAGATCCGCTACGGTAAGGTGTGCGTCGTGTTCGGCGTCGACTTTGCGGTCAAGCATGGCACGCTGACCACCTTGATCGGTTCGAATGGCGCCGGCAAGACGACCATCATGAAAGGCATCACCGGCATGCTGCCGGTTGCGAAAGGGCGAGTGCGCTACTACGGCGAAGACATCACCGGTTTGAAGCCCGATCAGATTACACAGCGTGGCATCGTACTCGTACCGGAAGGCCGAAGACTCTTCCACTCAATGACGGTACTCGAGAACCTGAAGATTGGTGCGTGGCTCAGGACCGACAAGGTGGCCATCAAGCGCACGCTCGATCAGGTGCTCGAGTACTTTCCCGATCTGACGACCAGGCTCAATGCAAAGGCCTCGATGCTGAGCGGCGGCCAGCAACAGATGGTCGCCTTCGGGCGCGCGTTGATGGCAGCACCTCGTCTGTTGATGATGGACGAGCCTTCGGTGGGCCTTGCTCCGGTCATCGTTCAACGCATTCTCAACATCATTCGTTCGGTCAGCGAAGACGGCATCGACGTGCTACTGGTCGAGCAGAACGCGTCGCTGGCGCTTAAGCATTCGGATGAGGCCTACGTCGTGGAAAACGGGTATATCCATCTGCACGGGCGGTCGAAGGCGCTCGCCGACGACGAGAACGTTCGCCGCGCCTACCTGGGACTCTAGTCCGCGCATCCCGCAGTTCTGGAGCCGCATGCGTAAAGCATGTGGCCTTTTGCACTTGCCCATTCGCTCGTGCGGTTGTGCGCTTGCGTATCAGCGTGCAGCTTGCCATATTTTCCGTCGCAAGGGTTCTACCTGGTTGAAAGTGGGACTGTGCGTTATATTGTTAGGTATCTAAGTTGAGTTGGAGTGAAAACGGAAGCGGCCCGGATTGTCAGGGGTGAATGTGGTTTTCCGGCTGCCTCGTGGGAGCAATACGCGAGCGCAGTACATCGGAGTGTTGAATGTCTAACTGGATAATCGGAATCGACACGGGTGGGACGTTTACGGACGTCGCCGCGCTAGAAGTGACAAGCCAGACGCTGCATGTCACGAAGGTTCCGTCGACCCCGGATGACCCTTCGCGCGCGGTGCTCAACGCCCTGACCACGCTAATGGATGAGTTCCCGGCGGTGACACCGGCCGAGATTCGGTTCTTCGCTCATGGCACTACGGTTGCGACCAATGCGCTGCTTGAACACAAAGGGGTGACGGCGGGGCTGCTGATAAACCGTGGCTTTCGGGCCGTATATGAACTGCGCGGTGGATTGCGGCCGGTGGGTGCGGATGCGATCGATACATTCTGGCGCAAGCCTGGCCCACTCGTACGTCAGCGCCATATCGAGGAAATCGACGGACGGATCGCTTTCGACGGCAGCGAACTGGAACCGCTGGACGAACTCGGCGTGCGCGCGGCGGTGCGTCGATTGAGAGAGCGGGGGGTGTCGGCAATTGCTGTGGCGTACCTCTTCTCGTTCATGAACGATGCTCACGAAGCGCGCACGGCGCAGATCATTCGTGAGGAATTTCCTGGGTGCCGCGTGTCGCTGTCGAGCGTCATTCTGCCCGTGATACGCGAATACCAGCGTATGTCGACGACCGTGGTGGACGCTTATGTTGGTCCGGTAATCGAGAACTATCTGCGCCGGCTGTCGACGGGCCTGAAAGAGCTGAATCTTACGACACAGCAACGTTTCATCATGCAGTCGAACGGCGGCCTGATGCGTGTCGACATGGCCGCGAACTATCCAAACCAGACGTTACTGTCCGGCCCGGCGGCGGGGGTGGTATTCAGTGCACAACTCGGCCTGGCCGTGGGTGAGCCGAATGTTGTCACGTTCGATATGGGTGGCACCAGTACGGATATCGCCGTGCTGGTGGGCGGCGAATACCAGGAAAATCGCGACGGCAGCATCAACCACCAGGACGTCGGCACGCCGATGATTCACATCAACACGCTGGGCGCGGGCGGCGGCACAATCGCGCGTATCGGTCCGGACGGATTGCTCAAGGCGGGGCCGCAATCGGCAGGCGCCGCGCCGGGTCCCGCGTGTTACGGCCGCGGCGGCGAGTTGCCCACCGTGACCGATGCCAATCTCGTGCTCGGCTATCTTGAACCGCATGCGCTTGTGGGCGGCAAGGTCAAGCTCGACGCGAACCTTGCGCGCGAAGCGATTCGCAAGCGCATTGCCGAGCCGCTGGGGTTGAGCGTCGAAGAGGCGGCGCTTGGCATCATCGCGATTGTCAATGTGAACACGGAAGTCGATACGCGCCTTGCGTTTGCCGAGCGCGGGCTCGATCACCGGACCTTCGCGCTCGTGGCATTCGGCGGTGCGGGGCCGGTACACGCAGCGCGCGTGGCGCGAAACGTCGGCATTCCACGCGTGATCGTGCCGCCGCATCCCGGCATTAGTTGCGCGATGGGGCTACTGCAAACGGACGTCAAGCATTTCTACCTGCGCAGTCATCCCGCGCCGTTACCAGCGCTCTCCGTGGCCACGATCAATCAGCTGTTCGGCGAGCTCCGCGAACGGGCGCTTGACGAAGCGTACGCGGAAGGTTTCACGTCCGATGAAGTGGAACTGCATTATCAGATGGACTTGCGCTATCCGTATCAGGGCTATGAACTGACGATTCCATGCGTGGCGCCGCCGTTCCTCGATGCAGATAAGGAAACGGTGCGGCGTGCATTCGACGAGGCCCATCTGCGCGTATACGCGATTTCCGCGCCGCACGAAACGCCGGAGGTCGTGAACTTGCGGCTGGTGTCCGTGAGTGCGGTCCCTCATCTGACCTTACCCGATGTGCCGCAAGGAGAGGGCTCCACGGATGCCGCGCGCGTGGGCACGAGGCGCGCCCGCTTTGAGGAGTTCGACGACTATATCGACACGCCGGTGTATCACCGCGAGCGCTTGCGGCGCGGTGATGTGATCGAAGGACCGGCGATCATCGAACAACTCGATTCGACTACGGTGCTGCTGCCGCGACAGAAGGCCGAAGTCGTGCGCTTCGGCACGCTGATCATCACTGTGGAGGTGTGAGGCGATCATGATTGTGAATCCTGTCACGCTCGAAGTTCTGAACAACCGGCTGCGCGAAATCGTGTCGACAATGGAACATCTGCTGTTTCACGGCGGCTACTCGACGATTTTGCGCGAGTCGAAAGACGGCAGCGCGGTGATTACAGACCGCGACGGCTGCGCGGTATTCTCAGGCTCGCAAGTCCACCTGATGCCCTATCAGTTCACGTTGCGCGCCATTCTCGAACAATACCCGCTGGATACGATGCATGAGGGCGACAGCTTCATCGCCAACGATCCGTATCTGGGAGGCTCGTTCCATGCTTCCGATATTGCAATCGTCACACCGATCTTTTTCGACGGCGACGTGCTCGGCTTTGCGGCGAGTATCGCGCACAAAAGCGATATTGGCGGCATGGTGCCCGGTTCTGCATCGGGCGCGTCGCGCGAGTTGTATCACGAAGGCTTTCTGATTCCCGCGGTCCGCTATGCGACGGCAGATGGGCCAATCGAAGACGTCGTTCGATTGTTGATGCGCAATAGCCGGCAACCCGATGCGTTGCGCGGCGATTTGCAGGCACAGGTTGGTTGCACACGCGTCGGTGCGGAGAAGGTGAGGGCGCTGTGTGAGAGTTACGGGGTGGACACGATCCGCGCGGCGTTTCAGGAGTTGCAGGACGTTACCGAAAGACGCGTGAGGCGCGGTCTGCTCGAATGGCCGGACGGAGAATATACAGGTGAAACCCATTTCGAGGCCGATGGTCATCTGTTCAAGGCGCCAGTACGCTTTAACGTCAGAGTGAGAAAAGAAGCCGACACAATCACATTCGACGTGACCGGCAGCAGCCCGCAGGTGGCAAGCCCGCAAAACATTCGTCCGCAATCGCAACTTGCCGCGGCGGCACTCTCGCTCATCACGAGTATGGATCCATCCATTCCGCTTAACTATGGCGCATTGCGGCCGATTCGTCTTGTCAGTAAGCCCGGCCTGGTCACCGAAGCGAGGTTTCCCGCGCCAGTCGGATCGTATTTTGCATCGACTGCCATGCTGTACAGCGCGTGCCTGATGGCACTCGCACGCTTCAATCCCGCACGTGCGGTGGCGACGAGCGGATTTGGCACCTCGGGGCCAGTACTCGGCTTTCGCCAGGCCCGCTCGGGCAGGCCGGCGGTCTCCTATGAACTGATGTCGCCCTCGCTTGGCGGAACGCCGACGCACGATGGCAATCTGGCCGTCAATCCGATGCATCAGTACACGCCGTACACGCCTGTCGAGATCATCGAGACCGAATATCCGGTGCAGGTCGAGCGCATCGAAACAATTGCGGATTCGGCGGGCGCCGGCCAGTTTCGGGGCGGTTTGGGCTATCGAAAACGCTACCGCGTACTGGAAGACTGCACGCTCAACTTCCGTCGCATGCAGGCGGGAGAGCCACAAGGTGCATTTGGTGGACGCAGTCCCCTGCGTCTGCGCTCGTCGATCAATCCGGATACGGACGATGAGAGACCGCTTACGCATTCGGCGGCATTCGAGCTGAAAGCCGGTGAGACATTCCAGTATCAGTCTCAAGGCGGCAGCGGATACGGCGACCCCTATGCACGTGATCCGCAGTCGGTACTGGATGACATACTCGACGGTTACGTGTCGGTGGAAGGTGCGTTGCGGGATTATGGCGTCGTCATCGATCCTGTCACGCATGCGATCGATGCCACGGCGACTGCCGCGCGCCGATCGGTGCGGTGACAAGCGCGACAGCGGCGAGTAGGGCATCAGCCGATAGGGATTCACCTGATTGGCTACGAAACTTAGATGGCTAAACTAAAGTCATTCTCCGGGAAAGGTTGGCGATGTTCGGAGTAGAAGGGCGGAACATCATGAATCTCGAAGAAGTTGTTTCAGGAAGGACGATTTGTCTTTTGATTAAATAGGATACCTATCAAATAAAGATTGATGAGTTTCGGAGAAAAATCAGTGCGCGACGAGCGTGGGTCTTCTGATCTCTGGCTAATGCGCGCTTCATCCTGAGCTGGACTGAATTGAAAGGGTCTCTCATGACCAACAAGAAAATCTGCGTCGCGCTGGCGTTTGGCGCCGTGTCCGGAATAGCTAGCGCGCAATCGTCGGTGACGCTGTACGGCTTGCTCGACGTCGGCATCGAATACAAGAATCAGGTCCCCACGACGACCGGTAACAAGACCAATAGCAGTCAGGTCCAGATGCAGGCGGGCAATCTGCTCGGCGATCGATGGGGCCTGAAAGGGGTCGAAGACCTGGGTGGCGGTCTCAAGGCGATTTTCACCCTTGAATCCGGCTTCCTCATCAACACCGGTCAGTCTTCGCAGGGCGGTCGCGAGTTCGGGCGTACGTCGGTAGTCGGCCTGGACAGCAAAACGTGGGGCACGGTCACCGTGGGCCGGCAAAAGAATCTCGCGTACGAATATCTATGGACGTATGACCCCTTGCAGTTCGCCTTTTATTCGGCGTATCCGATGGATTCGTTCCTCGCCTCGCGAATGGACAACTCGGTGCGTTACACGATCAATCGTGCTGGCTTTACGTTGGGCGGCATGTACAGCACGGGCTTCGATTCAACGATCGTGAACGGCGCGCAGGTCCCCGGCGCAAGCAAGGTCGGGCGTGAATGGGAACTGATGGCCATGTATCAGGGTTCGCTGCCGATTAGCGCCGGTGTCGTGTTCGATCAGCAGCAGGGCACGTCGATTGCCACACAAAGCAATGCGCTGCAGCGCGTGGTGGCCGGTGCGTCCTATACGTATGGCAGTCTTACAGGCTATCTGGGGTATCGCTGGCTGAATGGGCAGAACGGCGCGTCGGCGCAAAGCTCGAACCTTTACTGGTCGGGTCTGTTCTATCGCTTCACGCCGGCGTTTTCGCTGTCCGCGGGCGGGTACCACATGCAGATCCGCAATTTGCACAACGGCCCGACAAGCGGCGTGATCCTCGCGGACTACTTCGTCTCCAAGACCACGGACTTCTACGCGCAGGTCTCGAAGATCTGGAACACGAAAGGCAGTAACGTTGGCATTGACGGAGCCGGTTTCAACACGTCTTTCGGCGCGTCCCAAACCGGCGGCATGGTTGGCATCCGGCACACGTTCTAGCTGGCCGACACGCCTGCGCGGTGGGGCTACAGGGGGGACGATGCATAACTATTCGTTTGTACGTCGGACGCTGGCCGCCGCATGCGCGGCGTGGGCGATCAACGCGACGTTCGTCATGCCCGCGTTAGCGGACGACGTGATCCACCTTGGAATGACGGTGCCGATGTCGGGTGCTGGAGCGAGTTGGGGCATGAGTGCGGAGTGGGTCGCGCAAGTGGCCGTCAAATATGTGAACGACCATGGTGGCGTCAATGTCAACGGGAAGATCTATCACTATGCGGTGACGGCGTACGACAACAAGTACACGGCGGCCGACGGGGTCAAAGTCGCCCAGACGATGTTCAATCGGGACGGCATCCGCTATGTCGTATTCGGCATGTCGACGCAGGCCGTCGCGGCGACGCAGAGTATGTCAGAGCGCGCCGGTATTCTCATGTTTACCGTGAGCTGGTCCAATTCGATCAAGGGTCCGAAATATCCACTAACCTTCACGATCACGAACACGCCGACCGAGTTTCTGGGGCCGCTCTATACACTTGTCAAGAAACAGAATCCGTCGATCAAAACGATCGCGCTGATCAGCCCGAATGACGCTGCCGACGAAGAGGCAGTGGCATCCGCCATGCCGCATCTCAAGGCGCTGGGCATTCAGGTTCTCACTTACGTGAAATACGAGCGCGGCACTACCGAGTTTCAACCGGTGGCAACCAAGGTCGTGCAAACCAAACCGGACGCGATCGATACACTAGGTGCGCCGCCTGGTGACATTGGTGTGCTCTATCGCGCGATCGCGGATCAAGGGTGGAATGGTGTTCGCATCGCGTCTGCGGGTACGGTGTCCGATGCGGTGATTCGCACCGGCGGCAAAGCGGTTGAAAACCTTTATATGGGGCTGGGCGCCGACTTTGCCGGACCCAACGCGACGCCGGTGCAGCGTCAAGTGGCCGCAGCGTTCGAGCCGGCGATGCACGAGCCGCTCGATATTGCCGGCATGTCGGCGTGGGAAGCTGTGATGGCGCTCAAGGCAGGAATGGAGAAGTCGGGGAGCATCGATCCGCGCGTCGTTGCTCAGACGCTGCCGAAGATCACCTTCGAGTCAAGCTACGGACCGGCCGCGTTCGGCGGAGCGTCCACCTACGGGGCGCCGCAGGAGATGCTGCTGCCCGTCATCATTACGCAGATACGCAACGGCAAAGTGATCGAACTGGCACGCATCCCGTCGCCTGAGTTGGAAAAACGCGTGGCGCGAGCGAAGTAGCGCCGCCGCTCGTGATGGGCGGAACGGAGATCGACAGGGGAGCTTGACCGGAAATCTCGGCGAGACATCACGTGATATATGGCGAGCACGCCGCCGTGCGCGAAATAGTTAGACCGGTTCGAATTGTTACGCGTTATTCGACACCCGCCCTTGTTTGCGGCCTAAGGAGTACACGACAACGCGCGCTGGCGGGCGGGACGCGCTCGAGGGAGGGCCCGCGAAGTGGTCCGAGAGGCGGGAGTCTTGTGCGGCTAGGGGAGTGAAGTGCTCTCATGAACGGCGGAGTTTCTCGGCCATCGCTTGCGACTCGCAGCCGGTGCGCGTAGCGACGTCCCGTATCGTCGCCAGGTTGCCTGACGCACCGCATTGGCCAGCAGACCGGAGTGACGGAAGCGATGGAAGCTGGCCGGCAGCAGATGCAGCGGGAAGCGCCGCATGAACTCCTGCGGCTCTCGCGTGATCGTCTTCTGGTGCGTGCGACCGCTGCCCGATGTTCCCTCCAGCGGAAGGCGACGCCCCGGTCGTCGAGTGCGGTGAGCCGCTGCTTGAAGTTGATCACGGGATGCGTACAGCGCGATCGATAGACTAGCGCCGCGTCAGTTCGGCGAGCGGGCGCTTCGTACATACACCCATTCACTCAGACGCAGCGGCGCGACCCACGGTGCGAAGCTTGGCGTACTCACCAAAAAAACAACTGGCCCCCTGGTATGCATGAGTGAGCTCTTCTAGGCGCGTCGCCGGATCAACCCCGAATGCACGCATATCGGCAGGAAGACGGCGGCCCGTAATGGCACCCACCGCTCACCGCCCGGCGAAATGCCCCCGCTGCGAACAATGAACGAACTCCCCACTTCGCGCCGGCTCCGAGAGAAGCCCCTTGAGGCCCGGCTGGAGCGTTCTTGTCAAACGTTGCACGCAGGAGAAAGCAGTCTACAAGTGTGTCAGCAAGCATGCGCATTCCAAGTTGCCGAACCTTCTTCGTTGTCGCCGGCGACGAATTCAGAGAGCCAACGAGCCTCGCGCAAGGCGGTGTCGTATCGTCACACTGCGCAAAACATCCTGCGGCGGAGCCACGGGCGTCGGTGCCCCGCAATCATCTTCAGTCCGTGAGCGCCGGGTGAGATGCCTGCCACAGCGTTACCTTTCAGCCGCGCTAGTCTGGAAAACAACTGACACGCCATACACTTCAAATCCGTTAGCTTGGCGGGTTGGCGCGGCCATGCGGCAACCGTTTCGACTACTGTTTCGATTCCCGCAACAGTGCTTTCATCAATTAGGTATTTACCCTGATAAATACGGCTCGTAGACTGCTTTGATGAGTTGCAGACCGGTGTGTCTGTAGCAACACTTGAAATGATCGCTGAGGTTCAAATCATGAAATCGCTCATCAATGCCATCGCTGTTGCATTCGTTCTTGCCGCTCCGGCCGTGTCGTTTGCACAAGTGAATCAACCCGTTACGCGCGCCGAGGTCCGCGCTCAACTGGCCCAGCTCGAGAAGGCTGGCTATGACCCGGCGCGGGCAAATAGCTCCGATTACCCGCAGAACATCCAGGCCGCCGAAGCACGTATCGCTGAACAGAACGGTTCGGCAACCTACGGCGGCGTAGTAAGCGGCTCGTCGACGTCGGGTGTTCATGCCTACAAAGCCGAGGCAGACTCCACTGGCCCGCGCTCTGTATTTTTTGGTCAATGATCGAAGAGTTGGGCGGGCCGCTGCTGCGCAGTCCACCCAGCAACACAGTCCTTGGAGCGCGGTTCCGCTGTGCACCGACATTCATGCAACCGGCTCGCAACTGGGAGTCATCTCGATAGCGAGCCGGTTTTATTTTAATTCTTCCCAAACCACGAAAACTCCTGGCGGATTTGCGCAATCCGCTGGCGTACCTGATTGAAGCACGCAGTACGCACGACACGCCGCTAGAGCTCTTGGCTCAGGCAAATCCGCTCGTCTCATCAAGGCCGCGCACGAGCTCGTCGTCCTTGACGAGCGTGCAGTGTGAGAGCAGGGCGCCCAGGAGCGCCAGCCGGAGATTGCGACGCGGGTCTCGTGGGCTGTCGGAGCGACAGGTCTGTCGCACGTCGCTAACAATTGGCCCTACGAGCTTATCGATGGCATTCGCAATCGGGAACAGTCCGGGTTGGATGACTGTTTGGGTATGACGAAAATGCAACTAACAGTCGATTCTGCCGGAACCTTTAGTCGCGGTTTTACCGCTCAAAAGGCGCCTTCAAAGCGAGTCCAGGTAAGCCTAAAGTAATGTCCGGCATGAGATTGATCGAGCGGGGCACTACCGCACATGCGGGACCGCCGCGTCTTAGCCGCTCTGTAGCCGATCCCTCGAATCCGCTGCATGTCGCGGTGCCCATGCCTTGGTTCGATCGTGACCGTGGCTCATCGTGCCCCAACTCTTCCTACCTGGTATAACCGGCGCACGCCATTTCCCGTCGCGCGCAAGCTCGGGATTAAAAGTCCGTCTCGACCTCAAACCGAAGTGTTGCCGCCATGCCCATGAAATCGAGCGAGAAACTGCCTTGCGCGCAGCGATTCCGGTGAGCCGAAAAATTTGGCTGGCGTCGCCGTTTCGACAACCTGGCCGCCGTCCATGAACACGATACGATCGGCTACCTGTCGCGCGAATTCCATTTCGTGCGTGACGATCACCATCGTCGCCCCTTCGTTGGCAAGCGACCTCATCACGCTCAGCACTTCCCCAACCAGCATCGGATCGAGCGCGCTGGTCGGTTCGTCGAACAGCAGTACGTCCGGTTTCATCGCAAGAGCGCGGGCAATGCCGACCCGTTGCTTCTGCCCCCCGGAAAGGCGTGAGGGAAACTGGTCGTGCTTGTCGGCAAGGCCGACGCGGGTAAGCAGTTCGATCGCTTCCTCGCGCACGGTCGCGCGGTCGCGTTTGAGCACGTGCAGCGGTGCCTCCATCACGTTTTCGATGACGCTCAGGTGCGGCCACAAAGCAAAATGCTGAAAGACCATGCCGATTTTGGCACGCATTTTCGCCAGATCCGCATCGCTCATCCTGATACGGGTATTGTCGCGCACGCCCATCCGTTGGCCGGATACATGCACGCTGCCTGCGTCGGGCACTTCGAGCCAGTTGATACAGCGCAGCAGCGTCGACTTGCCGCATCCGGACGGTCCTAGCAGGCAAACGGTCTCGCCCTGCGCGACCTGCAAAGACACGTCTCGCAGAACGTGGTTATCGCCAAACGACTTGGAGATGCCGACGAGCCTAAGGACGTTCGGCGATGTATCGACGGGGGGCAAATTTTCCGTTTCTGTTGCAGGCATTGTCAAAGGCAAGGTCGGGGTCACGCTCGACGCTCCTCGGCGAATTTGTTCAGCATCCCGGTGCCGGCTTCGATTGCAAGGCAGAGACACCAGTAAAGGAGGACCGCCGCGACGAACGCAGCGAACGGAATGAAGTAGGTGGCCTGAATGCCCGTCATTTCATGGGTCAGTTCGCCGACGGCGATGACGGTCAGAAACGCACTGTCCTTGACGATCTGGATCAACTGGTTGCCGACCAGGGGCATCGCGCGCAGCATGACCGGCGGCAGAATGATCCGTCGTAACAGGGTGAGACCGCGAAATCCGAACGCCTTGCCCGACTCGATCAACGATGCCGGAAGTTCGAGCCAGGCGCCGCGAAGCAACTCGCCCATGTAAGCCGTGTTGTAGAGAATCAGCGCGACTGCGCCAGCCGACCAGTTCGACATTCTGATGCCGAGCGTCGGCAAGCCGAAGTAGATCAGGTAGACAAACAGCAGAAATGGCGCGCAACGCATGGCATCGACGTAGGCGGCGGCCGCGCGGCTGACCGCCTTGTTCTCCGACATGAGCAACGGCGTAAGTAGCGCGCCCAGTACGAGCGACGCCACGCCGGATATGACTAGAAGGATCACCGTGTTGAGCAGGCCAGCCAGCGCGATGTCGCGCTGCTGCCAGATGATCAGGAAGTTGTTGATCAAATCATGCCTCCGGAGCGAAGACGTTTCTCGACCGCGCGTTGCAGCTTGATGAGCGCGAACACGATCAGGCCGTAGAGCGCGAGCGCGAAGATGAACGGAGGCAGCGGCTCATACGTGTTCGAGCCGACACGCAACGCAGCGCGCGTAATCTCGACAATGCCGATCACTGCCACCGCGGGCGTCGACTTGATCTGCAGCGTCATTTCGTTCACGAGACCGGGCAGACTCGCGCGGCAAACCTGTGGCATCACGATGCGCCGTATGCGGGTGAAACGCGGCATCGCGAACGACAGCGCTGCATCGTATTGATCTCGCGGAAATTCGACGAGCGCGCTGCGCCATATCTCGCAGTTGAAGGCCGACGTGCTGATAGTCAACGCGACAATCGCGGCGGGCAGCGGATCGAGCGATAGTCCGAGCTGGGGCAACGCGAAGAACACCAGCAAGGTCAACGTCACGGTCGGACACGACCGGATGACGCTGACGTAGGAGTACACGAAGCGGTCGAGCACCGGCACTTTCGCCCAGCGAATCAGCGCCAGTGCGAGCCCGAGCGGAACGCCGAGCACGATGCTGATGAGCGACAGCGAAATGGTCGCGAGTGCACCCTGCGTGATGCTCCAGTAATCGTAAGCGGTCATTAAGCGGGCTCGCCTGCGAGGTCAGTTGATGGACTGCGGCATCGATTCAAAGCTGGCGCCGAACCACTTCTTCTGAACCTGGTACATCTCACCACTCTTGCGCAGGTCGAGGAGCACGCTGTTGACCATCTGCAGCGCAGCCGTGTCGCCCTTCTTGACCGCCCATGCGATATACACTGGGCTGCCGATCTTTTGACCGATTACGAATGTGTCCGGCCGCGTCCTGATTAGTGAGTTGAGATTGATCTGCGTATTGGCGACGGCGTCGAGCCGCCCGAGCGCGAGATCCTGATAGGTCTCCGGATACGACTGATATTCGACAATCTGCTTGAGGCCGTTGCCGCCGTGGGTTTTCTTCAGTTGCTCGTCAAATGCTTTCACGTCGGCCAGCATTGCGCTGCCGGTCTGCACGCCGATCACCTTGCCGATCAGGTCGTCGGCGGACTTAATGGGCGATCCCTTCTTGGTCGCAAAAAACGTCGTCGATTCCGCCAGCGGCGCGGTGAAATCAAAGGTACCTTTGCGCTCCGGCGTGACTAGAACCGCAGTGACAGCCATGTCGTACTTGCCTGTCGTTACGCCCGGCAGGATGCCCGACCACGGCATGATCTGCTGCTTCACCTGTACCGGAAGCTTCTTCTTCACTAGCGCGAGCATCTCGTTGTCATAGCCGGTGGGGGCACCGTTATCGACGAATTCGAATGGCTTGAAATCGTCTTCGGTCGCGACCGAGATATAGCCGCGCGATTTGATCTCGTCGACGCTGGCAGCCGATGCGATGTGCGCAGCGCCCGCAAAGGCGGCAATAGCGAACAGCGAACGCAGAGACGACAGCGCGAGCCGCCTGAAGCCGGTGCGGAAAGTCTTGTCCGTTGCGGCACTTTGGATGGTGAGAGACGACATGAATACCCCTCTTGGCTGTAATGACTCGATGGCGCGCGAAGCGTGCGCTTTGGTGGCCGAAAGGCCGTCTCGTTCATGCGCAATCGAAAATTCGTATGCACACTGACAAGTTGCGCATCTCCGATGCAATTCACATGCCAGTTCGACGAACACCGCGCCTTGCCGATGTGAGCGTCGAGGCGAGCGCATACATGCGTCGATAGAGGGCAATCTGCGCACCAACAAAAGACTTAAGCCCCCACAGAATGGACGAAATGCACTCATTTGAGTCAATGCAGAGGCTTTGGCGCCGTTGCGCGATAAAGCAGACGGCGCACAAAAAACGTGCGTGACGGACAGAGACGAGAAAGAAGAGAATTTCTGTTTTTGTACTGATACGATGCATACTGACGAATCAACTTCCCGTTGAGCAATTTGATAAGAAGCATGGAGGCTTGACCAAATGAAAGGCGGCGATCTTACGTTACAAGAACCGGCTTATCGTGAAATCATCGAACCGGGCGGCCGCTGGTCGATGCGGCTGGAGACGGGCGATCAGTTGCGTATCGTCGATCTGGAGGGGCAGCAGGCGGTCGACTTTCTCTGCTACTCCGGCGAGTTGCCACTCGACCGGCTCAACGTTCCGAACACGGTAAAACTCAATCGCTCGTTGTATGTGACCAAGGGCACCACGATCTATTCCGATCGCGCGCGCAAGATGTTTTCGGTGCTCGACGACACCTGCGGTTTTCACGACACGCTCGCGGGATGTTGCAGCCACGAGATGGACTTCCTCCGCTACGGCGTGCATAACAAGCTGAGTTGCCGCAGCAACTTCGCGCAGGAACTGGCGAAGTGGTCTCTGGGGCCGTCGGAGATCGTCTCGAACATCAACTTCTTCATGCGTGTGACGTTCGGCCAGCAGGGCGAGGTCGAGATTGCGCCAAGCCCGTCGAAAGCAGGCGACTACGTGGTGTTGCGCGCGGAGATGCCCGTTATTGCTGTGTTGTCGAACTGCCCGCAACAGAACAATCCCTCGTCGGGCTTCCGACCCACGCCTGTCGAGGTCACGGTGTCGCGCGCCCCGTCAGATAACCCTCCGCAGGCAAAATAAGGCAGGTCATGGTGGCGAGTCCGAATAAAGCAAAACCCGACAGGGCAGGCGCGAGCGATAGCGCGTCCAAGGACTGGCGTCATACCGCGCTGGATGCACGCCCAGGCTTCCTGATCCGCCGGCTGCATCAGATCCATGTCGCGTTATTCGTCGAAGAGTGCGCGCCAGAGGGTATTACGCCAGTGCAATACAGCATCCTCACTGCGCTGGAGCAGATAGGGCCGTCCGAACAGATTGCTTTGTCGCGCGCCGTCGGTCTCGATCGCGCCAATACCGCCGACGTGATCGGGCGGCTTGTCGAGCGGCGTTTCATTCAGCGGCGCGTGTCGAAGACGGATAAACGCAAGAAGGTGGCGGAGCTGACGGAGATTGGACGGGCGCTGCTGGCGCGGCTCGAGACGGGCGTCGCGCGGGCTCACGAGCGGACGCTCGCCGCGCTGCCGCCCGAGGATCGCAAGCGCTTCATGACCTTTCTGACGTTGCTCGTCGAGACCAATAACGATCTGAGCCGAACACCGGTCGGTGGCGCCGCGAAGAAAAGCGACGACGACTGACATTTCTGCCTTTTGGCGAAGCGTGGATCGTGCGTGCGACAGTGAGGATTTGCCAGGCGCCATCGATCCGGGCCTCGGCTCTGCGACTGACAGCCCAGAGGCGATTCTGGTCGGGAAGTCGTTGCCAAAGGCGGTCTCGGAACAGCTCACGAGCATCGCGTTTCGAGAGATTGAACGGCCGACGCAAACAGACTCTGCGGAGCAGCGAAGAGACCGCGGCCTAGCAGACCGGCACGGCCATCGGCGCCGATCATTGCGATCGCAGCGAGCGGCGCGACGCGGTGTAAGGCGACTCGCGCGGCATCGAGTCCGCAGTGGAGATCAGTAAAGCAGGGGTGGGAACCCGCGTACAGTTGGGCTTGCTCGCGTTGCCATTCGGGCGGCAGCCACGCGGCGAAGGCACCCGCCGGTTCAGGCGCGAGCGCGAGCGCCTGCGCTCCAAAACCGGCTATATCGATGACGCCGCTGTCTCCGGTCAAAGGAGCGGCAGCGACCTTGAGCGCGAGATTGATGGCCGGCCCTGCCGGCGCAGCAGCAGCGGCGGTGTGCCAGAGCGACGGACGGCCCGCCAGTTGAATCCCGACGTCGATGCCGTTTCCCGCGAGCGAGACGACGAGCGTCGATGCCGGATCCGCATTTCGCGCGGCAGCCGACGTCATCAGGCGACACGCGGCCATCCACAGCGTGAGGAAGAACAGCGGCGTCTGCTGCAACATCGTATGGATCGACGAATCGGTGAGTCGTGCGGACAACACGTCGTAGAGCGCTGCGCTTGCGGCGGTCGTGCGGGCGTGCAGATCGTCGCCGTTGTCGAGGCCGTGCCGGGCGAGCGCGAGGAGATCGACGGGTTCGCCGCGCAGCGCTGTGTCGAGTGCCGGCGCGAGAACCGAGTCGCGCCATTTCATGCGGTCGAGAATCGCGGGGTCGCGTGAGCCGAAGCGCAGTTGCGGCCCCGCGCCGCTGCCCAGCAGCGACCAGGCGGCGCCAGTCGGATCGCCGGCTTCGACAAGCGCCGTGCTGCCCGAAATCACGGCTGCGAGCGGCGTAACCACGCCATAGGATTGGGCGCTGACAAGGTTCACGCGGCCGGTGGCGATCAGGCGTTCGGCATCCTGCTCGCTTGCCGCCCAGCCTTCATACAGACAGCACAACACCGCCGACGACAGCACCGGCGGGGGTGGCCTGCATGGGTCTTCATACGGAGGGCCTGCATGCAGCAGCGTGAACTCGGGCAGCCCAACGGCATTGCGTGCGAAGCGCACAGCGCGCCATTGAGGACGAACCGCTTGCAGGCGCTGAAGCGCGGCATCCTGGACCGGGGATGTCATCTGCGGGCTCCGAAGCCGAACAGACCGCAAACACGCGACCACAGGATTTTCCAGAACATGTTGCCGAGGTTGAGCGGGGCATTAGCGGACGGCTGCGTAGCCGGGTTAGCCGTATGGGCTGGTATGACATCCGTAGGCTGCAAAACGGGTGGAACTGTTGCGGCTGGCGTCGTCACCGGGTCGGGGGCTGAAACGGTTGCCAGTTCCGGCTCGGCAACAGGCGCGGTGGTCGTAGCTGCGACTTGCGAAGCCGAGAGATCCAGCCGGGCCTTGAGGTTCGCAGCGAAGGCTTCGGTCATCCGTGTGGCGAGTTCCTTTACGATGCCGCCACGCGAGAACTGGGCAAGGCTGCCGGCGATCGCGTAGTCCACCTTCACGTCGACGCGCGTCTCGCGAGGCGTCGGGTCGTCGAGTGAGAACGACGCTTCCCCCTTCACGCGCGACGCGCTCTTGCGGTCCACGCCGCCGCCAATAACGCTGCCACGCCAGGCTGTATCGTCCAGCTTCATTTCGCCGTCGCCGGCAAAGCTTGCCACGATTGGCCCGAGTTTGACGGTCATCGCGAGCTTCAGCCGGCCGTCGTCCGGTGGCGCGGTCAGCGACGCCCCGGGCAGACACGCTACGATCCCAGGCGTATCGCGGAAACAGGCCCATACGACATCGCGTGGGTAGGGCACTGTAAAGTTTTGCTCAATTTCCATTCGTGGTCCGGTCTCTTGAGACTAGGGGATCAGGTTGCTGCAGTCGCGGCGAGCGGTGCACGCTGACTCGCCCGGTGCGCATCCAGTACGCGCCGGATCGCTCGCACGATACCGACATAGCCGGTGCACCGGCACAGGTTGCCCGACAGTTCGAGGCGCACGCGGTCGTCGTCTGCGTCGGGCAGGCGGGTCACGATATCGCGTGCCGTCACCAGCATTCCCGGCGTGCAGTAGCCGCATTGCAACGCGTGCTCTGCTGTGAAGGCGGTGCGCAGTTCGTTCATCACGTCGTCGCCGTCGAAGCCTTCTATGCTCTGCACGTCGGAACCCGAGCACGAGACCGCCGATGTGATGCACGAGCGGGTCGGCATGCCGTCGACCATCAGCGTGCACGCGCCGCACACGCCCTGTTCGCAACCGAGGTTCGTCCCGCACAGCATCTGATGCTCGCGCAGGAAATCCGCGAGACTCGTGCGCGGTTCGACAGCGGCCGACACCTGCTCGCAATTGATCCGGAGTTCGATCCGTTGAGTGAGGATATCGGTCATTGCTGCTTCCTGTTTTCGCGGACGATTGCGGCAGCCCGTTCAAGCGCCACGCGATGCACCTGGTATTCGTAGCTCCCGGTTTCGAGACCCGCTGCGTCGAGATGCGGATCGAGCAGCGCTGCATTGGGGCTGTCGAGCAACGCGCGCGCGTTCTCGATCAAATGCGGCGGCCCGTCGATTGCACCGATCACGGCGCGGCAAACGCCGGCCGGCGCATCGTCGATGAAGACCGCAATCGCTTCCGCGAACTCGCCGGGCTTGCGATTGAACTTGTAGTAGCTCCAGCGCGCGGCAGGCGACAGGCGCCGAAAGCGCACGCCGGTGAGAATCTCGTCGGCCTTCAGCGCGGTCGTGAACGCGCCGCTCATCCAGCCGGCCGCCGTCAACGAGCGGGTCCCATGCGGGCCCGCGACGAGAAATTCCGCGTCGAGTGCATACATCGTGTTAATCCAGTCGGCAGCCGGATCGGCATGAGCGAGACTGCCGCCGAGTGTGCCGCGATTGCGCACCGCGCGATACGCGATGCCGCGCGCCACGTAGGGCATCAATCCCTGTGTACCGTCGTCGATCTTGCGATCTTCGATCTCCGCGTGCGTCACGCATGCGCCGATCAGCGTCCTGTTACCTTCGTTGCCGCATTCACGCAACGCCGCGATACCGCGCAGATCGACCAGCGTCTCGGGTTGCGTGAGCCGCAGATTCATCATTGGGCCAAGCGACTGGCCACCGGACACGAACTTCGCCATTCCGTCGCTGGCGCCAACCAGCGCGATCGCGCTATCTTCGGTAACGGGCTTTGCATAGTCGTAGATCGCGGCTTTCATGCTGGCATCCCCTTGGCGGCGCGAGCCGGCGTTGCCGATCGCATGGCTTCGACAATGACACGCGGCGAGATCGGCAACTGGTCGACCTGAACGCCGAGCGGCCGCAGTGCATCGTTGACGGCATTCGCGATCGCGGCAGGGGAACCGATCGCGCCGCTTTCGCCGATGCCTTTTTGCCCGAATTCGGTGTACGGAGCGGGCGTTTCCATGTGTTCGATACGGATAGCGGGGACTTCCGTGGCGCCGGGCAGCAGGTAGTCGGCGAGGGTAGAGGCAAGCGGCTGGCCGTCCTCGCTGTACGGCATCGCTTCGTAAAGGGCCGTGCCGATTCCCTGCGCTGCACCGCCGAATACCTGCCCATCGACGACCATCGGATTGATCAGCACGCCGCCGTCCTCGACGATCACGTAATCGAGAATTTCGGTCTTGCCGAGTTGTGTGTCGACGGCAACTACGACCGCATGGCACGCGTAGCTGAACGTGCCGGTATCGCGTTTAGCCTGATACGACGTCGACACTTCCAGGCCGCGCGGATCGACGTCGGGCGGCAGCAGTTGTGGCGCGAGATACCACGTTCGCGCAATGTCGGCGATGGTGTAGCGGCCTTCCGCACCGACAACTGCGCCGTGCTCCCAACGCACGGCGTCGAGCGGCTCCTTCAGCAGCCATGCGCCGATTTTCATCATCCGCTGTCTGAGTTCCTTCGAGGCCTGCCCTAGTGCGCCGCCAGCCATCACGATCGAGCGCGAGCCCCATGTGCCGGTCGAATACGGCGTCACACCGGTGTCGCCAAGTACGACGCGTACGCGTTCCGTATCGATGCCGAGCACCTCGTGCGCGATCTGCGCAAGCGTCGTCTCCATGCTCTGACCGTGCGAATGCACGCCGGCCCGCACTTCGAGAATCCCGTCGGGGGTAAGGCGAATGACGGCCGGCTCGCGGCCCGGCACCATCGGAATACCCCAGCCATGATAGACGGAGGTGCCGTGTGCGCCTTGCTCGCAGAAGACCGCGAGACCGAAACCGATCCGGCGACCATCGGGTTCGCCGCGCCGTTGACGCGCGCGTATCGCGGGAAGATCGATGGCGGCGATGGCCCGCCGTACGGCCTCCGGATAGTTGCCGCTGTCGAAGTGCTTGTTGGTGATGTTGTCGTACGGCATTTCGTGCGGTTCGACGAGATTGCGCAGGCGCACTTCGTAGGGTTCGATGCCGGCTTCCACGGCGATTGCATCCATGACCGATTCGATCGCGTAGCACACGCCGGTACGAGCCACGCCACGGTACGGCAGGATGGGCGGCTTGTTCGTCGCGACCGACCAGGTGCGGCAGCGATAGCGATCCATCTTGTATGGGCCGGGCAGAATGCTGCCCACTTGCGCGGCCTCGAGGCACGCGGAGAACGGATACGACGAGTAAGCGCCTGAGTCGACGCTAGCCTCGCACTCGACGGCGATAAGCCGGCCGTCGAGTTCGGCATACGCGGTGATGTCGTAGTCGTGCTCGCGGCAGTTGGCATTGGCCGTCAACTGTTCGCGGCGATCCTCGATCCAGCGGACCGGCTTCTCCAGATGCATCGCAAGCCAGCCACAGCAGACTTCTTCCGGCAACAGGATGCCCTTGTAGCCGAACCCCCCGCCGACGTCGGGCGCGATCACGCGGACCTGGCCCTCATCGAGACCGAGGCAATGCGCGAGGCCCGTACGAGTGATGTGCGGCATCTGCGCCGACGTGTGGATGATCAGCTGAGAGAGGCGTCTATCCCAGTGTGCGACGACGCCGCGACCTTCCATCGGCGCCATGCTTTGGCGCGAGGTGCGTAGCTTGCGGCGGACCTTGATCGGCGCATCGCGGCGGATCGCTTCGAGGTCGACGTCGGGCTTCGCATCGACAAAGGCTTCGAGGAAGACGTTGTCCCCCCAATGCTCGTGCACGAGTGCGGAGCCTTCGCGGCGAGCGTCGAGCATGTCGACGACAGCGGGCAGTTCTTCGAAGTCTACGAACACCTGCGCTGCGATGTCTTCCGCGGCAGCGCGCGTCGCCGCGACGCACATCGCAATGGTTTCGCCCACCTGCCGCACCTTGCCGCTGGCGAGTACGGGCTGTTCGGACGGCTTGAAACCCGGCAACCCCGAATTCGCTACGATCGGTTTCACATTGTCGAGATCAATCAGCGTGTAGACGGATTTTTCCAGACCGGCCGGCTTCTCTATTCCAACGATATGGCCATGTGCGATCGGGCTGCGCACGAACGCGACGTCGACCATTCCGACCATGCGAATATTGCTGACATATTCGCCGCGGCCATGCAGGAAGCGGTCGTCTTCCTTGCGCGGCAGCGATACGCCGATGCCCTGCGGCCGGTCCGGCGACTTGACTGTGACTGCACGTTTCATCGTTTGCCTCGTGAAGAGAGCCGGGTCGGATTTACGCCGCTCGCGCGAGCGGCAACTGGGACGCATTGGCGTCATAGCGGACGCCATCGCGTACACAGAAAAGCGGTGCAAGCATGCGATCGGTGATCACCTGGGTGCCTTCGTTGTCTTCGAGCACCCAACGGCCACGGCGGTCGTCCAGCACGCTGATGTCAGCGACGCCGCCCACCTTGAGCGTGCCCAATTCACCGTCCATGCCGATCATCTTCGCGGCATGGCTGGTCGTCATCGCAACGACGTGATCGAGAGGAAGACCGAGCGCCAGCATGCTGGTCATCGCACTGACGAGACTGAACTGCGTGCGGCCGAGGAATGAGTGCTCTTCGTCGGGATGGCTGTCAGGCGTGCCCGCAGGCGAGGGCACATGCGTGTTGTATCCATGCATGTCCGCGCCCAGCGTGTCGGGGATCACGCCGCTGTCGAGCACGACGCGAGCTGTCTTGAAGCTGAAGTGCGAGCCGTGACCGACGTCGATCTTGAGGCCGCGTGCGACCGCTTCATGAACGAGCGGATGCAACTGGCCGTTCTCCTCGACAAACCCGCCCGGATGCCGGCTGAACGGATGCGCGAGAATATCGCCGGGCTTCAGGGTCTCGACGACCTGATTGAAAATCGAGTCGGGATTGACCGGCATGCCGCCGAGCTCCGGCTTGGGCCAGAGCTGTCCGAAGTGAATGTAGACTGGCAAGGCAGCATCGCGGCCAATTTTCGATGCGATCTTCATCACGTCGAGTCCCCAGCGCGCGAAGCCGCCGATCTCGGCATGCGCCTTGATACCCTTGACCAGATCGGCGTTGGCGAGCGCTGACTTGACGGTTGCTGCCGCATCGAGACAGTCGGGACGGTACAGGTCGGGATAGTAATGACCTTCGAGGCCGCCGACGAGATAGGCCGAAATAAAGGCGAACACGCGGGTTGCGGCGCGCTCGGCGACGAAGTTGCGAAAGCCCGGAATCGTGATGCAACTCGCTCCGCCTTGATCGACTATGGTCGTCACGCCGGAGTGCACGCCGCATTGATCGGCATTCAGGCCAAAGCGGCCGGTCACGTATTGATAAACGTGGCCGTGTGTGTCGATCAGGCCGGGCAGCACCAGCCGGCCGCGGCAATCGATGATTTTGGCTGACGGCGCCTGGGCGACGAGCCCGGCACCGATCGCGGCGATCGACTTGCCGTCGACGAGAACGTCGAGCGTGGCGTCGATGCCGGCGGCCGGATCGATCACGCGGCCACCTTGAAGTAGAAGCTGGGACATGTTTTGTGTGCGTTTCCGGGACGAGATGCGTGGTGTACCGCAAATACTGTGCCGGTTTGAATCCGTTGCTTCAATGATTCGGAAAAGCCTTTTGCATCAATGAGAAACCGTCGATATGGCCAACAGATGTGTGCCATACCACGGATTTTCCCGAGCGACTTCGCACCAAAATGAAGACTCTGAGGCGGATGTGCACCGGATTCTTGCCCAGTGCTATTTTTTGGTGAATTGTGTGGTGTGCCGCGCATTTGAAACGGGGCACGTCGTTCGCATAGAATGCTGCCATTGAGCGCGCGGTTCGCGCGTCTACGTCAGTTCACCAGTCACGCCAGAGACCGCACCATGTCGACCTTGATCATTCCGGAAATGGACCTCGAAACAACCCGTGCTGAGCTTGAGCGGCTGCAGGCAAGATCCCCATTGTTTGGGCGGCCTGGTTTTCTGATCAGGCGCCTGCATCAGATTCACGGGTCGTTGTTCGCCGAAGAGACTAGCGAGTTCAATATCACGCCCGTGCAATACAGCTTGCTGACCACGCTTGAAGCGCTAGGCGAAATTGACCAGAACACGCTGTCTATCGAGATCGGCCTTGAACGTTCGAGCGTGGCCGAAGTGATTCCGAGGTTGCATGCGCGCGGCCTCGTCAACCGAAAGCAGGCTGCGCACGACAAACGCCTTAGGCTCGTACGGCTTTCTGCCCAGGGCAAGCGTCTCGTGGCAAAAATGGCGCCGGCCGTGCAACGCGCGCACGACAGAACGATCGAGCATCTGTCATCTGTAGAGCGCGATTTCTTCATGTTGCAAATGATCCGGCTCGTGGAGGCCAATAATGAGCGGACCGTCGTGCCGTTGAGGTTGCCGGAGGGTTAGTGGTGGACAACGTGAGAAATTCGGTTGCCACTTGTCTTTGTCGAGGTCAGATTCCTTTGTCAATGGATCCGCAGTTTTGAGGAAGGGCGATGAGCGCACGTTATAGAACCACCACGGGCAGCATGACCTGGAAGATTCCAGCTCGAAATGTATACACAGCGTAGTGCCCGTCGACTCCCTTAGAGGTGGTTCCGTTCGTTCAGACTGTCTTCATGCGATCTAAGGTGGAAGCTGCTGGACCTCACGTTGCTGTTCTGATCGCAGGTAGCCGCGCGAAGTGGGCGCTTGCGGCAAGCATAAAGAGCTTTGGTGTCCATCTCGGTCTTTCATCGCCCTCGAGCTGGCAAGCATCGCTTTGTCGCGCGCGATGACCCCTGGCAAGTGGGCGCGCAGGAGATCGACCCACGTGCGTACCTTCGCATCGGTGAACTTGCGTGAAGCGTAAAGTGCGTAAATGTTCATCTTCTGCAGCGTGCGATCGGGTAGCACGCGAACTAGCGTGCCGTTGCGCAGACCGTCGACTGCGGCATACAACGGCAGCATCCCGATGCCCATGCCTTCGCGGATTGCGACAACAAGCGATTCGGCGATATTCACTTGCAGCGGGCCCCTGACTTGTAGCAATTCGCTGTCGTCAGGTCCTTCGAGTAACCACTCGCGCTCCGGAAAGCCAGGCGTGTTCAGCGTCAGGCATTCATGCTGCGCCAGATCGCCCGGTTGCCGCGGAGTGCCGCGCGAGCGCAAATAGTCCGGCGATGCGCACAGGATGCTACACGTCGAGCCGAGCAGGTGCGACACCATCTCCGAGTCAGAAAGAGACGGCGCTACGACGACGGCAACATCGCTGCCGCCACCGAACAGATCCGGCGTACTCTGCGACAAGGTTAGTTCGACCGAAACTTCCGGGTACTGGGCACGATATTTCGAGATCGCCGGCAGCACATAGTGTTGTCCAATGCTCGCCAGGCTGAACATCCGTAAAGTGCCGGCAGGGCGTTCGTGCGCACTGCGAGCCTCCTCTTCTGCAATGTCGAGGTCAGCTAGGATCTGTTGACAGTTTTGCAGATATCGCTCGCCAGCCGGTGTGAGGGCAAGACGTCGCGTCGAACGGTTCAGCAGGCGGGTTCGCAGATGGGCTTCGAGTTCTGATACCGCTCGAGACATGACTCCGGTCGTCGTATCGAGCGACCTGGCAGCGGAAGTGAAGCTGCCGGTCACCGCGATTCGCGTGAACGCGCGCATTTTTTGCAATGTGTCCATAAAACCCTCAGATTTAAGTGGACGGTCAACACACTACTCGTTGCTGCTGCGCTTGCCGCGGTCGCGGATTTGTCCGGAAACTCGACCGGCCTCCCCGACTATAAATGTCTCGTTGGCAAACTGTCGCGACCACGATCGATGCCATACCGAGGCGAGCACTGTCGGCCCAAGACCAGACAGGTGGTGTCGATAGCGGACCACCGCCGTGTCAGGAAAAGCGTAGCTTTACCAAGCGACCGAGACCGGTGATTAGGCGGCCAGACGCCAAAAGCGCAACACAAGCAACACGAAGAATAGGGCGGCGAACAGGACGATCCGGTAGATAGCGTCGACCGTCTCGCCAGAACATTTTCAAGGTGCTGTAGTCGCTAAACAAACAGGCGCTTGCGGGTACGCTGTGTTAGCACGATTAGAAATCTGCGGCCATCGCAATCGCTCGAGCTTTCCCCTGCTCGATAGTTTCCGGTCCCTTAGCATCCCAAGTGTGTTCCACCATCAGGCTTTTAACTTCATCCACACCGATGAACTTCAGCCAGAAATCGATGTAATCGGCTTGATGTTTAAACCCTGGGCTACTGATACCCGCACCTCTATCGTGGCTCTGTCCGCGAACATAGATGACGAGGGCCCTCGGGATCTTCAGCATTGGGCCGTATCTTTCGCCATCGAAGGTGAACAGCATGTTCCTCTGACTGACAAGATCAATCAGTTGTTTCAGCTTATAGGGATATCCAAAATTCCACATCGGGACACCGACCACTATCCGATCGGCTTGTTGAAAACGCTTCACAAGAGACTGTATCCGAATCCAGATCGACAATTCGGCGCTATCCATCGGCTCTTTTGATATTCCTTTGTACTTTGCACCAATCGCATGACGGTCAAAGTCAGGCAAGTTTTCGTCCCAGACGTTCAAGGTGTCGATCTCAATCGAAGGAGTAGCCTTACCATACGCATCGAGAAACGCGTTAGCGACAGAGATTGAGACTGACTTGGCGCCACGAGGAGAAGACACGATGTTTAATAGACGCATGATGCGTGACCCTGATGCGAAAGTGTGAACAATAGGGGTGAGTGCAGAATGCCTTGTTTCTTTATGTCTTGCACCGAGTGGTCCACGCATGCCGGGCCATAGCGGTCGGCCTGCGTCTGGAATAACGCCCCCCGCGAATGGGACGGCGTTTGATTGGACACAATTGCTCTTGCGAAGACATGAAGTCAGTCTACGGAGTGCACGACACCAGTTCAATAACGCTGGGCGGGTAGACGTTACCCACCACGCGAACGATCGTTCAAGGCCTTGTGGCGAACTTCGCACATCGCCCCGACGACGGTCGGCCGGTCGATCGATATGCCACCGCCTAATTGACCGCTCGCGCTCTATACGCCGATGCGAGCACCGCCTTACTTCTGCTCACCGGTCGCTTCGAGGATCAGATTTGCCACTTCAGTCGGATGCGACAGCAGCGACACATGGCTCGACTTTAGCTCGATCGTATGCGCGTGCATCCGGTTCGCCATGAAGCGCTCCAGATCGGTGTTGATGGTCCGATCTTCAGTCGACACCGCATACCACGTTGGCTTGTCGTGCCACGCGGCGACAGTCGTCTTCGCCATCGTGATCGCCTTGCCGATGGGCTGCTGAACCGCATAATACTTTTCTGCTTCAGCCGTCGGCAGATCGCCGGCAAAGTCTTTCAGAAATGCCTGCTCAGACAGCGCGCCGTAGCCGTCCGACCACTGAAGCCCCGCCGATGCGGGCGCGGCCGGGAATTTTTTCGTCAGCGCCGGATAGTCCTCGCCGGCATCCGGTGCACGCGCGGCAATGTACACGAGACCGGCCACCTTCGGATCATCGCCAGCCTGGCTGATCACCATCCCGCCGTACGAGTGCGCGACCAGCAGCGTTGGGCCCTGCTGCTGCGCAAGCGCGCGCTTGACCGCGTCCACGTCCGCGTCGAGCGAGGTCGTCGGATTCTGCACCGCCGTAACGTGCAGGCCCTTTGCCTGCAGCAGCGGGATCACTTTCCCCCAGCTTGAACCATCTGCAAACAGTCCGTGAACCAGCACGACGTTCTTGATCGGTGCGGACGGGGCGGCGGTGCTGTCCTGCGCGAATGATGTCGTTGCACTCAGCAGCGTGGCGCAGGCGAAACCGGCGAGGACAAACGAATTCAACTTCATGAGACTTCTCCGAGATAGTGAGGGATGAGATTCGCGGATTTCGCTCAGCCGCTGCGGCGAGTCGATAGACGAACCATACCCAGTCAATCATCCGGTCGATGCTTCCGACTGCAAGCGGGCGCTGGATTCTGGTGTACGAAGGTGCAAACACAGGCTCGGAGCAAACATTCCATTCGCTGCAATTTTTTTTATGGCGTCAAATGTGCCGCGACGCGAGACCGTCGGAGAACGCCGAAAAAGGATCCCGTTGCGATTTGCGGATAGACGCTTGACGCGAGACCGTGTGAAGCATGCCATTGCGGGCTGGGTCCATGGGCGGGCTAGTTTGCGGCTGCACGGCTATATGCCGGTGTGGCGCTGCTGCATCGTCTCGTCAGCCGACGTGGAGAAAGTCGGGTATGGGCTGCAAGAACTTTTGCATCCAGATGGTCAAACGGGAAAAGCCATCTTTCAAATCCCGCTTAATTTCACAGCCGTAAACGGGGTTGGAAAAAACCGGTCCTAGACGCTTTCGAATCCGGTCCCTGTTGTCTTCCAAGGCATCGTTGAGCCAATAGAGAGCCTGGACGACGCGCATCGCAGGCCTCCCGGCCCAATAAAGACGGCGGGGAGCGATGATGCGGGGCATCCGCTGCCGCGGGCCGGGCTAAGTGCCAGGTGGCGGGAAGGGTGCCGTTGAGCTACCAGATATGGCAGCGTGTTTCTGTCACAATAGCGCTCAGCCGTTTCGCTGACGTACCCTCGGCAACGCCCCACAACTGACCTTCTCGTAAATGCGCATCTTCGGAATCAGCCTTTACGTCATCATCGCCCTGTTCTTTGCGGTGCATGCCGTGCGCACTCAGCAGAACATGTACTGGCTGCTGATCCTGTTTCTTTTCCCTGGCCTTGGCAGTGCGGTCTACCTCTTTGTCATTTACTTGCCCTCCCTGCGCCAGTCGCGTGGGGCAAGGGCGGCAACGAGGGTCATCTCGCAGCTTGTCGATCCCAATCGAGCGGTGCGCGGGGCGCGCACTGATTTCGATCGCGCGCCGACCGTCGCGCATCGCATGCGGTTGGCCGCAGCGCTGCTCGATGCAGGAAATGCCGCCGAAGCCCTGGAGCATTACCAGGCGGCGGCCAGCGGGCCGTTCTCATCCGATCCGGCTTTACTCCAAGGGCTGGCGCGTGCGCAGTTTGCCAACGGCAATGCTTCGGCCGCGCAGGACGCACTGGAAAAACTGTTCGCCGCCCATCCTCTCACCCGTCGGCAGCCGGAGCCTGCCTTGCTGTATGCACGGGCCTTGGACGCGATTGGCGCGCCAGGCACACGCGCCGCGTTCGAGATTGCGCTCGCGAGCGCAAGAGACGCTGCACCGCGTTGCCTCTACGCCGATTGGTTAGCGGTGCAGCCAGACGAGGCTGACCACCAGCGTGCGCGCGAACTTTACGCCGAGATTGTGCAGGATGCCAGGCATTGGCCACGCCACGCCCGCGAACATAACAGCGAGTGGCTGCAACGGGCCCAGGCCGCCCTAAGCCGATAATCCACGGGCGCCCGCTTGAGAGCGGCAGACCTTTGGCTGCGGGCTCAGTCCGGGCCGAAGCCTGCCGAAGGCCCCATTAAACCTGACAGATTCGAAACGACCGGTTCATACGGTCTGCGCGTAAGCCGCTGTTCGCGAGCGATATGGATGACGCGAGTGCTTCGCGTATGGGAGCCCGATGAGCTTTCCCTGATTCCAGAGTTCTCATGCTCGAGACTGGCTGTTAATCCTCCGTGACGGTTTCTGTCAGATGCCTGGTGCACCAATCTACGACGGGCGGCCTGAATTCGTCAGCACCGGTCAGGGCAGCCAGTTCACCAGCGAGGCGTTCACCGACGCCGTGCTCGGAAATGTCCATAAGGCCTTTATCGTCTGGGGCGGATTTTTGCCCCACCTCTGCCCCCACACGACGGACGGCTCTCGCGGGAACAGAGCGGAATTGTCGGCATGGGCAAGTGGCCGGCCGCGTTCGTTTGTTCGCGAGCTTGGGGCTACTTTGCGTGCTCGCATATCAATGCGTGATCTACACGCGCGGCAACCGGTCATACCGATAACGCTGTCCCATTTCTGACGGGTCGGGGACTGCCAGCCGTCCAAACGTAAGTCGGCGGAGCAGCAGTTAATTCGCTTAAGAGAACCAAGGATTTGTGTCGGGAACTAGCCGGACTGGGTTGCGTAGAAACGTATCGTTACCCACTGAAATGACCGCTTTATCCGCACGCGGTCCCGTATGCCATAAAAAATACGGTTTCCTAAATTTCACCAAATTCCGATCCGCAGACATCCCACAGCAACATCAAATCGCCCGCATCTTCATCCCACCATTTGCAACGCGGTATTAGGGGAAAAACCTAATGTCTGACGAATCCTTACGCGTGCATATTTGAACTAAATATTCATAGGTGGATTCAGCATAATTTCCTAGCAGGAGAGACGATGAAAATTCCCACCAGTCCAAAGCGTCGCAAGCTGCTGAAGTTAGGCAGTGCTGCTGTCATCCTCCCGGTTGCAGCACGTGCTGGCGCTGCAACTCTTTCCTCGCCCGGTGCGACCGGCGATCCCTCTTCAGTTCCATCCGATACTTTCGATTCAGCCAACGCTTCGACGCAGGCGGATTCGGCGCGCGTTCCCACCGATCAGGCACTGCTGTTCCGATACGACTCGCCTGCTGTCGAGTCCAGCGTCCAGTTTCAAGGCCTGCCGGTCGGGAACGGACGACTCGGTGCGATGGCCGGCGGCGCGAGCGAACGTGAGGTGCTCTACCTGAACGAAATCACGTTGTGGTCGGGCAGCAAGAACGTTGTCGATCCGGCCTACACGACGACGGGGATGGGCACCTACCTGTCGCTCGGCAAGTTCTACATCGATCTGCCCGGTCACGCCGGCGCCACGAACTACCAGCGTTCGCTGGACATCAGCAATTCGATCGTACGCACGCAATACCGCGTTGGCGGCAAAACCTATCGGCGCGAGATCTTCAGCAGCTTCCCCGACAACGTGATCGTCGTGCGGCTCACGTCCGACGGCGGCACCTATAACGGCGCGGTGTCGCTGGTCGACGGGCAGGGGACGCAAATCATCGGTGAATCGAACCACGCGCTGTCGTTCTCGGGCGCGGTCAGCGGCAGTGGCGAGCTGTACACGACCTACATGCTGGTCGTTCCAGATGCGGGCGTCGCTTCGCTCGACTCGGCCAACGCACAGATCACTCTTCAGGGTTGTCCGGCGCTCACGATCATCATCGCGGCGCGCACCGACTACAACGGGCGCTACGTCGAAAACTATCTGACGGGCGTCAATCCGCGCGGTGCAGTGATCGCTGACGTGAAGGGCGCCGCGTCCCTGCGTTACCGCGAACTGCTCGAGCGTCACGTGCGCGACTATCGTTCGCTCTTCGGGCGCATGGACCTCGATCTCGGCAGGTCGAGCGATGCGCAACGGGCACTGACGATCCCGGAGCGGTTGCTGGCGCGTCAGGTGAATCCCAACGCGGCCGACCCGGAGCTCGAAGCAATGTACGTGCAGTTTGGACGCTATCTCACGATCTCGTCGTCACGCGGTTCGATGCCGGCGAATCTGCAGGGTTTGTGGAGCACCACGAACAACCCGCCGTGGATGGCCGACTACCACACCGACATCAACATCCAGATGAACTACTGGCTCGCCGATCGAGCCGGTTTGCCGGAGTGCCAGCAACCGTTCGCCGATTACGTCACCGGGCAGTTGCCGTCGTGGGTTCAGTCGACGAAGAATCACTTCAACGATGCCGCGAACGTGAACTACAGCAATTCGAACGGCAACGTCGCGGGCTGGACGGTCGCCATTTCGACGGGCATCTACGGCTCTATAGGCTGGGACTGGAGTCCGCCCGCGAGCGCCTGGTATTGCCGCACGCTGTGGAATCACTACCAGTACACGCTGGACAAGGCGTATCTCGCCCGCATCTATCCGGTAATGAAGTCCGCGTGCGAGTTCTGGCAGGCGCGTTTGATCAGAGACCCCGTGACGGGTCTGCTCATTGACGACAAGGACTGGTCACCGGAGCAGGGACCGCATCAGCAGCTCGGGATCACCTACGCGCAGGAACTCGTGTGGGATCTGTTCACGAACTATCTGACCGCGAGCCAGTTGCTCGGCAAGGACGCGGATTTTGCTCGCTCGATCGGGAGCATGAAGGCGCAGCTCTATCTGCCGAAGGTGAGTCCCACGACAGGGCAGCTTCAGGAATGGATGAGCGACAGCATCGTCGGCGAGACGGGGCATCGGCATCTGTCGCCGCTGATCGGCTGGTTCGAAGGCGAGCGCATCACGCTCGACAGCGATCCGAAGCTCGTGGCCGGCGTGAAGGCGCTGCTGCTTGCACGCGGCTTCGACTCGTTCGGTTGGGGGCTCGCATGGCGCATCGCCTGCTGGGCGCATTTCCACGACGCCGCCAACTGCTATTCGATGATCCCAAAGCTGCTGCGCTATTCGGTGGGCAATGACGGCGTGAGCGGCACGTTCGCCAACATGTTCGACGCGTATGCGTTGTCGAGCAACTCATCGGCGTTCCAGATCGATGCGAACTTCGGCGGTCCGGCGGCAATACTGGAAATGCTGCTGCAAAGCAGGATGGATCGCATCACGCTGCTCCCCGCGCTGCCGTCGCAATGGAGCACGGGGCATGTCACGGGCGTGCGGGCGAAGGGCGGATTTGCGGTGGACGTCAAATGGAACCGCGGCGTGTTGTCGTCCGTGAAGCTCGTCAGCGTCGGCGGCACGCGAACCACACTGCAATACGGCAACGTGGTGCGAGCCGCGTCGGTAAGGGAAAACGGAACGGCACGATTCGACGGCAACCTGCAGCCGGTTTCCTGAGCTCCCCAAAGCGGCCGGGCAGCCCGAAACAGACGCCGCACAGCAGTTTACCCGGAAGTCCCAGTTTCATTTTTCAACAAAGGAAAATCATGAAGATCCTGGGTCGCACACAGGTGTATCTGTTTTTCGCGAGCATCATGATGGTTTTCGGTTTGTCCGGCTGCGGCGGCGACCAGCAAGGTTCCTCCGACGGCGCGAGCGTCATGCAGGCCGCGGCCAACTCCGCAAACGTTTCCGCACAAGGCGGGCCATCGCAAACTCAGGCCCAAAGGTCGATTGCACTACCGCCTATGGGTTGGGCGTCGTGGAATGCATACGGCTGCAATATCACCGAGGATCTGGTGAAAACGGCCGCGGACGTTATCTCCGACGGCCTGAAGAAAGACGGTCCGTTGATGAAAGCGGGCTACAGCTATATCAACGTCGACGACTGCTGGTTCGCGCCATCCCGCGATGCGCAAGGCAATCTAGTTGCCGACCCCGTGAAGTTTCCGAGCGGCATCAAAGCGCTGGCCGACTACATTCACGCCAGAGGTCTGAAGTTCGGCATGTATGAAGTGCCCGCAGCCGAAACCTGTGCTCAGCGTAACAATCTGTACCCTGGGCACACCAACCCGATGGGCAGTCTTGGGCACGAAGTTCAGGATGCCAATACATTCGCGGCGTGGGGCGTCGACTACGTGAAGTACGACTGGTGCTCGCCGGATGGCACCGTCGACGATCAGGTGGCCGGTTTCCGAAAGATGCGCGATGCGCTGGACAGTGCGGGTGCCGCGGTGAATCGGCGGATCGTCTACAGCATCAATCCGAACAGTTTTCACACCGACAAGACGGGCAGATCGTATGACTGGGGGCAAGTCGCGGATCTGTGGAGAACGACCGAGGACATCACCTATGACACCGGTACACCGGGTCATCAAAGCACGCCGGATTTTTCCAGAATCGTGAACCAGAATTTCTACGGCAATCTGTTTCCGGAAGCGCAACATACGGGTGTCTATAACGATGCGGACATGATGCTTGCCGGGTTCGGTCTGAGCGCCGCGCAGGATCAGACGCACATGAGCCTGTGGGCCGTTTCCGGTGCGCCGCTTATCCTGGGTCTCGATTTCACGACGCCGGTCAGCCCGGCAACGATGACGACGCTGACCAATCCTGAGGTGCTCGCCGTCGATCAGGACCCGCGTGGCCTTCAGGCGATCCGGGTGGCGGTGCCGCAGAACGGTCTGGGCGTGTGGGCCAAGTTGCTCGCCGGTCAAGGTCGCCGTGCGGTAGTTCTGCTCAACACGACCGGGTCTGCCGCTTCGATCACGGTGAACTGGAAGGATCTCGGACTGGACCCCGCTGCTTCGGCCAGCGTGCGGGATATCTGGGCGCACCAGGATCTTGGTTCGCACACGTCCGGGTATACGGTGTCCGCTGTTCCGGCCGGCGGCTCCGTCATGCTGACCATCGCCGGCGTGGACGATGCATCGAAAATCCACCCGGCCAAACCGGTCACACATGAAGACGGCGTAGCACGCTATACGGTGAATGCAACCACGGGCGGGTACATCGACGTGACGTACCGGAACGAAGGAAAGTCTTCGCTGAAGGTGCCGCTGATTCTCAACGACAGCGTACTCACGACGATCCAGCTGCCCGTTACCACCGGACAGGCCCAGGGCACCGTCACGCTGTACATGCCGCTCGTGCCGGGAAGCAACAAGCTGACTTTCGTTCTTCCGGACAAGGGCCGCCGCGCTCCGTCGATCGGCAAGGTGACGCTGATCGCCGCTCCGCAACCCGCATTGCCGCCCATCGCCTATGAAGCGGAAAGCTCCACCAACATCATTCAGGATGCGGCAGTCCAGGCATGCAACATATGCAACGGCCACGAAAAGGTCGGCAATTTTGTGAACTCGGATTCGAGCCTCCAGTTCAACGGAATCGTGGCGCCTGCCGATGGCGAGTATGCGGTCCCCGTGGTGTATATCAGCGCGGACGACGGTGGCGGTTCGCCTCGTGCAATGAGCGTGAGCGTCAACAATGGCCCACCGGTCCCCGTGCAGTTTCCCGGTGAAGGCACCTGGGACTTTCCGATCCTGTCGAGTGCTCAGGTCATGGTCCCACTAAAAGCCGGTACGGCCAACACCATCAAGTTCTCGGTGATTTCCGGCAACTACGGTCCCGATATCGACGGCCTGGGCCAGGCAGTCAGCCAGCCGGCCAAACAGTGACCGGCGATCCATGGAGACAGGCATGAAGAATTTCTTGATGCGGATTGCGCTGCCGTTCGTATTGGCTACGAGTGGGGTACAGATGTCCGTTGCCGCCGACGCGACGGCCCAACCGAATGCCGCCGCGGCGCAATCGTGGGAGAAAGGATCGCGATTCCGCCACGACGAAGTGGCGGTCCTGTTCGTGATGGGACAGAGCAACAGTGCCGGTCTTAACGGCCTGCCCGCGGAACTGACGTTGACGGGAGCTTCGGGTGCAGGCGCGGGCACCGGCGGGATGCCGGCACCCAATGTATGGGGCATCCGCAACGACGGTTGGGGGAACATCACCGGTAACGCCGACGGGACGGGTGCGCCATTTACCCAGCCGATATCCACGATCGATCACGTGTCGTGGGTGAACTGGTCGGACAGCACGTCGTCCGACATGAATCTCGGCTACTACGGCGGCAGCGGAAATGCCGCCAATTTCGCCGCGTATGCGTGGCAGGCGGCGATCAATGCGGGCGAGCCGCTGCCCGATCTGTACATCATTCATATCGGCTGGGGCAGCCAGGGCGTGGACGTCGCAGACGACGCGTTCAGCGGCTGCTGCGGCTGGACGGTGCATGGCGTTAATCTCTGGCAACCCATGCTCGATGCAAGCAAGACGCCGACGTATGCGCTTGCACCGTTCGCGCGCCGCATGATGTATCTGGGACTGAAGCAGATTCTGGCGACCGGCAAGAAACCGCGAATCCTCGGCCTGGAGTGGAACCAGTGGGAGGCAGAAGCTGCACCGCTGAATTCGGCCGGCAACGCAACGACGATTCATCGCGCGCCGCAGAATTACGCTGACCTCTTCGGCAGTTTTTTTGCTGCGGTGGGTTCGACCTTCCCGGTGCTGATCGTGAAGCCGTTGTCGACCGCTTACGACAACGTCACCAACGCGGTAGCGCCTTATAATCCCGCCGCGCTTGCGTCGATGCAGAAAGTGTTCGGCGGCTTCGTCGACGCGAATCCTCGCATCTTCAGTTTCGTCGATGCGTCGCAGTCGCCGGACTGGAATGGACAGCCGCCCGGCTTCGGTATTTTCCAGGGCGGCGCGTTAGGCGGTGGGGACGGCAGCGTGCACTACAACCTCGACACGCAGAAATGGTTCGGCGAGCAGGCGCTCGCATCGTGCCTCGGACACTCCCGATTCTGTGGGCCGCGCGTCACGGATCTTCCGCGGCGCCTGCCGAATTGACGAACGGATCACTCCGTACCACTCGGCACCATCGCCGCGCTGAAACGGACCCGGGTACATCGTGCCATAAGTCTCGTGAAGCGAGTGGAGAAGGGTGCGGGAAAGCGGCCTGGCGATAGCCATGCCACGTGAACTCAGCGCAAACCTCTAACCTCGCTCGGCGTGACAGTTGCGGCAAATCGATTGCCGAAATGGGTTCTCGTGTAGTTGACGACAGCAGCGACCTGATCGTCATTCATCGCGTCGCCAAATGATGGCATCGCCTTCCGGCCGTGCAGGACGTTGACGATGACGTAGGTTGCCGCTTCGACTGCCGGGTTATCAGCGAGCGCCGGGTAGTGACCCGCGCCCTGTGCGCCTTTTCCGTCCGGCATATGGCATCCCGCGCAGGTAGCGTTGTAAAGCGCTTCGCCGCTTTTTTCGGTGAAGCGATAGCCCGGCGAAATCGTGAAAGTGCGTGGTGCTTCCTGTGCCACGGCCTGAACCGACACTGTCGCGGCTCCCATCAGCAAGGCCATCAGCATCGCGCCGAGGATCAGCGTCGGCCTATCCATTGACGATTCTCCGATGCAACCGGTTGATCGCATCCAGCGACGACAGCACGGCGCCTTCCTGCCATGCGGGGATATGGGACGCGTGCTCTCCGGCAAGGACGATCCGTCCGTCGATCTGACAGAGATTTGCGTAATGCGCTTTTCTCAACGCATCCGTCCATGCGGCGAAGCAGCCATTCGTGAACGGTGATCGGCTCCAGCTCATCGCGAAGCCGGTCTGGTACTCGCGCGCGTACTGCGGATGAATCTGGCTGCCCTGGCTCAATGCCACCGCGATCCGTTCGGCAGGGGGCAGCGCACCCATCTCATAGCTGGCGGGCCCCCACATGTAGGCGCCAAGCAGCACCGCAGGACCGGTCGATCCGTAACCTGTTGCCGGATAGCCGATCGTCGAGATCGGCAGATCAGTTTGCGTGATGCCGCCGTAGATCTGCTCGTCTTCTTCCCAGAATCGCCGGCCGAATTGCAACCCGATTTTCACCGATGTCTCGTAGGGCACCGCATCGATCGCGGCGCGCATGGCCGGACCGACCGCAATGTCGATCTGACTCAGAATCGAGAGCGGAATGGTGCACACCAGCCAATCCGCGTGCGCGTTCCGTTCGGTCCGGGTGGTCGTATCGGTATAGCGCACTGTGACGCCTTGCTCGTCCTGCAAGATAGCCGTGACTTTGGCGTTGAACACTACGGCGCTCGCGATCTGCGAATGAAGCGCATGGGCAATCCTGTCCATGCCGCCGACAGGCTGGAAAATGGTGCTCTGGAAGTCCTGCTCGTTTCCAGACGAGAGCCATTGCCACAAACGCGATGCAAGCAGGGGGTCGCGCGGGAGCAGATCCGACGGCACGGCCTCTGGCATCAGCCCACCGCCGTGCGCGGTCGCGAATCCGCGGCGTTCACTGCTTCGCCGGCCCGCCTGATAGCTGCCATCCCGACCGAGCGCACCCCATTCGCGGAGGGATTCGAGTAGCAGATGCGCATCTTCGCCTGACACCGCGTCGTCGAGTGCATCCTTGCGAATTGCTTTGGAAAGCAGCTCGGCGATATAGCCTTGATAGTCGGTCTGTACCGCCCGGAATCGTTGCGGCTTGCCACCGAAAGCCTCAGTCGAATGCAGGTATGCGTTGTAATTGACCTGGATGAACGGCTCGAGCGACACCTTCAGGCGTCTTGCGTAGTCGAGTACGCCCTGGTGGTGATACGGAATGCGCCACGGCCCCGGGTTCAGATAAAGCCCGTCAGCGAAATCGCAGTCCTGGGTGGCACCGCCGAGTTCTGTATAACGATCACCGCCCCTGACAGTCCAGGCCCGGCCACCCGCGCGGTCGTTGTACTCGAGCACCTGCACGTGGTAGCCCGCGTTCCTCAGCTCAAAGGCCGCGACGAGGCCAGCCATGCCCGCGCCGAGCACGAGAATTCGCGTTCCTTTGGGTGCGCCGTCGAGTCTGATCGGGCCGGCATAGGTCGAGGTAGCGGCGAACCCAAGCGTGCCCATGCCTTGCATCATGGCGGCCGCGCCGAGGTTCTTGCCGATCAGCGTCAGCAGGTGCCGGCGGCTCATCGCATTTGTGGTCATTCTCGACATAAGGACGTGGTGCCCCGACTGGAGAGAGACGATGGCAAACGAAATCCAATGGCATCCCAGATCGTAAGGCTCGAGTCATCTGGATCCGTATGTTTGCGGATTGCGTTGGGGCGTACTGCAACGGACTAGTTCATTTTATGCGATCACCCGTCGAGCGTCGTGATTCGAACACCAGAAACACCGGTGGTGAGCGCGCGATGTTGGTCGTCGCGCCCCCGTTGTGGCGCGAACGTCAGGAGGCCGCCTATTTCCACTGAAATAGGGCTCGAGGCGAATTAAAACTATGAACCGTTTCTCTTCACCACGCTCGACTGTCCGTTATCAGGACGGCCGACTGCGCCTTGTGGGTCGGGCTCGCCCGGACGCGTGAGACGACAGCGTTCGAGGACGAACGCGATGGGCTGGGTGGTTTCTCGACACCGGCCAAGCGGATTGAAACGCCCTGACCTGATGTAGCACCTCTCAAACAAGCAAGGTTTCCTTGCTTGTTTTTCTTCTGATTAGTCCACGTCTGCGAGGGCGCGTGTCGTGCGAACCTTGGACGGCCGGTCTCGCAGCAGCAGGGGCATCAAACGCCGGTTAGCGGTCTGCGCCGCCCACTCGCAATACGCGGCGCTGCCGAGCACCCAGCCCTTAAGCGTCGACTGCATCAGGTTATCGACCTCGTGTTCGTCAAGGGGCCGTGCGCCCAAATCGCGGTAAGTCTGATGGCGCTCGGACGGCGTATTGCCGAGCGCCCGGTAGAGTGGATGGTCCTTGATGAAGCTATCGACACGCATTCCGATGTGATGTGTGTAGCTCGACCACTGGTAGTTCCCAGGCTCTGCCACAAGGCGGTTGCGCACCGGCGCTTGATCGATGATCTGGCTCGCGAGCAGGAAATACCGGTCGGGCTCAATCACTGTTGCCCAATACGCGCCACGCCACACCGTACCGCGGCGTCCATGGCGGCGGTTGAAGGTCTCGACATAGCGACGGCCGACCGCCTGCATCGCCATGGCCACACTCGACTCGTATGAAGGCGTGACGAGCAACTGTACCGCGTCAGGCATAAGGACCCACGCGTGAACTGCCAGATCGGCGACGCGCGCTGCGTCTGCCAGGCAGGCGAGGAAGTACAGGTAGTCTCCTTCGTCCAGGAATGCGGGCCCCGTGAGCCCCTGCAGGATAACGTGCTGAGGTTGTTCTGGGACGTAGTGCCGTGCAAGCCGTGTCATGCTGAAGTAACCGGAAATCCGATGTGAGAAAGCGATCCGACAGGTATCGGACGCGGGACGGTGCGTAACGAAATTCTATCGGTCACGTGCGTGCGTTTACATCACGAACAGGCCTTTTTTCTGGCCTCTTTTCGTTGATTTGCCCATCGTAGCCAGCGTCTTTTTTATGTGTGCGCTGCGTTCGCCGTGGGCGGATTGACGGAGGGCGCGAACGCGTTCGCCGCCAATAACACGGCGGATGCGGGCGCGGCCGCCGCGCCTCAATGCATTGCGGAGCAGCCGTCGGCGCTGTCGTTGAACCGCTGGCAGGAAGACTGGTCGGCGCTGGCGAATCCGTGCGTGCCGCGCAAGCCATCCGATGCGCCCAAGTACATCCCGCTCGGCAGCGATCCGTCGACGTATCTGTCGCTCGGCGCGAACCTGCGCGAGGCCTTCGAACTGAACAATACGCCGCTCTTCGGGCTCGGCAGCGCGAGGCCCGACAGCTACGTGATCAAGCGCGCCGAAGTGCATGCCGACGCGCGCATCGGTCAGCATGTGCAGGCGCTCTTTCAACTCCAAGATGCGCGGTCCTTCGGCCGGCTACAACCTGATGCAGGTGAAGCCGTCGATTACGTTCAAGGTGTCGCCGAAGGTCACGTTAATTACCGCGCGCGGTTTCCAGTGGCATGCGATCGCAGCCGATGCAATCTACAGTCAGGGCATGGCTTTGGTGCCCGGCACGGAAGGGGAGCGAACGCGCTGGACCGGGATGTATGGGCAGGTTCGCGCCGACTGGCTCGTCAGTGCGAACGTTGCGCTCGCGCTGGAAGCGGTGCGAACGCGGACTTAGGCGAATACTGGAGGTGGCCGACAGAAAAAGTCGGGCATTGCGGAGTGCTCGCATTCTCGTGACGGCCGCAGACCTCGGTACAGCATGAGGTGGCTACTCGCCATCGCGGCGGCTCAGTTTCAATAAGCGATTTTCATGCACTCGTGATGCTCAGCTTCGAGCATTGCCCCCACAACGAGCTGTTCGCCATGATGTCAGCCTGATTGCTGACGGGGGCACCAGGTGTCGGCATCAATGTGGCTGACTTGAATACAAAGTCGACAATAGTCTCCGGGTTTCAAAAGACAGTCTGTTGCAGACTGTGCGGGACGCCATCACATCCGCATCGCGCGCGACTACGAAGATGCCGGTATCACTGACGTGACCCGGCGAGAGTGGCCAGCGCTCATACAGTTGCTTTGGATGTCGATAGCCGAGAACGGAAATTCACGTCCGTGCTCGTGTACGACGTCATCCCGATGCGCCCGACCTTCGACGAACCAAAAGCCTGCAATCCACAGCACTCTTGTCAGTAGTGAGTCAATGAGTTTGGTCTGAATCGCCGCTGATAGTGGCGATTGGGACGGCGCCGTCGCGTTCTCGTGGCGTACTCGCGTGTGCGAACTCGGCTTGTCTTCGTCGCTGCTTCTACGGTTCACGATAGCCCGTCTGCCTGTCCAAGGCGCGAAGTTTGCCGAGGACGGCTCTATCAATCAATGCCGTCTTTACCCACTGTAACAGTCGTGGCATTCGTCGCTGCAGGATTTTTCGTTGTGTGCAAGAATCGCCGCGCGCGGCTTACCGGCCATAACAACGACAGTAGGCCGACTTCATATTGGTGACGAGGAGTAGACACTTGATTCAGCGAATTTCCGCCTTCTTTACTCAGGTGGTGCACAGGTTTTTGCCGGACCCCCTGATTTTTGCCATCCTCCTAACCATCGTGACTTTCGCGCTCGCGCTTGGTTTGACGCCGAAGGCACCCGCGGACCTCGTGATGCTATGGGGTTCTGGCTTCTGGAATCTGCTCGCATTCTCGATGCAGATGGCGATGATTCTTGTGACCGGCCACGCATTGGCGAGCTCAGGCCCGGTCAAACGGATGTTGGTCGCCCTCGCAAGCTCCGCGCGTACACCCGGCCAAGGCGTGATGCTGGTGGCGTTTGTGGGCGGAGTGGCCTGCGCCATTAACTGGGGCTTCGGTCTGGTCCTTGGTGCGATGCTTGCGCGCGAGGTCGCGAGACGTGTCCCCGGAACGGACTACCGTCTCCTCGTTGCAAGCGCCTACATGGGTTTCCTGACGTGGCATGGTGGCCTGTCTGGCTCGGTGCCGCTAGTGGCCGCGACCAAAGGCAATCCGATGGAGAAGACAGTAGGTCTGATTCCGGTATCGCACACCATATTCACCGGCTACAACGCGTTCATCACCGTCGGCCTCATTATTCTTTTGCCAATTCTGGCGAGACTCATGATGCCGAAGCCGGAGGACGTCGTCACAGTGGACCCGGCGCTTTTGCAGGACCCGCCGAGTGTCGAGCGCAAACTTCCTCCTAACGCGACGTTCGCGGAGAGGATGGAGGAAAGCCGTATCCTGGCGCTCCTGGTGGCGGCACTGTGCGCCGTGTTTCTGGTAATCCGATTCGTCAAGAACGGCTTCGTTCTTGACATCGATACCGTGAACCTCGTGTTCCTCGCAGCAGGTATCGTGCTTCACAAGACGCCGATGGCATACGCGCGCGCTGTAGCCGGTGCAGCCCGGGGTGCGTCCGCCATCATGATTCAGTTCCCGTTCTACGCTGGCATTCAGGCCCTTATGGACCATTCGGGGCTGGCTGGTGTAATTACGAAGTGGTTCGTCGACATCGCGAACGTTCACACATTCCCGCTTCTGGCGTTCCTGAGTTCGGCGCTTATCAATTTCGCGGTGCCGTCTGGCGGCGGTCATTGGGTGGTGCAAGGTCCCTTTGTTATGCCGGCAGCGCAAGCACTTGGCGCCGACCTCGGCAAGTCCGCGATGGCAATTGCCTACGGCGAAGCGTGGACGAATATGGCGCAGCCGTTCTGGGCACTGCCTGCACTTGCTATCGCCGGTTTGGGCGTTCGAGACATCATGGGCTACTGCGTGACGGCACTTCTGTTTTCAGGCGTGATTTTCGTGGCTGGTATGTACCTGTTCTGAGAAGGTCGGCGCTCCGCCTCAAGCGAGGTGGGGCGCCCAGGAAGGCATGTTGCGAAGCTTCGTGTCCTTCCGTATGAACTACATCGGGCCGTTGCTGCTCGCCGGCTAGGCACTAGATTCCTTGACCGAATTGATTTCGTAACGATTGGGTCAAATTTTCCTACGCAGCGATTTTTGCTTCGTAACACCGTCTGTTGTGATCTGTTCGGGGCCGCGGGTCAGTTGCGCAACCCTCGCCTGCAACGCCAAATATTCCGCTGGATTGAAGAACCGCATGCTTGTCCTGTAACGGCGTTTTGCTTCGATTGGCACTGGTAATTCCGGCTCGGCAGCCCTGGCCGAACGTATGTTGACCAGGCTGCCATTCTGGTCGTGGACGAACGTCTGCCAGTTCGAACTGCCGTTCTGGTTCTGTTATCGCGCACTCATGCCGAGCTTTTCGAAGTGTGCGTGGAACTGTGTGAAACCTTGGGCAAGCAGTGCAATGTGGTCGACAGCGCCACGTTCGTTGTCGGCCCGAATATCGTCGTTCTTATCGGCAGCCGCTCTGCCGCTACGCGACATGCTGACCAAGCCACGTGAGCAATGTGTCAGTGACGAAGGACTGATTTTCAAGGTTCGAGATGTGGCCCGCGTCGGGTATTAGCATTTGCCGGCAGCCAATCACCGCAGCCATTCGTGCCATTTCGGTTGGCGGCCGCGGAATGTCGAGTTCGCCGCACATGAGCAGCGTACTGGCGGCATCAAGACCGGCAAGACTGGCAAGCGCGTCGGACCGCCCGAAAATTAACCGGCCCAGCGGTACAACCGACTGTCGCAACTGGTCCGCAGAGAACCCCGCCAGCGCTTTTCGAAATCTTGCGTGCACTTCACCGTCTAGCGTTGCGCCCCGGCGGAAAAACAAAGGCGCGATGACCTCGATCATCGGAGCGGGAATGCTGCCAAGCGATTCGATCGCGTTGAACATCTGGGAATATTGCTTGAGCGTCGCATCAGGTTCGGCGCTCCTGTCGGTATCCATCAGGACGAGGCACTTGACACGGCCCGGTTCTCGCAACGCGAGTTCGGACCCCCACATCCCGCCGACCGACAAGCCGACTATCGCGCATTGTCCGATACCCAGGGCATCCAGAAGGCGGCCCGCATGTGTGGCCAAATCGCCAAGCGAACGCGTATTCTCCGGGAGCCGCCCGGATTGCCCGTGGCCCCAAAGGTCCGGAACAATGACCTGATAGTGGCGAGACAACGCGTCGATTTGCGGCGCCCACATTGACGAATCCCACAAGTAGCTGTGCCCCAGCAGCACCGGGAATCCCGTGCCGCGAGTCTGATAGTGCAGCGGCTTTCCTTCAATTTCGATGAATGGCATGTTTGATCAGGTAGAGGTTTCGAGTTCCGTGCGGCAGACTCGCTCCGTCGCAACGAGTGCAGCGTAATAACGCTTGAACCGATCAAAGCATTCCATCGGTTCGTTATGTTCCTGGGGCGCAACCTTGCTGAGGCACGGTCCTACTGGACCGCAGGCACGGGAGGAAAGTTCCGCGTATAGGCCCCGCTGCAAGTCGGCCCGAAGCCATCAGTCAAGCACTTGTGCCCCATCGACCTTCAGACTTGTGCCCGTTATGAACGCCGCATCGGGGATTTCCAGCCAGGCGACAAGTCCCGCAATATCATCGCCTGATCCGTAACGGCCCAGTGCAATTGAGCCCCGGATCTGGTCGGCCATCGGACCGTTGGCCGGGTTCATCACGGTATCGATTCGTCCGGGCCGGACGTTACTGATCGTAAATTCCCGGCTGCCAAGATCCGTTGCCAGTGCACGCGTCATGCCAGTTACCGCACCTTTCGTCGCGGAGTAGCGTTCAGACCGGCGACACGCTGTATGTCGGAGCGTTTATGGCCGACCGTTTGCTCAGGATCGATCTTCCCAGGAATCGCGAGCAGGGCTAGCCGGCCGAGCTGGCTGAGCAGATAGTGGGTTGCTCGGAACCAGCTTTATGCAAAGCAACGCGCGGGGAACGTGCGTCAAGTAGTACAGGTAGATACTCCCCACTCGGGGAAATTACGCCCGACGTATCGAGAGGCAATAACCGGGCCATTTCCAAACGTTCGCCGCTGCCGCCCGGATCGTGGACAATCATCGGGGAGCCTCGATCTGTAGCGGCCTTTCAAAGCGGCGACGGCCGCGCTGATGGAAACGACAGCCGACCGGATAGTATCGGCGAAGCCCATCTTGCCGGCTACACACACTCTAATGATCGACGATCGTTAGCCAGCATCTTTGGAAGCTGCAATCAATATAACTTCGGCCAACTCAAGCATTGACGGCAAAGGGCTCCTGCTAGCGAGGGTGAGGTGAGCACTGCCCTCCACCGTAGCCACTCCCACCGTATGATCGCCGGGATAACCGGAAAGCGCCAAGGGGCCCCACATCGATGTTAATTTGAACCGGCCAATCTCCGTTTGAAAACGGAGGCGCCCCATGTTGGTCAGCATGATGTCGCGTGCAAGCGCATTTTGTCGAATCTTTACCGCTCCAACGGCGTCGAGTCCGCTGTTCAGCAACTTGCGCTGGCCTTGAGTTTGCGCGCAGATGGCACCCCGTGCACCCGGTACGTTCAAGCCCTGCGTTGCTTGGCGGGCGACTGCCCAGAAAGATTCGGAGGCGTTTCGCTCGATAACAACTGAACTACTGGCGAGAAAGAGGCCGCATTGATCATCGCCAATGCCAAAAACGGAGCGAACGTCCACCGGTGAGAAAATACGCAAACTCTTCTCCCGCCACTCTGCTGAGGCGTTCCACCCAGCATGTACCATCGCACTACACAGTGCGCCGTGCATGGTCGTATGTTCAGCTCGAGCCCGCAGTATGATCCGCTCGGTAAGGTCGGCCGAGAGCTTCACACGATGTACGCGTGGAGTGTCCCGGGGATATTGAATTCCCTCGCCAGGTGGTACCGGCTGCGATGTTTCGGTCGAGATGCCACAAAGCTGATCGAGCGATTTGGGAATCGGCAACGGTTCAAGGTGTTCACCGTTGAGGCTTCTTAGCAAATCGCGGAAGCACAGAGACAGGGAAAGGCCATCGCATATTGCGTGATTGCCGACAAGCAGTACGACAGAGCGCTGCTCGCAGTGGGCAAGAACCGCACGTATCAGCGGAGCTGACTCAGTGTCGAACGGCTCAGCCAACTCGTCTGCCATTTGGCTATCCAACCACTCTGTTGCGATTGCTCTTTCCACCCACATCGCGTCGGCGGCAAAACGCAGTGGGATTTCCTGAACGCTGGGAACCTCGAAATAGGGCAAACCATTCGAACTCAGCGTAATCGCAGTAGATAACAGCGGATGTCGGCGTTGCAATGCGTCAAGTGCTTGGCGCCACGCGCGCAACGTCGTCTCGCCCTCGATTTCAGCAGCCAGGACAATTTGATTACCGGCACTTCGATTCAGTAACCCAAAGATATGTTCCATTGAACCTAGCGGTCTTAGCATCGAAGATTCCATAGTCGTAGCAGTAGTAGAAGCCTGGTAGATGCTTTGACGTCGGCGATCAAAGTGTTCCTGATGCCTACCGCACGAGCAGCTTGTCCAACGTGATCGGCGCTTCGCGCACACGAACCCCGGTCGCATGCCAGATGGCATTCGCTATGGCGCCCGCTGTTCCGGTAATACCGATCTCGCCCACGCCCTTGATGCCGAGTGTATTGACACGTGGATCGACTTCGTCGACCAGGATTGCCTCGATCGAAGGTATGTCTGCGTTGACGGGCACGTGGTACTCGGCCAGATTAGAGTTCATGGGCCGCCCCGAGCGAGTGTCCATCACCGCATGCTCCTGAAGCGCGAAGGACACGCCCCAGATCATTCCGCCGAAGTACTGGCTGCGCGCCAGTCGCGGGTTGATGATGCGCCCCGCCGCGAACGCGCCAACGAGTCGCGTGACGCGGATCTGCCCGAGCTCGGGATCGACCTTCACTTCCGCGAACACAGCGCCGTGAGCGTGTGCTGCATAGTCGCCTTGCGCGAGAGCGTCTGGCGCGGCGTTGCCCTTGCCCTCGATGGATGCACGCCCGGCTCGCGCGAGGATGGCCGTGTAGGTTTCCCCCCGGCTTTGATCGTCGCAGCGCGAAAGACGTCCGTTGCGCGCGATCACGCCCGTGTCGCCCGCCCCGAATAGCGGCGACCGGTCGTCGTTCGTCGCCATCTCGATCAGTTGCGCGACGATGGCTTGCCCTGCATTGTGAACGGCCGTGCCCGCAGTGGCCGTCCCCGCCGATCCACCGGCAATTCCGCCATCCGGCAGGTCGGACGTGCCGATCCGGAGCTGGATTTGCGAGAGATCGAGGCCGAGACTGTCGGCGGCGATCTGGGCCAGCGCGGTCCAGGCACCTTGCCCCATGTCGTGCGCGCCGCACGCTACCATCGCATTGCCGTCCTTGCGGAGTTGCACGTGGGCCTCGGCGGGGAACATCTTGGCCGGAAACGTCGCGGTGCCCATACCCCAGCCAATCAACAGCCCGGATGAATCCGTCATCTGCCGTGGCGCCCGCGGCCGGCTGGTCCACCCGAATCGCGCCGCACCTTGCGCATAGCATTCCCGCAGTGCTTTCGACGTGAATGGCTTGCCGGAAATCGGTTCCGCCTCGGCGTAGTTCTTGAGGCGGAACGCGAGTGGATCCATGCCGCACGCATGCGCCATTTCGTCGATCGCACACTCCAGCGCGAAGCTGCCTGAGGCCTCACCCGGTGCCCGCATGAACAAGGGAGTGCCGATATCGAGGCGAACTGCGTCGTGGGTCGATGAGATGGCTTCGCTCGAGTAGAGCGTGCGGGACACGGTGCCGCTCGATTCAAGGAAGTCGTCGAAAGTGCTTGATGCGGTTCGCGTATGGTGTGCGAGCGCCGTGAGCGCGCCGTCTGCATGGGCACCAAGGCGCAGCGTCTGACGTGTTGGCGCGCGATGCCCAACCGGGCCGAATAGCTGTTCGCGACGCAGCACGAGTTTGACGGGTCGCCCGACGAAGCGCGCCGCCATGATCCCCAACACCTGCGGTCCGGAGATCAACGCCTTGGCGCCAAAGCCGCCGCCGAGGTAGGGGCTGCGGATCAGTACGGACTTCATGTCGATGCCGAAGAGCCCGGCGAGGCGCGTCCGCGCCAGGCCCATGGCCTGGTTGGGGGTGTCGATCGTGAGCTCGTCGCCATTCCACTGCGCAACGATGGCATGCGGTTCCATCGCGTTGTGATACTGCGCGGGCGTTTCATAGGTGGCGTCGATGCGCACGGTCGCCGACAGCAGCGCCGCCTCGACGTCGCCCTCGGACTCGTTCGCGGCGTCCCCCGCGCCGACCACCTGTGGCGAGAACGGCTCGGCGGCATCGAGTTGCACGCAGGCGGCCCCGGATTCATACCTGGGCGAAAGCAGGTGCGCGCCCTCGGTCGCCGCCTCGAGCGTTTCTGCTATCACTACCGCAACAGGTTGATTCGCATACCTGACATTATCGTCCTGCAGGAGATCGAGTCTGAAGGTGAACGGGGTGTCCTTCAGGTCGGGATGCCGGGCGAGCTTCGGCGCATTGGCGGGCGTCATCACGCCGATAACACCGGGGTGGGCACAGGCGCCGGCCACATCCAGATGCGTGACGCGTCCTTTTGCGATGCTGCTCGCGGCAATGACGGCGTAAAGCATGCCTTCCGGGTGGTGATCGGCGGCAAAGCACGCCTCGCCGGTCACTTTGAGTACCGCTTCCCTGCGAGTGACGGGCTGGCCGGCACTCGAGCGGTGAGCGTCATGCTGGGAAAGGGTCTTAAGCATGGGAAAGGCTTCCTTGAACCACGGTAAACACAGACGCGGGCAACGCCGGCGACTGTCCAGGCGTACCGGCCATCGCGGTGCGCAAGACGCGCTTAATCACGCGACGCGCCAGTTCGATTTTGAAAGCGGCCCCGTCGGTTGGCTTCGCTTCGGCGAGCGCGGCGTTGGCTACCCGCTGAAATAGCGCCTCACCGGGCTCCTGGCTGTGCAGCAGTTCTTCAGCCGCACGCGCCCGCCAGGGTTTCGAGGCGACTCCACCCAACGCCAGCCGTCCTTCAGCAATCCTGTTCCCTTCGATGCGAAGGCTCGCGACCGCCGAGACCACCGCGAACGCATAGGACGTTCGGTCACGTACCTTCAGGTAGCGCGAGTGGTCTGCGAAACCCGCCGCTGCGGACGGTAGGCGAACAGCAACGACCAGTTCGCCGGGTTCGAGCACCGTCTCGCGATCCGGAGAGTCGCCCGGTGCACGATAGAAGGTCTCTAGCGGTACCTCGCGCCGGCCCGAGCGACCGTGGATTTCCACGACAGCATCGAGCGCCACCAGTGCGACAGAGAGATCCGAAGGATGAGTCGCTATGCAGTGTTCGCTCCAGCCGAGCACCGCATGGGTCCGCGTTTCCCCGCCCATGGCGTCGCATCCGCTGCCGGGCTCGCGTTTATTGCAGGCGCTTGCGATATCGTAGAAGTAGGGGCATCGAGTGCGCTGCAACAGGTTGCCGGCGGTCGTGGCCACGTTGCGCAGTTGAGCCGAAGCCCCGGAGAGCAGCGCTTCGGATACGGCAGGATAGGTTTTTGCAAAGAATGCGTCATAGGCGAGGTCGCTGTTTCGAACGAGCGCGCCGATTCGCGTCCCGCCGTCTGGTAACGGCTCGATTCTTCCGAGGTCCGGTATGCGCGTCAGGTCGACCACGCGAGCGGGGCGCGTGACACCGCCCTTCATCAGGTCAAGAAGATTGGTTCCTCCTGCGAGAAAAACGGCTCCAGGTGCGCTCGCTGCCGCGACCGCTTCGGGGATGGTGTTAGGGCGGACATATTCGAACCGGTTCATGCCGCTTCCCCGTTGCGGGTCTTTTCGCGCATCCGGCCCAACGAGTCGAGCACCGCCTCTGTGATGCCAGCATACGCGCCGCAGCGGCACAGGTTGCCGCTCATGCCTTCACGGACGCGCTCCGGATCGTGCCCGGTGCACCCTTCATTGATCAGCCCCACCGCACTCATGATCTGTCCTGGCGTGCAGAAGCCGCACTGAAACCCGTCGTGTTCGATGAAAGCGGCCTGCACCGGATGAAGTTCTTCGCCCCGCGAGAGCCCTTCGATCGTCATGATGTCTGCTCCGTCGACGGAGATCGCGAGAGCGAGGCAGGAGTTCACCCGGCGTTGGTCGACGAGCACCGTGCAGGCGCCGCATTGACCGCGGTCACAGCCTTTCTTGGTTCCTGTGAGATCCAGGTGCTCACGTAAGAGGTCTAGCAGAGTGACGCGCTCGTCTTCAAGTGTGATGTCATGGCGCGTGCCATTCACAGTCAGAGTGATGGGAAAGCTCATTCAATTTGCCCTATAAAAACTGCCTACTGTGGGGCCGCGCAATTGCGGGGATGTGCTAAACGGCGTATCGAGAGGCCAGGATGTCGCATCAGGCGGCTTACGCTGATTTTTCTAGAACAGGGCAAAGCGCGTTTTTATTCCACGCGATTCGTCGGATGACAGGGAAGTCTGTTCGTCGCCAGATCTTTACCGGGAACGAATTGAAAGAAGAGTGTCGGGATACCGCAAGATGTGAGGCAATAAAACTCGCCCCTCGCTGGGCAATTCGTTTCTTGCCTGCAATTGTCGCCGTACTCAACATGCGGTCAACGACCGAGGACCCTTGCGGCACAGGTTCTCGTACATTTCGCTTTCGATATTAATGCGGCACGCGCAAGACGGTGCTTTCGTCCTTGCTCGCCAGCAAGCAAAGGCACCGCGTCACGCCTGGAATAAATTCCCGGATGAAGTGTTCTTGCATGTAGGTGTGGGCCATTCAGCGGATCGGCGTCGCCCTGCGTTATCAGCAATACCCCTTACGAAGCGAAAGGGATACCAGTGAACGAGAACGTGCTCGTGCACCCTGATAGTGAAATCAGGTGTTGGGTCTTTCTATCCGAGATGCTGCGGCCAATTACTCGACGCACATTGCTCACGACCGAGCACGCCCCCGACAACTAGTCACGAAATTACACGGACACCGCTATGACAGCAGACAACGCATCTATGGAAGTAAAGCTCCGTCTTCGCGCTTACTACCTATGGGAAGCAGACGGTTGTCCCGAAGGTCGGTTGAGTGAATATTGGAAAAAGGCCCAGTCAATGCTGGACGACGAAGCGACAATCTGGGCGCCGGTGGACGAAGCGACTGCAGCGGGCACCCTATTAACCAAACGCCCTCACGATCCCCGCTTAAAACACGGAACCGCACCGGAAACAGGCGATTCACATATGCGGTCCGATGCGTCCGGAAAGAAGAGTTGATGTTCCATGCCACATAAGTTCATCTTTCCAATACATCGATATTTCGCTCGATACTGTCTGAGCGATAGATGTCCGGACTTTCGGTCCGTCAAGCAAACTCATCAGCTTTAGCCGTTGATTGTTTAGTTGAATCTGATTCAAACTGGGATACATATGATGCAAAGTGCCTTTTCGATCCGATCGAAATTGACTAGCGGGATTTCCATTTATGCCGTTATCGGCCAGCTTGCCGCAGAACATAAGGCAATCAATCTTTGGCAGGGTGCGCCCAATTTTCTGCCAGATCAGTCATTGATTGATTCGGCGACGCGGGCAATGAAAGAGGGCTTTAATCAGTATGCGCCCATGGCCGGCATACCGGCCCTGCGTCAGCTACTGGCAGAAAAGATAGCGAAGCTTTATGGCGCACGATACGATCCTGACCAGGAAGTTACTGTCACCGCCGGCGGTGTTGAGGCGGTCTACGCATCGATCACTGCACTCGTGCATCCTGGCGACGAGGTCGTCTTTTTCGAACCAGCCTTCGAGTGCTACGAGCCTATAGTTCGACTGCAAGGCGCGACGCCCGTTCCAATCAAAATTCCTCTCGATACATTGAAGATTGACTGGGACGAGGTGGCAGCGGCCATCACACCTAGAACACGCATGCTGATCATCAATACGCCCCACAACCCGACCGGTGCGATATTAGAAAAGTGTGACATCGATCGTCTGATTGCCGTTACCCGAAACACCAATATCGTTGTTCTCTCCGACGAAGTGTACGAGCATATGGTCTACGACGGAATGACGCACCATAGCATGTCACGTTACCCGGAGCTGGCAGAGCGCAGCGTCGTCGTTCATTCGCTAGGCAAGACCTACCACGTGACAGGCTGGAGAGTTGGCTACTGTGTTGCACCGGCCGGGATCATGGAGCAGATACGCAAGGTTCACCAATACCTGGTCTTCTCCGCGCCTGCACCGATGCAGGTTGCTCTGGCGGCGGCTCTGGAGAATTCAGAAAGTTACTTTGCCCTGGCAGAGTTCTATCAGCGCAAGCGCGATATCCTGCTAAGTGGCATGGCTGAGTCGCGGCTTGACATCAAACCATGCAGTAGCGGTTTTTTTATGCTGGCCCGCTTCAACGATTTCTCCAATTCTAGCGATAGGGATTTCGTATTCGATTTACTGCGCAGGATGCGGGTCGGCACTATTCCGTTGTCCAGCTTCTACGGCGATGGATCCGATACTGGCATGATCCGTATCAGCTTCTGCAAGGACAATGATACTCTGCGCGAAGGCGGGAGGGCGCTAGCGAATTGGCGGCCATAAGACCCCACGCCGAATTCGGCGCTCTGCAGCGTTGCGCAAGTCATGTTGCCGAGCACTTGCCATTCCGTCAAGCGGTCATCTGTCAGATACGGTGAGCGGATGGCTGCCGTCGCGTTCATCCGAATCGAGGCCACGGCTTTCCGGTCTCAGCCGCCACTTGTGCGATAAGTTGTTGTTCTCGTTTCCACGTCGCTTTCATGAGGCAGCCAATGCATCGTGTAACGTCGCGCGAAATTTTTGCACTGCGGGCGACATGTATGTTTTCCTTCGATGGAAAAGTCTGAGCCTGCTTTCGAATAGCGCAGTCTCGTAGGGAAGGGCAACAAGATCCCGACCTGGGTAGGACTGGAGCATTTGATCGGACAACATCGTGATCAAATCGCTATTGCGCAGCAAGGACGTCAGGAGCGTGATCGACGCGTCGGTTTCGACGACAACCTGAGGGGACACAAGGCCATGCTCCTCAAAGTATCGGTCGACGATCTGGCGCAGGCCATGACCTGGCAGTGGCAGCAGCCATTTCGCCGATTGGAGCATGCTCGGGTCGCCATGCGCAGCTGTCAGCGGATGGCCTCGTCGCGCGACGATCTGGTAGCGCTGCCGGCCGATGTCGTCCGATTGGAGTTCGTCCGGTTCCGTATCAGGCATGAAGCAAAGTGCCAGATCCAGTTGCCCATCCTTCAGTTCGTCGAACAGCAAGGCCGAGACCTGCACGGAAAGCTGGAAGGAGATCGCGTCCTCGCGCATTGTATAGCACGCCACGATTGGCAGGAGGGCGGACTCCAGCAGAGCCGGGACGACACCGATGCGGATCTTGCCGGTAGAGGCGGACTTTGCGGCTGCCATTTCGGCATAGGTTTGCGCGACCGACGCTCTTATGTCGGCAGCCCGCTCGACTAGAACGCGCCCTGCTCCAGTGAGATCAACGCCCCGCCCCCTGCGGTCCACGAGTTGGATTTCGAATTCGGCTTCCAGCCGCTGCACGATCTTCGAGACCGCTGACTGCGTCAGTCCGGTCTTTTGTGCAACCCGATGTAGATTGCGCGTCTCCGCCAGCACCGAGAATACGCGTAGGTCCTCGATTCTCATTCTTCCTCTGCTGTTCCATTTCGTAACCCAACTCTAGCGGAAATTCGTACCGCGGGGGCGGCTGCCACGGTACGCCGCGAGGTATTCCCGCCGGGAATCAAACGGTGCCGCGCTTTCCTCGCGTTACGGCCAACAATCTCGATGTCGTCTTCCGTCGCAAACACCGAGAGTCAGGAACCGCAATGGCCAGCGCAATCAACCCTTTTTTCATTGCTCGCGTCAATCGACGCCTGCATTCAGGGCGGAACGATAGACAGGAATGTACCTTGAACTAAAGGAGCCGATCTTGTCCGACACTTCGAACGCTGGCATACGCGCCGTCGACGCCCCGATATCCGCACAGAACCGCCGTGCGATGGTAGCGGTCATGTTAGCGGTCGCGCTGGCGACACTCGATACCGCGATCGCGAACACGGCGCTTCCCACGATAGCCGCCGAACTCCATTCCACACCGGCAGCATCCGTGTGGATCATCAATGCCTATCAACTCGCCATGGTGGCGACAATTTTGCCATTCGCCGCGCTAGGGGATGTTCTCGGGCACCGGCGCATATACATCGGTGGCCTGGTTGTGTTCACTGTTGCGTCGCTTGCCTGCTCGGTCGCCTCGACTCTACCGTCGCTCGTCACCGCCCGCATTCTGCAAGGGCTTGGCGCGAGCGCGATTACGAGCGTCAGCATCGCGCTGGTCCGCTCACTTTATCCGCCTCATCTGCTTGGACGCGGTGTCGGGACGAACGCCCTCGTCGTCGGGGTGTCGGTCGCAGTAGGGCCGACTGTCGCCTCGCTGATCCTTTCCGCGGCTGCATGGCCATGGCTCTTCATGGTGAACGTGCCGCTAGGCCTCGTTGCACTCGCGTTTGCGCTGCCCGCGTTACCGCAGACGACCCGGGGCACGCATCCGTTCGATCCCTTGGCCGCATTGCTGAACGTCGTCACTTTTGCGTCGCTGATTTATGCGCTTGGCGAAGCTGCACAACGTGCGCCTGCTACGCGCGTGTTCAGCATCGTGGCAATCACACTGGTCTTCGGTGGACTACTGACTCGGCGAGAAGCCGGGCGTACCGCGCCCATGCTGCCCGTCGACTTGCTCAAGCGGCCGGAGTTTTCGTTGTCGGCGATAACGGCCGTCTGCGCTTTCGCCGCGCAGGGCCTCGCATTCGTCTCGCTTCCGTTCTATTTCCAAGAGGTGCTCCATCGCGGCCAGATCGAGACGGGTTTCATGATCACGCCATGGCCCGTTGTCGTCGCGCTTGTCGCGCCGGTTGCCGGACGACTGTCCGACCGCTACCCGCCTGGCCTGCTGGGCGCGATCGGTCTGGCTTGCTTAAGCGCAGGCTTAGTGTCGCTTGCGCTGTTGCCCGATCATCCGCCCGTCCACGTCATTACCCTGAGGATGGCGATCTGCGGGGTAGGGTTCGGCTTTTTCCAATCGCCCAATCTGAAGGCACTCATGGCAAGCGCACCGCCCGCGCGCAGCGGTGGAGCAAGCGGCATCATCGCGACTTCGCGGTTGCTCGGGCAGGCCACCGGCGCTGCACTCGTAGCCTTGAGTTTCAGCATTGCCGGCCATCACGGCCCGACGCTCGCGCTGACAGGCGGCGCGATGTTCGCGGCCGCGGCCAGCATTGCAAGTGGATTGCGCCTGTTTGCGCGCTCGCATCGGTCGGCGGAACACGGGAGGATGATCGACCAGAGGGCGGAATGACGCGATCGGTTAACTTAGCCCTCTCGGATCCGTAGTTTGAAAGTCTGCAGTTTCATATCGAGCGGGACCCACCAGGGACCCGGTCCGACGACTTCTTCAGCAGGGGAGCTTCCTGCATCGGGCGCGTGTCAAACGATGCCTTTTCTCCGCAGCTCACCGAGTTCATCCGCATCGATCCCACACAGCGATACCAGCACATCATCGGTATGTTGCCCGAGCGTCGGCGGCGCACTTCGATATTGGATCGGCGACGCTGACATCCGGATCGGATTCGCCACGCCAGGCGCGCTGCCCGAGAGCGGATGGGGCAAATCCACCCGCATACCGCGGTATTGGACCTGTGGGTGTGCGAACGTCTGCGCGATGTCGTTGATCGGTCCGCAAGGTATGCCCGCGGCCGCGAGCGGCGTCACCCACTGCTCGATCGTGCGCGTGACCAGGATTTCCTGAATCATTGGAACGAGCATTTCACGGTTCATCACGCGTGCCGCATTCGTCGCAAATCCCGGATCCGTTGCCAGGTGTGCGCAATCCGCAATCTCGCAGAACTTGCGAAACTGTCCATCGTTACCGACCGCCAGCACGATTTGCCCATCTTTGGCCTTGAACACCTGGTAAGGCACGATGTTCGCGTGCGCATTGCCCTCTCGCTTCGGCGTCTTGCCCGATACCAGGTAGTTGAGGTTCATGTTCGCCATTGCCGCGACTTGCACATCGAGCAAGGCCATGTCGATGTATTGGCCTTCGCCCGTCTCGGTACGATGCGCCAGTGCGGCCAGGATGCCGACGGTTGCATACATGCCCGTCATCAGGTCGGCAAACGCTACGCCGACCTTTTGCGGACCACCACCCGGCAGTTCGTCCCGCTCACCGGTGATGCTCATCAATCCGCCCATGGCCTGAACGATGAAGTCGTAACCGGCCATCTTCGAGAGCGGACCGTCTTGCCCGAAGCCCGTTATCGAGCAGTAAATGAGTTGTGGATTGATGGCGCGCAGATCGCTGTACGCAAGCCCATAGCGTGCCATGTCGCCGACCTTGTAGTTCTCGATGAACACGTCGCACTGTTGCGCCAGCTTGCGGATGATGGCTTGCCCTTCATGCGTCGCAATGTCCAGCGTCACCGATTTTTTGCCTCGATTTGCCGACAGGAAATAGGCGGACTCGCCAGTGGCATTGCCGTCATGGTCGTGCAGGTAGGGCGGGCCCCAGCCGCGCGTGTCGTCGCCTGTGCCGGGACGTTCGATCTTGATCACTTCAGCGCCCAGGTCCGCCAGCGTTTGGCTCGCCCAGGGGCCGGCAAGGACGCGGGACAGATCGAGAATGCGAAGGTGTGAAAGTGCGCTGGACATGAACGTCATCCTGAAGTCGAAGGTAATTCGGGGGTGCTTCTGTTAGGTCCGCTGTGCGGACCAGTAAGATAGAATCTGAACTGATACGCACATTAGCGGACTCGGTACGGAATGTAAACACCGTTGCCGCGGCAGGTGATAGCAGTCGAAAGTGGCCGCGAGCATGCAATATTGCCGAGATTTTGATCGCGCGATCCGGTTTGTTACGCAAAATTGCACGATCGTTCCAAAATGGTCCGCTATGCGGACCGAAATTCGAAAACGTTTGACACGGAGATTTTCGCCATGACAGGATTCGGCAAAAGGAAGGGTTCGGGAGAGCAGGAGCAGAGTGCAGCCATGTCGAAGACGAAGAGCGCGGCGGGATCATCGGTCCCTCCGTACGAGCAACGTGACATGGCGCGTTTCGACGAAGAGGCGGGCACGGATCGGCAGTTCGTGACCGCGCTAGCGAGGGGACTCGAGGTGCTGCGGTGCTTCGGCCCCGGGGAGCGCTATCTGGGGTTGTCGGAGTTGGCTCGTCGCACGAGCCTCCCGAAAGCAACCGTGGCGCGATTGGCGGGCACGCTCGCGAAGCTTGGCTATCTGCGCTATTCGGAGTCGCTCGGGAAATACAGCCTTGGCACCGGTGTTCTCTCGCTTGGCTATTCGATGCTGTCGAATCTGGACATCCGCGATGTCGCGCGCCCGTTCATGCAGGAGCTTGCCGAGTATGCGCGCGCGTCGGTGGCCGTCGGGGTTCGTGATCGTCTCTCGATCGTCTACATCGAGTGGGTGCGCAGCAGCGCGCCGATTACGGTAATGCGTGCGGTCGGCGTCCGCTTGCCGCTCGCGACGACGTCGATTGGACGGGCGTACCTTGCAGCGGCGCCGGAGGATGAGCGCAACGAGGTGCTCGAGCAAGTGCGTCTTCAGGATGAATCGGACTGGCCGCGCATCAAGCGCGGTATCGATCAGGCAGTGAAGGACTACGAGGAACGCGGCTTCTGCCTCTCGGTCGGTGAATGGGACAAAGATATTGCGAGCGTCGGCGCGCCGTTCACGGCACCCGATGGCACGCGCATGGCTTTCAACTGCGGCGGCCCGGCATTCGTGATGAGCCGGGACACGCTGGAAAACGACATTGGTCCACGCCTCGTGGACCTGGTGCAACGCTTAGGTGCCGCCATAGGGCGGCGATGAACGACACGTGGGACGCTTGAACGAAGCGCCTCGCTGGAATCAGGAATACAGATGATCCGTGACCATGAAACGCTAATCCTCCTTCTCGGCGCAGTTTCGCGCTTCGTGCGCGAGCGGCTCGTCCCCGCCGAGGATCAAGTAGCGGAAACAGACCAGATTCCCGCTGACATCGTTGCCGAGATGCGCGAGCTCGGGCTCTTTGGCCTTTCCATCCCCGAGGAATACGGTGGTCTCGGGCTCACGATGGAAGAGGAAGTGCTTGTGGCGTTTGAAATCGGGAAAACGTCGCCATGCTTTCGCTCGTTGTTCGGCACCAATGTCGGTATCGGGTCGCAGGGAATCATCATCGATGGAACGGCAGAACAGAAGCAACACTATCTGCCTCGGCTCGCGTCGGGCGAACTCATCGCCTCCTTCGCGCTGACCGAGCCGGGTTCCGGTTCGGATGCCGCTTCACTGAATACGCGGGCCGTGCGCGACGGTGACCACTATGTCATCGACGGCACCAAGCGCTTCATCACGAACGCACCCGAAGCCGGCATCTTTACCGTCATGGCTCGCACCAATCCCGATGTCAGAGGTGCGGGCGGCATCTCCGCATTCATCGTCGAAAGAGGCATTCCCGGTGTATCGCTAGGGAAAATCGACAAAAAGATGGGGCAGAAAGGCGCGCATACATGTGACGTCATCTTCGAAAACTGCCGTGTGCCTGCGCAAAACCTCATTGGAGGTATCGAGGGAATCGGCTTCAAAACCGCTATGAGAGTGCTGGACAAAGGGCGTCTGCACATTGCTGCGATTTGTGTTGGCGCGGCCGAACGCATGCTCGACGATGCCCTTCACTACGCGATGGAGCGGCAGCAGTTCGGCAAGCCGATCGGCGAATTTCAGCTTGTCCAGGCCATGCTGGCCGATAGCAAGGCGGAGATCTACGCCGCTCGTTCGATGGTGCTCGATGCGGCACGTCGGCGGGACAACAAGGAGGACGTATCGACGGAGGCTTCGTGCTGCAAGCTCTTCGCTTCGGAGATGTGTGGCCGTGTAGCCGATCGCGCCGTGCAGATCCACGGCGGCGCGGGATATGTCTCCGAGTATGCGATCGAACGCTTTTACCGCGATGTGCGCCTGTTCCGCATCTACGAAGGCACGAGCCAGATTCAGCAACTTGTCATCGCGCGAAACATGATACGCAACGCGAGTATCTGCTCGCTGCCGCAGTGTCGAAAAAGTGAAGTGTGCGGTGACTGATCACCGCAAATCGTTTGCCGTAAAAGCACCAGAGAGCGCTTGCGGCATGTTTGTCGCATGGAGGAGTGTAGATGGAAATCAATTCGTTTAGCCGGCAAGGCTTGATCGCCCACGATCGTGTATGGATCGCGGCATTTGTCTTTGCTTTTCTGGGTCTGATGGTCGACGGAGCCGACCTGATGTTCCTGTCCTATAGCCTGTCGAGTCTCAAGCGCGAATTCGGGCTCTCGAATGTAGAAGCGGGGGCGCTCGGCAGTATCACGCTCGCCGGCATGGCGATCGGCGGCATCTACGGCGGATGGGCCTGTGATCGCTTCGGCCGCGTGCGCACGGTGGTCTGGACTATCGCGGTGTTTTCGATTGGTACGGCAGCACTCGGCTTCACGCACACCTTCTCACAGTTCGCGGTTTTTCGCTTCATTGCAGCGCTTGGGCTCGGCGCACAGTACGTGGCGTGCAATACGTTGATGTCCGAATATTCGCCTACCCGATTTCGTTCGACGATCCTCGGCACGCTACAGGCAGGCTGGTCGGTGGGCTATGTCGTGGCAACCGTTCTGGCCGCCTGGATTCTGCCCGAGTTCGGCTGGCGCTATCTCTTCTTCATCTCGATTGTTCCTGTCGTCCTTGCGTTGATCATGCAGCGTATTGTTCCCGAGCCGGAGAGTTACGTTGCGTCGCGGGATGCGCGTCGTCGCGGCGAGGCCGTCGGAAAAGAAAGCGGCGCGGGTACGATGAAGCTCGTCTTTGGCGATCAGGCTCACCGTCGCATGTTCATGCTGTGGTCGCTGACGGCAGGTCTGTTGCAGTTCGGCTACTACGGTGTCAGCAACTGGATGCCGACCTACTTGGAGAAGGAACTGCATCTGAACTTCTCGTCGATGACGAGCTATATGGTCGGCACCTATGTCGCCATGATCCTCGGAAAGATCATGGCAGGCTGGCTCGCGGACAAGTTTGGCCGGCGAGCGGTGTTCGCATTCGGTGCATTCGGCGCGGCGGTGTTCTTGCCGGCGATCGTGCTGTGGCACACGCCCGGGAACATTGTCTATCTGATGACCTTTTTTGGCCTCCTTTACGGAATGCCGTATGGCGTGAACGCGACTTACATGACCGAGAGTTTCGAGGCCCGCATTCGCGGCTCGGCCGTCGGCGGCGCATACAACCTGGGACGTGCCGGCGCGGCGATTGCGCCTGCCGCAATTGGATTCCTTGCAACGAACGGAACGATCGGGCTTGGTTTTCTGGTCATGGGCGGGGCCTACTTTCTTTGCGGTCTTGTGCCCGCGCTCTTCATCAGAGAGAAACTCTACGATCCGCAGAATGCGTGACCGTAACGACTGACCGGGGCCGTACCTGCTCAGGTTGCGGGGCGGCGGCATATTTGTTGATTGAGGTATTTATGAAGATTCTGGTGCCAGTCAAAAGAGTGGTCGATTACAACGTGAAAGTCCGAGTCAAGTCGGACGGCACGGGCGTCGACATCGCGAACGTGAAGATGTCGATGAATCCGTTCGATGAAATCGCGGTTGAAGAAGCGGTGCGTCTGAAGGAAGCGGGCGTGGCGACGGAAGTGATCGCTGTGTCGGCGGGTGTCACGCAATCGCAGGAAACGCTGCGCACGGCGCTGGCGATCGGCGCGGATCGCGCGATCCTGATCGAGTCTTCAGTGGAACTGCAGCCGTTGGCCGTGGCCAAGCTGCTGAAGGCGCTGGTCGACAAGGAGCAGCCGCAGCTGGTCATTCTCGGCAAGCAGGCGATTGACGACGATTCGAACCAGACCGGCCAGATGCTGGCTGCACTGGCGAATCTGCCGCAAGCTACCTTCGCATCGAAGGTTGTCGTCGCTGACGGCAAGGCGACCGTTTCGCGTGAAGTGGACGGTGGCGCTGAAACGCTGTCTTTAAAGCTCCCCGCAGTCATCACCACGGACTTGCGCCTGAACGAGCCGCGCTAC
>NZ_JARESS010000004.1:0-338492 GCF_046027915.1 Paraburkholderia sp. RL17-347-BIC-D
GGACCACTATGAATTCAAGGAAAGGCCAACACCCCAAAGACCATGGGCAAAAAAAACAGCCAATAAGCAGGCAAAAAAATCACTTGCTCAACTTGGAATGCCGCCGAGAATAGCCGAAATAGATAACCATCCCAATGAGCAACCAAACCACAAACGCCACCCAGGTAATCCCCTGAAGGTTAACCATTAAAAACAGACAGGAAGCGACCGCCAAAACCGGCACAACCGGCACCCCAGGACACCGAAACGCCCTCGGCAAATCCGGATGCGTCTTCCGCAAAACCAGCACCGCAATCGACACCATCGAAAACGCGGCCAACGTACCGATATTGATCAACTCAGCCAACACATTCAACGGCACGAGCGCCCCGATCAACCCAAAGAAAATCCCAACGAGCCAGGTCGTAAAAAACGGCGTAGCAAACCGCGGATGCACCTTCGAAAGCCGAGCAGGCAACAACCCATCCCGCGACATCGCAAAAATCACCCGCGTCTGCCCATAAGCCATCACCAGAATCACCGTCAGCATGCCCAGCACGGCGCCGAGGTCGATAAAACCCGCCACCCACTTTTGCCCCGCCACCTGCAACGCATAGGACACCGGGTGCGAAATATTCGCGAACTGCGCCGACGGCACGATGCCGGTGACCACGGCAGCCACTGCCACGTACAACACCGCGCAAACGCCCAGCGACGCAATGATCCCGATCGGCAGATCGCGCTTCGGATCCTTCACCTCTTCCGCCGCGGACGACACCGAATCGAAGCCGATGAACGCGAAGAACATCACCGCCGCCGCACCGAACACGCCGTTCCAGCCGTTCGGCATGAACGGATGCCAGTTGGCCGGCGTCACGTGAAACACGCCCACGCCGATCACCAGCAACACCACGACGACCTTGATCGCGACCATGATGTTGTTGATCCGCGCCGACTCGCGCACGCCGACCGACAACAGCGCGGTGATCGCCATCATCACGAGGAAGGCGGGCAGGTTAAAGAGCGTGTCATGGCCTGGCAACGCGCCCGGCGCGGCCGTCAGCGCGACCGGCAAGGACACGCCGAAGCCCGACAGCAAGGATTGCAGATAACCCGACCAGCCAACCGACACCGCCGAGGTGGCCAGCCCATACTCGAGCATCAAGTCCCAGCCGATAATCCACGCGGCCAGTTCGCCAAGCGTCGCATACGAGTAGGTGTAGATCGACCCGGCCACCGGAATCGTCGAGGCGAATTCGGCGTAGGCGAGCGCAGCGAAGCCGCAGGCGACAGCGGCGATCAGGAACGAGATCATCAGCGCCGGGCCGGCCTGCACGGCACCCGTGCCGGTCAGCACGAAAATGCCGGTGCCGATAATGGCGCCTACACCCAGGAAGGTCAGATCGAGCGCACCGAGCGCTTTCTTCAAGCCGGCGTTCTGAGCACTCGCGGCGATCATGTGCTCGACGCTCTTTTTGCGAAACAGGGACATTGGCGGGGTCTCCAGTAGTGCACGCGTGTTGCGCGCCGAATGTCGGGAAACCCGCGATTTTAGCGGATGCATGACCTTGCACCATTTTGGGACGTGCTTTTCAGGGCCGATGCGCCGGGCTGAAAATCCCCGGCAGAGACGATTCCAGCGGCACCTTTGTCCGCCGGACAGGCAATGGCCGCAAGGCTTTAGCTTGATGCGTGGCCAACCGGACGGGAATCGCTCTCTTGCAAATGAGTCGCGGCAAGGCCGAGCTATGCAGCGACACAGAGTCGCGCTGGCGTCGAAGGGACGTCAGCCCGCCATCGCCGGATTCAGATCGATGAGCCGGTTGCTCATCACATAGAACGTCAGCTCGGCGTTATTGCGCAGCTTCATTTTCTCGAGCAGCCGAGTGCGGTAGACGCTGACCGTCTTCACCGACAGCGAGAGCGCCACGGCGATATCCGTCAGCCGCTTGCCCGACGCGAGCATGCATAACGTCTGATACTCGCGGTCGGAAAGCTTTTCGTGCGGCAACTGTTCGCCGTCGAAGGAAACGTAGTCGGCGAGCGCTTCGGCCATCGCCGGGCTCACGTATTTGCGGCCCGCCGCGACCTGCTTGATCGCGCCGATCATCTGCGCGGCGTCGACGGTTTTCGACAGGTAGCCGGCGGCGCCGGCCTTCAATGCGCGCACGGCGTACTGGTCCTCGCGGTACATCGAGAACATCAGCACGGCCACGCGCGGCGCCTTGCGCTTCAGACGTTTGAGCACTTCGACGCCGTTCATGTCGGGCAGCGAAATGTCCAGCAGCACCACGTCATAGCTGTGGCGGCCGGCGGCGTCGAGCGCTTCCGCGCCGCTTTGCGCTTCGGTGACTTCGCGCGCCACGCCGCGGTCGAGCAGCAATTGGCGGACGCCCTGGCGAACCACCGCGTGGTCGTCGGCGAGCAGAATGCGCAGACTCATGATGGCGTACTCACGATTGCAGCGCGTGTCGAGCAGCGCGCGGCGCGTGCGCCAGCATCGCGTCCCAGGCAAAGCGCGCGCGCACGAGGGTTCCGCGCGACGCGTTGCCGCTCTCGCCGCGCTCCTGACCGGCGCGCCGTGCGCTCACGCGCAGCGTGCCGTCGAACGCCGCGCAGCGCGCCTGCATGCCGCTCAGGCCGAAATGGCCAAGGCGGCTGCGGGCGTTGCGCGTGACGCCGACACCGTCGTCGCTGATGATCAGCGTGAGGTGACGGCGGCTGGTTTCGATGCGCACGTCGGCCGATTCGGCGCGCGCGTGCTTGGCAATATTGTTCAGCGCTTCCTGCGCGACGCGGAATACGGCGAGCGCGGCGTCGGCGGGCAGGCGCGTCAGACGCACGTCGGCGGCGCACACGAAGCTCGTGCGCAGTTGCGTGCGCGCGGCGAAGTCGCCGGTCCAGTGGGCCAGCGCGCCGACAATGCCGGCCTCGAGCGACGGCGCATGCAGTTCCGCGACAGCCTGACGGCTGGCCTCGCAGACGGCGTCGAGCGACCGGTTCGCCACGGCGAGCGCGGCGGCGCACTGCGGCGGCGCATCGGCGGGCAGCCAGGTTTCGACGCCGGCGAGCGCGAAACGCGTCGCCGTCAGTTCGGCACCCACGCCATCGTGCAGTTCACGCGCCACATGGCGGCACGCGGCTTCCTGCGCCTGAACCAGTTCGGCCGAGAGTTCGCGCACCCGGGCGCGCAGCCGCGCGAGTTCCCGTTCGGCCGACGAAGCGAGCGCAACGGGCTCGGCCGCGACGGACGCGTCGAATCCGTCACGTGCCGGTGACGATGGAAGCGGGGCGGTGAACGGGACGACAGTCGACGTATCCATGACTTTCCCTCTCAGGAAGCGCTGTGGACAGCGAAGCGGATGCGCATCGGCGGCGCGAAGACGAAAGAACGCATGTGGGTCTCTGGCCTCCAGGTGCAGGCCGTCGCGCTTAGGACGCAACGGCCGAATCGCTACGGTGTGAAGTAACGAAATTTACATTCAGTAACATGGCGGGTGTGCCACGACAGGCGTGTCAATTTGACTGATGATGCGCCGCGATGATATCTCACTAAAAGAAAAAATGCAGTTCCACCAAGGGTTAGCGCCTACATTTCACGCAATGGTTGATGATTTGCAACGCCCGCTTTGTAGGAAGAATACCGACGCACAATGTCAGTCCGAGGACGCCAAATTGTAACTGCGAAAAAAAAGGAGCCCGAAGGCTCCTTTTGCTGATTCCGCGGCGCGGGCCGCGAATTTCGGACCGTGACTTAGCCGACGAAGGCCTTTTCGACCACGTAGTGGCCCGGCGCGTTGTTGCTGCCTTCCTGGAAGCCCGCTTCGTCGAGCAGCTTGCGCGTGTCGCGCAGCATGTGCGGGCTGCCGCACAGCATGATGCGGTCGTTTTCGAGCGAGAAACCCGGCACGCCGAGGTCGGCGAACAGCTTTTCGGTTTCGATCAGCTCGGTGATACGACCGCGGTTCTGGAACGCTTCGCGCGTGACCGTCGGGTAGTACAGCAGCTTTTCCTGAACCAGCTCGCCCAGATGTTCGTGCGCCGGCAGGTGATCCGTGATGTATTCCTTGTAGGCCAGTTCGTCGACGAAACGACAGGTGTGCGTGAGCACGACGCGCTCGTAGCGGTCGTAGATATCCGGATCTTTGATGATCGACATGAACGGCGCGAGCCCCGTGCCGGTGGACAACAGCCACAGGGTCTTGCCCGGCAGCAGGTTGTCGGCCATCAGCGTGCCGACCGGCTTTTTGCCGATCAGGACTTCGTCGCCGACCTTCAGATGCTGCAAACGCGACGTGAGCGGGCCGTCCTGCACCTTGATGCTCAGGAATTCGAGATGCTCTTCGTAGTTCGCACTCGCGAGGCTGTAGGCGCGGATCAGCGGCTTGCCGTCGACTTCGAGGCCCACCATCGTGAATTGGCCGTTTTCGAAACGGAACGACGGATCGCGCGTGCAGGTGAAGCTGAAAAGCGTATCGGTCCAGTGATGGACGCTCAGGACGGTTTGTGAATTCAGGTTGCTCATGGCTTCTTGGATAGTGCGAAAACAAAGGCGGCCAGTCGTTTTGAGCCGGCCGGCACGGCAAGGGCGATGCTGCGCTAACCCATACGGGAATCACGCGCATTCCGCTATTTTACCGCGCCCGCTGCCTGAGGGCTGCGACGCCGCGGTTGAGCGTGGTGAAGCGGGTTACCGGACCTGGAAGCGTCGGCGCCGGCTGTCTTTGCGATCGGCGCCGCGGAATACGTTGGCGTGGTGCGGCTACGCGCTTCAGCAGGGGTGCGGCGATGGGCGAATGTCGCGCAGGGCGGCTGCCATCGGTTGTCCGGGATGCGCCGGGTAGGCGCGCCGCGCGGGCAACATTTTCAGGATGATACCGAAACCCGCCATGCGCTGCAGCATTGACCCTGCTGATAAAACTGGCAAAAGCGTAATGAACGGTGAGGAAACGGAACGCGGCGAGCTGCGCGGCGTGCGCGCGACGGCGTTTCTATCGGGCCCGTTCTGACCGTGATAGGTTGGTACACAAAGGCATTCGGATGATTGATAAAAACGTCGGAATCCCAGTTTTAGTAAGGATTCTGGCGTTTTCCGCTTTGATTACCTCGATGCTCATGAAAGTGAGCACAAGACCGCCGCGAGCTCTCGCCGCATCGATCGACCGTTCAGCGTGAATCAGCCAGTCACGCCGCAGCCACGACCCGCTTTTTCCCGCGCTGCTTCAGCACGCGAGCCTGCAACACGATCACCAGCAGGAGGAACACGCCTCGAATCACCGACTGCCAATACGCCGACAAGCTGATAAACCCCAGCCCGTTCTCGAAGTTCAGCAGATTGAACACCAGCCCGAGCAACAACACGCCGGCAATCGTCATCGCGATCGAGCCTTCACCGCCCGTAAGCAGCGTGCCGCCAAGCACCACCGCCGAGATCGCGAACAGCTCCCAGCCGACGCCTTCGTTCGGTTGTCCCGCGCCGAACTGCGCGGCGAGGATCACGCCCGCCATGCCGGCGAGCAGGCCGCTCACCGCATAGGCCATCACGAGCGTGCGGTCGACGTTCAGGCCCATCAGCCGCGCGGCTTCCTCGCTGCCGCCGATCGCCAGCGAATGCCGGCCGAAGCGCGTACTGCGCAGCGCGAGCCAGCCGGCTAACGCCGCCACGACAGCGACGAGGCCCGGAATCGGCAGTCCGAACAGATCGCCTTGACCGAAGTTGCCGAAGTTCGAATCGGCGGCAATCGACACCGCATCGTTCTTGCCGAGCAGCAGCGCGACGCCGTGCGCGCCGAGGCTCGTCGCGAGCGTGACGATGAACGGCAGGATTTTCAGGCGCGTGATGATCAATCCGTTCAGCACGCCGACCGCGAGTCCCGCGGCGCATCCTGCCAGCACGGCGACCCAGCCGCCGTAGACGCTGGTCAGCGCGGCGACGACACTCGCCAGCGCGGCCACCGTGCCCACCGACAGGTCGATGCCGCCCGTGATGATCACGAACGCCATGCCGACCGAGATGAGCGCGAACATCGAGTTGTAGCGCCAGAAAGAGGTGATGTTGTACGCCGAGCCGAAATGCTCGTAGCGCACGAGGCCGAATACGACGAGCGCGGCCAGTGCGAGCAGGATAGGAAGATTCTTTTTCATCGCTTCAAGTCCGGAATTTTCTCTGAGGCGCGTGATTTAGCGAGACTTAGCGCGAGCGCCGCTGCACATAAACCGCCGCGACGATGATGCCGGCCTTCACCACCAGCGCCGCCGCGTCGGGAATGCCGTGCGCGAGCAGCGTGTAGCGCAGCAACTGGATGATCAGCGCGCCGATCAGCGTGCCGCCGATATACGCCTTGCCGCCGGTGAGCGCCGTGCCGCCGACGGCGACTGCCGCGATCGCATCGAGCTCGACGCCGAGCCCGACCACGTTCGCATCCGAGGACGAATTCACGGAGATCGAGATCAGCCCCGCCAGTCCCGCGAGCGCAGCGCACAGCGTGTAGGCGATCAGCTTCACCGTGGCCGTCGGCACCCCGCATAGATAGGCGGCCTTTTCGTTGCCGCCGGTGATCAGCAGATACTGGCCGAACAGTGTCTTGCGCACGACCCACACGAATACGGCGACCAGCGCCAGCATCAGCAGCACCTGGAAGGGCACGCCTGCAACCTTGCCCAGCGCGATCCACTGGAACGCGGGCGTGTTGAACGCCTGCAGGCTGCCGTCGGTGACCACTTGCGCGATGCCGCGTCCGGCGATGAACAGCACCAGCGTCGCGACAATCGGCTGCACGGATAACCTCGTGACCAGCAAGCCGTTGAAGACGCCACACAGCGCGGCGGCGAGCACCGGCAGCACGAACGCGAGCGCAATGCCGCCGGGTCCGGCAATGTTCAGGAACAGCATCGGCGCGAGCGCACCGGAGATCGCCATCGACGCGCCCACCGACAGATCGATGCCGCCGGTCGCCACCACCAGCGTCATGCCGATGCCGACGATCACGATCGTCACCACCTGCGTCATGTTGACGTTGAAGGTTTGCAGCGACCAGAAGTGCGGCGTGAAGATCAGATTGAAGAGCACCATCGCGAGCAGGACGATGACTTCCCGCTGCATCGCGAGATGGCGCCATTTACGCACCGTCGTTGCTGGGGCGGCGGGCGGCGCGGCCGTCATCTGCTGGGCGGTTTCGCCGAGCCGCGGCTCGGTATGCAACGATTCCGTGTGCAACTTAAGCGCCATGACGGTCGCCCTCCAACGCGTCTTCGATGTGTGCGGCGTTTGCCGTTTGCGCGGCTTCGGCCAGTTGCGAATGGCCGTCGCTGCCGTAGGCGATGGCGTCCATGATCGCGCTCTCGCTCATGTCGGCGCCGTTCAGTTCGGCGACCGTGCGGCCGTCGCGGATCACCACCGCGCGATCGGCCACGGCGGTCAGCTCCTCCAGTTCGGAGGCGGACAGCAGCACGGCGAGGCCCGCGTCGCGCAACTCGCGCACGATCTTCGCCACATCTGCTTTGGCGCCGACGTCGATGCCGCGCGTCGGTTCGTCGAGCAGCAAGAGCGAAGGCTCGGCTGCGAGCCAGCGCGCCAGCAAAACCTTCTGCTGATTGCCACCCGACAGTTCGCGGATCGGCTGATCAGCGGAACGCAGCTTGATGCCGAGCGACGCAATGAAACGATCGACGATCGCCTGCTGCTTCTTCACGTCGACCACGCCGTTCTTCGCCAGCGTGCGCAGACAGACGAGCGTGAGGTTGTCGCGCACCGAGAGTTCGGGGACGATGCCCTCGGCCTTGCGGTCTTCGGTGAGGTACGCGAGGCCGCGCGCAATTGCGTCCTGTGGCGACTTCAGCGCCACCGTTTCGCCGCCGATCGAGAGCGAGCCTTGCTCCAGCGGATCGGCGCCGAACATCAGCCGCATGGTTTCCGTGCGGCCCGAGCCGAGCAGGCCCGCGAGACCGACTGCTTCGCCCGCATGCACTTCGAGCGAGACGTCGCTCACCTTTGGATGCGCGCTCAGTTGTGTCGCCGCAATCATCTGCTTGCCGCGCCGCGCGAGGTTCGCTTCGCGCGCGTCGGCGTCGTCCTGCACGACGGCGGCGAGCGTGCGGCCGAGCATCGTCGTGACGAGCTGCAGTTTGTCCATGTCTGCCATCGTGCTTTGCGCGACGGTCTGGCCGTCGCGCATCACGGTGACGCGGTCGCACAGCGCATAGAGCTCGTCGAGCCGATGCGACACGAAGATCACCGCGCGGCCGTCGTCGCGCAGCTTGCGCACCACGGTGAAAAGCAACTCCACCTCGCGTTCGTCGAGCGATGAAGTGGACTCGTCCATGATGACCATCTTCGCATCCGACGACACCGCGCGCGCAAGCGCCACCATCTGCTGGATGGCGGTCGAATACCGGCCGACCGGTTTCTTCACATCGATCTGCAAACCGAATGATTCGAGCAGTGCGGCGGCGCGTTGCTGCACCGCGCGCCAGTCGATCAAGCCGAACCGGCGCGGCTCGCGGCCGAGGAAAATGTTCTCCGCCACCGAGCGGAACGGGACCAGATTGATCTCCTGATAGATCGTGCTGATGCCGGCTTCGCGCGCTTGCTTGGGCGTGCGGAAATCGACCTCGCGGCCTTCGAAGCGCACGCTTCCCGAGCCGCGCCGATACGCGCCGGTCAGGATCTTGATCATGGTCGATTTGCCCGCGCCGTTCTGGCCGATCAGCGCATGCACTTCGCCGGCGGCGACGCTCAGATTGGCGGCGCGCAACGCGGGTACGCCGCCGAAGCTGATGCCAATGTCCTGCATCTCGAGCAGCGGCGAACGGGTAAGGGGAGAGTGTGGCGTCTCTTTGCCGGATTCCGTCACGGGTGTCCTCCTGATGCGTGTGCTGCCTGATTTGCCGCGTGCGCGCCATGCATTGCACGTGCGAGCCGGTGCGGCCTTTCGTTCGGGCTCAGATGCGGGCGGTGTCGCCGGACCATGTTACGCCGCATAAAAGCGAAGCGACGGCTCGTGCTGCCACGAACGCGTCGCTCCGAACCCTTCCCGCCGCCCGCCCCCCGAGGAGACAGATTCGGGGCGGGGACGTCCTGCAAAGCAATCCCCGGACCCCCGATGTTTCAAACAGAACTTACTTCGGGCGGGGCGACTTCCTTCTTCGGGGCGCCGCCGGAGCGCGTGGACGCTCTGCTACAGCGCAGCGCTCAAACTTCAAGACCGCGCATACAGCGGCGCTTAGCCATCAATAGCCGTACTGCATGTTCTGCTGCACGTTGCTCTTGTCGTAGAACTTGTCGGACACCTTGACCCACGTCGGGATCTTTTCGCCCTTCGCGTAACGCTGTGCGACGTCGCAGGCGAGCGGGCCGAAGAACGGGCTCGACTGCACGCTCGCGCCGAGTTCGCCGGCCGCGATCGCGTCCATGCCGCCCTTGGTGCCGTCGATCGTGACGATCTGGATGTCCTTGCCCGGCTGCTTGCCGGCAGCCTTGATCGCGGCGATCGCGCCGAGCGCCATTTCGTCGTTGTGCGCGTAGACGGCGGTCACGTCCGGATGCGCCTGCAGCAGCGTTTCCATGACCTGGCGGCCCTTGTCGCGCGCGAAGTCGCCGCTCTGCGACGCGATGATCGTCATGCCCGGATTCTTCGCGATGATCTCGTCGAAGCCCTTCTTGCGATCGTTCGCGGCGGACGCGCCGGTGGTGCCTTCGAGTTCGATGATCTTCGCCTTGCCCCCAGTCGCCTTGACGAGCCAGTCAGCGGCGCGATGGCCCTGATCGATGAAGTCCGAACCGATGAAGGTGATGTAGTCGCGGCCCGCCTTGGCGACCGATTGATCGACGTCGCGGTCGACCAGGATGACCGGAATGCCGGCCTTTTTGGCTTGCAGCACGACCGGTGCAAGCGGCTTTTCTTCGCGCGGCGGGAACACCAGCAGATCGACGTGCTGCGCGATCATGTTCTGGATGTCCGATACCTGCTTGGAGTTCGAGCTGTTGGCGTCGGTCATGACCAACTGCCAGCCGCACTTCGCGGCGATGTCCTTGAAGCTCTTGGTTTCCGCCAGACGCCACGGATTGTTGCTTTCGGTCTGCGCGAAGCCGACCTTCAGCGGAGTCTTGCTGGATAACTTCGGCAGCGCGTCGTCGGCGTGCGCGGCGGCGACACCGAAACCGATTGCCAGAGCCAGCAGCGAACCCGCCAGCGGACGAATCTGCTGCTTGCGCACGTGACTGCGCGACTGCGTGTTGAGCGACGCCATGTCTTCCTCCAGTACCTGGTGAGGTAGGTGTATTTGCTTTTAATTTCTCCTGCCGGCCGGCGTTGATCTGCCCCACCGGACGTGCCGATTATTCCATCCTGAATTATTATCGGTCAATCACTAATAATATTAATTATTGGCTTTTTTGCCTCGGTAATTACCCTGACCGAACCGCGTTCGACGAGCGGACCGTCGAGTTTGACCATGCGATGCCGAACCGGCGCGCCGGCGGCACGGTTGTGTTCTTCCTGCAGCAAGGTCTCAACGGCCCAGCGCCCCAATTCGTAGTTCGGCAGCACGACCGTCGAGAGTGGCGGATGCGTGTGGCGGGCAATTTCCTGGTCGTCGTAGCCGAGCACCGAGACGTCTTCGGGCACGCGCAGGCCGAGTTGCTTCAGCGCTTCGATCGCGCCGATGGCGGTGAGGTCGTTCGCGCAGAAAATCGCGGTCGGCGGATTGGGTTCGCGCATCAGCGAGAGCGTCAGTTCGAAGCCGAGACCCGAGCTCCAGTCGCCGTCGCGCACCATTTCCGGCGCGTAGGGCAGGTCGGCGGTCGCGAGCGCGGTGCGGTAGCCTTTGAGGCGATCCTTCGAGGCATCCTGCCAGGGCTCGCCGTTGATATAGCCGATCCGCCGATGTCCGGCTTGCAGCAGATAGTCGGTCGCCAGATGGCCGCCGGCCACTTCGGCGGGCACCACCGAAGAAAACCCGCCTTCGCCCGTATAGCAGTTCAGCAGCACGGTCGGCACCTGTGACAGCGCCGTCGGCGGCGTCACCTTGCGCGTATAGACGGTCGCGTAAATCACGCCGAACACATGCGGATTCGACAGCGTGGTGTCCAGCACCTGCTTCTCGATGTCGGCGTTGCCGTGCGTCGAATAGACCGCCAGCATCTTGCCGCTTGCGTAGGCCGCATCGCGTGCGCCGTCGATGTTGACGACCGGATGCGGACTGGTGGAAATTTCGTCGGCGAGATAGACGATCAGATTGCGTTCATCGGCCGAGGCCGACACCGGCTCGCGCAGCGAAAGCCGGTAGCCGAGGTCGTGCGCGGCCTTCAGCACCTTGTTGCGGGTAGTCTCCGAGAACTTCGCGCCGGTCGCGTTGTTCAGCACCAGCGAGACAGTCGATTGCGACACGCCAGTGAGCTTGGCGATGTCGGTCATGGTCGGACGGCGTTGAGTCGATTTTTTCATTGTGCGGGCCGCAGGAGCGGCGCTAAAGCTGGGGCATGCCGTGGGCATCTCGGTGCTTGACGGTACCACTAATAATATGCGCGCGGCAACGCGCGCTAACCCGTCATTTGGGAGAGCTTCATCGCCGTTTGCACGACCTCAGGCCTGCAATTTATTACTAATAATATTGACGACTGCGCTTTGGCGTGCGATTCTCGGTCGCGCGGATTCTGACAGTCCGCCGGCCGCGCGTTGTGCGCGGCACGTCATAGGAGACACCGATGCGTGTTCATGCCGCCATCCGCCTGAGGCCCCGACTTTTCTGACCATGCGCGACGTTTCCTTGAAATCGATCCGCCCGCTCGCGACCGGGCTCATGTGGCTCGATGATCCCGCGGTCGTGGCCACGGTCGTCACGCTCTCGGCCGGCGCGCTGCGTGCCGTGATTGCGCCCGAAGTGGGCGGCGCGCTGGCGGCGTTCTACGAGACGACGCCCAACGGCCCGCTGCATTGGCTGCGGCCGGCCGTGCCGGCGGCCTTCGCTGAACGCGATCCGCTGCGCATGGCGAGCTTTCCGCTCTTTCCCTACTGCAACCGGATTCGCGACGCGCGTTTCGACTTCGACGGCCGCACGATCGATCTCGCCGGCAACGACACGCGTTTCGGCCATGCGCTGCATGGGAATGCGTGGCGGCATCCCTGGCAAGTCGGAGCGCGTACCGAAAGCTCGGTCGAACTGCACTTCGAACATGAACCGGATTCGCGCGTACCCGGCGATTGGCCGTTTCGCTATTGCGCGCGGCAGCGTATCGAGTTGAGCGGCGGCGCATTGCACATTACGCTGTCGGCGCAAAACCTGGCCGGGCAGCCGATGCCGTTCGGCATGGGGCATCACCCGTACTATCCGCGCACTGCGCAGACTCGCGTGTACGCCGACGTGGCAGCCATGTGGCACGCCGACGCCGACGTATTGCCGACGCATCTCGGCCCGCATCCCGCTGTGACCGCGTTGCGCGAAGGCATGTCGCCGGACGCCTTCGATCTCGACAACAACTTTGCGAACTGGTCGCGCGAGGCGACCATTGCGTGGCCCGACGAACACCGTCGACTGACGATGACCGCCGATGCGCCGTTCGATCACATGGTGATATTCGCGCCGGCCAATGATGCGCAACTGTGCGTGGAACCGGTGACGAACACCACCGATTCTTTCAACGCGGTCGGCATGCGTGAGCACGTGGGCGGCTGCGTGTTGCAGCCGGGCGAGGAGATCGCCGCGACGCTGAAATGGACGCCGCACAAGGACTAATATGCGGCGCCTGTGGTTTGGTCTGTGTCTATTCGACCCGCAAGCGAGCCATATACGGCAAGTGATCCGAGAGCCACGCGGTTTCTTGCGTCGGCTGGATCCATTCGATCGGCTTCATGCCGCGCACGAACATCTTGTCGAGCGCGAGTGCGGGTGAGAAAGCCGGAAAGGTGCGGCCGGACTCGCCGAGCAGCGTGGCCACTTCCTGCAAACCATGCTCGCCGAACAGCGGCACGGAATCGTTGCGCCAGTCGTTGAAGTCGCCGGCCAGCACCAGCGGACCTTCAGGCGCTTCCTTCGCGATCCAGTGCGCGATCCAGTTCATCTGACGCAAGCGGGCCGAACGCGTGAGCGCAAGATGCGCGCACAGCAGCGTGACCGAGTGACCACCGAAGGTGGCTCGCGCCACCAGCAAACCGCGCTTTTCGAAGCGATGCGCGGAGATGTCCCAGCGTCCGCCGAGATCGAGCGGATGCGGCGACAGGATCGCATTGCCATGCCGCCACGACGGTTTGAAAACATTCGGTCCGAGCGCGATTTCGAGTTCGAGCGCGCGCGCGATTTCGGTGGCCTGACAATGCCAGACGTCGCTCAACGGATCGGAGAGCGGCGCGCCGAAACTGCTTGCCAGCACCGGCGACGGCATGCGCCGCGCCATCGCTTCCTGTAAAAAATAGGCGTCCGCGTGGGTCGATTGCACCCAGCGTTGCATGGCTTGCCAGGCCTGAAAGCCGAGCGGTGTACGGCCTTTATGCAGGTTCCAGCTCACCGCAACGAAATCCTTGGGCGCTACGCTCTCGCGGATCAATTCTTCGGGGTTTCGCATGCCGCGTTGTCCACGTGTTCTGGTTGGGGGCGTCGGTTAGTCGCGTGCTGTTTGCGCATTCTCTTGCGTGTTCTTTGCATCGGTTCGATCAGTTTGCTGTGTTTGCGCTGTCCGCGAGGCTCGCACGCACGCGGTAGACCAGGTTCGGGTCCTTGTCGACGATGGTCCAACTGGCCCATTGCCCCGTCGCCACCTTCAGACCCGGATGGCTCGCGCTCACCTGGCGCGGTTGCGGCGGCAGTTTGCAGCCGGTGTCGGTTTGCCGCGCGGCGTTTTCCTCAAACGTTTCCTGCGCTTCGATCGACAGTGTGACGCCGCTTGCATCCGCCTGCAGCGGCGAGACGGTCAGCGTGCGCGCCAGATCGATACTGCCGGCGGGCTGATCCTTGCAGCCGACGTTATGTTGCACGATCTTGTGATGCGTGTCCGTGCGCGCCTGGCCGACGGTAGTGGTGCCGTCGAACGCGTCGATTTGCTGGCCGTCGCGCATGACTTGCAACTGCCATTGCACGACCTGCTGCGCCGGCCGTTGTTGCGCGCTTTGTTGTGCGCTTTGTTGTGCATTCGCAAGCAACGACGTGCCGAGCAATACGGCCGCGATACTGGTTTTCCACATAGAAGAAGTCTCCGGTCACGAGATCCGGCAGCGTAGCCAGAGGGCCATCTTACCCCTGATGGGCGCAACGCCTTTCTGACACATCAAACGGGGCCGGGTTCAGCAACAATCCATTTCAGATAAGGCTGGGAATCCCCAAAAACAACCCGCTGTTAGCAGCAGAGCGGCACGACTGCTGGCTTGCACGCGAATATAGCCTCGTTACACTGGACCTGAAACGGTGCCCACCAGGCGCCGCAACAGCAAGACCAGCCAGACGGGGTGAGCGATGACAACAGCAATGGTCAAACAGGAAATCGCCGTGGCGTCTTTCAGCAGGGTGTACGACCTCGATCAGGTCGAGACCGCGCTGAACGATCTCGGTGAAGGCGCGAACGAGGCACTGCGCGCGACATACGAAAAGATGCTGAAAACCGGCAATATGCGCTTTTGCGTGAAGCCAAACCGCATGCCGTCGATCGACGATCTGATCGACGCGCTGCCCAACTTTTCCGCGCCGCTCGACGACATCCGCAAGCAGGTCGCCTTGTGTCTGGAAACAGAAGACAGGCTCGAACTGATGCCGATCCTCCTGCTCGGCGACCCCGGTATCGGCAAGACTCACTTCGCCAAGCAGTTGGCGCGCCTGCTCGGCACCGCGTATCAATACGTGGCGATGAGTTCGTTGACGGCGGGCTGGATTCTCTCGGGCGCCTCGTCGCAGTGGAAGAACGCAAAACCGGGCAAGGTGTTCGATGCGCTCGTGAACGGCAGCTACGCGAACCCGGTGATCGCGGTCGACGAAATCGACAAGGCCACTGGCGATTCGCAATACGATCCGCTCGGCGCGCTGTATGCGCTGCTCGAGCACGACACGGCGCAGACCTTCATCGACGAGTTCGCCGAGATTCCGATCAATGCCGGCCACGTGATCTGGATCGCGACCGCGAACGACGAACGCTCGATTCCCGAGCCGATCCTGAACCGGATGAACGTGTATGAGATCCCGCCGCCGGATCACGACGGCGCGCGCCGTATCGCGCAGGCGATCTACGACGAGATCCGCTGCGCGCACAACTGGGGACTGCGCTTTCCCGACGTGCTCGGCGACGCCGCACTCGATGCGCTGATGCGGGCATCGCCGCGGGAAATGCGCCGCGCGATTCTCAACGGCTTCGGCGCGGCGCGAATCGATGGGCGGGATCATGTCGAAGCCGGCGACATTCGCCTCGACCACGGAAACCGGCGAAAACCTATTGGTTTTTGAGCATTTTTGCCACTTTTTCGTAGAAAAGCCGCCGCTGGGCGGCTTTTTTATGGCCGAAGCCGGGAATCCGTGCCCGAAACGCGGTGAATGCCGTGGCAATTGTTGCTATTAATGAGATGCTAAGTTGTAGTCAATCGATCTAGCTTTTCGATAGTCTGAGAATAAACTGAGCCCCCAACGAGATGACATCCGCGCGACACGCCAGACGTCACTCAGCAACGCACAGAACCCCAATTCAACGACTATTGGAAACCACCATCATGCGAACGGCTTCCCTCGCTTTGCTTTTCTCCTCCACTATCGCCGCACCGGCGTTCGCGAGCGGCTACGGTCCGGCGGCGTCGTATCGTCCCGAAGTCGCCACGTACACGCAACCGAGCGGCGTGACCCGCGCGCAAGTGCAAGCGGACGTCGCGCAAGCTCGCGCAGCCGGCGAGTTGAACCAGAATCCGTACGCGCCGATTTCAGCCGATAGCGTGAGCGCGACGCCCGACAACGGTCCGAAGACCCGTGCCCAGGTGAAGGCTGAATTGGCCGAAGCTCGCGCCAACGGTCAATTGAGCCTGAATCCGAACGCGCCGGCTTATCAGCAGGAACTCGCGGTCGGCGGCTACACCGTGCCGCGCGCGCAAAAGACCCATTTGGCGGAAGCTGCGCATCGAGGCGTCAGCACGCAGGACTAAGCCCCGGCCGTCCCGCAAGCACCGCGGCCCGACCGGGCCGCGTGTCACATTCACCGGCCACGCGAAGAAGCGAGCGCGGCGACCCTCGACGGCGTACACTAATTAGTCCGGCCGCTACGTTTGAGACCCGCTCAAGACCGCATGCCCGCAGTCATTGCCGACTGCGGGCATTTGTGTCTGTACGGCGTCGTACAATTTTACGTAGCGGTTGCGAATGGACAGGAGCGTTCGGCAGCGAGCGGTGGACGGCACGCGACAGCCGCACCCTGTCTTCATCTTGATCGGGTGAACGAGGTAGCGCGCGGCGAGGTTGGCCGCGTCAAGGGACATGGACCAAATCGAATGTGTAGTGATCGGCGCCGGCGTGATCGGTCTCGCGGTGGCGCGCGCACTGGCGGCGCGAGGCCGCGACGTGATCGTGCTGGAAGCGGCCGAAGCAATCGGCGTGGGCACCAGCTCGCGCAACAGCGAGGTGATTCACGCGGGCATCTACTATCCGCGTGGCTCGCTCAAAGCCGGGCTTTGCGTGCGCGGCCGCGAGATGCTCTACGACTACTGTGTCGAGCGTAACGTGCCGCATTCACGCTGCGGCAAATTGCTGGTGGCCACTTCGCGCAACCAGATTCCTCAGCTCGAAAGCATCATGGCCAAAGGCCGCGACAACGGTGTGCTCGACCTGATGCGAATCACCGGCGACCAGGCGCAAGCACTCGAACCCGCGCTCGAATGTGTCGAAGCGGTGTTCTCGCCGCAGACGGGCATCGTCGATAGTCATCAGTTCATGCTGGCGCTGCAGGGCGACGCCGAACGCGACGGCGCCGTGTGCGCGTTTCACGCGCCGGTGCAGGCGATCGAAGCGAGCAATGGCCGCTTCATCATCAAGGTGGGCGGCGATGCGCCGACCACGATCAGCGCAGCGTGCGTGATCAACAGCGCCGGTTTGCAGGCGAACGCACTGGCGCGCAAGATCCGCGGACTCGACGCGCGGCACGTGCCGCCCCTCTATCTCGCGCGCGGCAACTACTTCAGCATCTCGGGGCGCGCGCCATTCAGCCGCCTGATTTATCCGATGCCGAACGAAGCGGGCCTCGGCGTGCATCTAACCATCGACCTCGGCGGCCAGGCGCGTTTCGGTCCTGATGTCGAATGGGTCGATGCGATCAATTACGACGTCGATCCGCGTCGCGCGGAATCGTTTTACGCGGCGATTCGCGCCTATTGGCCGGCGCTTCCGGACGATGCATTGCAGCCCGCGTATGCGGGGATTCGTCCGAAGCTTTCCGGCCCCGGCGAACCCGCTGCCGACTTCGTGATTCAAGGTCCGGCCGCGCATGGTGTGCGTGGACTCGTCAATCTGTTCGGTATCGAGTCGCCGGGATTGACGGCGTCGCTTGCGATCGCGCAGCGAGTGTGCGAGCTGAGCGGACGCGCGTGATTCACGCGGTTCGCGCCAACGGTTTCACTGCGAGCGCCTCGACTCGCGCGCGGTCTGCGCATCGCGTGTTTCATCGCAAAGTGCTCACCTCGTATGCGATCGATTCGCATTCCGCGCGACATTCAGCCGCGCGGTCGTACCAATTCGGTTATCTCTATCATTTGGACCGTCACGCGCGACGGCTTCATTGCTATCCTTGAGAACCGCTGTCACTAGAACGGCGATCAGTTCAATAGAAATGGAGTGAGTCCCCATGAAACCTTCCCGTCGTACGTTTTTGATCACCAGCATTGGTGTGGCGTCCACCTTTGCGTTGTCGCGCCAGGCATTTGCCGACGCACCGAAAGTCGCCGAATCCGATCCGACCGCGCAAGCACTCGGCTACAAGGAAGACGCCACGAAAGTCGACAAGGCGAAATTCGCCAAGTACGCACCGGGCCAGGACTGCGGCAACTGCAGCTTCTACCAGGCCAAGCCGACCGACCCCTACGGCGGCTGTCCGATGTTCGCCGGCAAGCAGGTCGCGAGCAAGGGTTGGTGCAGCGCATATAACAAGAAGGCCTGATTAGCCATCAGCCGCACACGCACTCAGTGTTGCGCGAAATGCGCCGCAACATGGCGGTGCGCATTCGAGGCCCCGTCATTCAGGCGTCTGCCACCCCGCGCGGCAGACGCCTTTTTGCTGCTTGAAAACCGCTTGTGCGCTCTTTACACTCCAAGGCGACCTCTACGGCTCGCGCTCTTTTTTCTCGCTCGCGCTAATACGGCATTGCACTAAAACGACGCACCACAGGATACTTTTGGCAGGCTGGAGAGTCGAATGAAACCAGCGTCAAGGAGCCTTCATACGCGAGCCGTCGTCGCGGCTGTGATCGGCAATGCACTCGAGTGGTACGACTTCACCGTGTTCGGTTTTCTGACGGTGGTGATCGCGCAGTTGTTCTTCCCGGCCGGCAACGACTATGCGTCGCTGCTCCTCGCCACCGCGACGTTCGGCGTCGCTTTCGTCATGCGGCCGATCGGCGGCATCGTACTCGGACTCTACGCGGATCGCGCGGGACGCAAAGCGGCGTTGTCGCTCGTCATCGCGCTGATGACGCTCGGCATTCTGCTGCTGGCGATCGCACCGCCGTACTCGGCGATCGGCATCGGCGCGCCGTTGATGATCGTAATCGGACGCTCGCTGCAAGGCTTTTCCGCCGGCGGGGAGTTCGGCAGTTCGACGGCGTTGCTGATCGAAGCGGCGCCGTTTTCGAAGCGCGGCTTCTACGGCAGTTGGCAGATGGCGAGCCAGGCGGCGGCGCTGCTGCTCGGCGCACTGGTGGGCGCATTGATCACGCGCGGACTGTCGCCCGAGGCGCTGCAATCCTGGGGCTGGCGCGTGCCCTTCATTCTGGGTTTGATCATCGGGCCGATCGGCTTTTATATCCGCCGGCATCTCGCGGATTCCGAAGCGTTTCTACTCGCGCAAAAAACCGCGCGGCGCGCGACGCTCGGCGAAGTTTTCAGAACTCACACCCGTGACGTGCTCTGCGGACTCGGCTCGGTGATCGCGCTCACGGTGACGATCTACGTGCTGATCAGCTATCTGCCGACCTTCGCGGTCAATCAACTCAAGCTGCCTTACGCGCAATCGTTTTACGCGGTGATCGTCGGCAATCTGCTGCTGACGGTGCTGTCGCCATTGACCGGCGCATGGTCGGACAGGATCGGGCGCAAGGGGCTGTCGTTGTGGTCGCTGGTGATTACGCTCGTGATCATCTATCCGCTGTTCGCGTGGCTCGCGGCGGAGCCGAGCGTGTCGAAACTGATTCTCGTGCAGGCGTTGCTGTCGATCACGCTCTCCGGTTATTACGGACCGTTCGGCGCGCTGATCGCAGAGTTGTTTCCGGCGAACGTGCGCTCGACCGGCTTATCGCTCGCCTACAACATCGCGGTGATGGTGTTCGGCGGCTTCGGGCCATTCGTCGTGACATGGCTCATCAACACCACCGGCTCGCCGCTCGCGCCGATTTACTACGTGATGGGCGGACTGGCGCTGTCGATCGTCGCGGTGGCCTGTATTCCAGGCAAGCGCCACGCGGATCTCGACGCGCATCGCAAGCCGGCTTGAACGGCGCCTGAGTTTCAATCAGGTTTTGCTGCCGGCAGCAGACCATTTCCGCTACTTCGCTGCGACACCCTCTCCTAAACCGCTCGTCTAGTTGCGTGCCTGTATCAAAGGCGGCCGCTTGTCGAACCACGGCCGTGCCGTTTCGAGCTGCGCGGCCAGACGCAGAAGCGTCGCCTCGCCGCCGTCGCGCGCGGCAAATTGCACGCCGATCGGCAGCCCGCGCGCATTCCAGTAGAGCGGCACCGACATCGCCGGCTGGCCGCTCAGGTTGAACAGTTCCGTGCAACCGGCCCACGTGAACGCCTTGTTCGACGCTTCCATCAGCACCTTCTTCATCAGCGCTTCGAGAGGCATGGTGGTGACGGCGCGCATCTGCATGCGTTCCGCCGACGTGGGCTGCATCTCGCCGATCTTGATCGGCGGCGCGGCGAGCGTGGCGCACAGAATCACGTCGTAGCGATTCAGCAGATCGGTGAGCAGCCCGGTGATGCGGCGTTGTTCTTCGAGCGCGGCGGGCAGGCCGCGCTCGCCGAGTTTGCGGCCCACATGCGCCATCGCCCACGTCGAAATTTCGAATTCGGCGCGCAGCGGTTTGCGGCCGCTGATGCGCTCGGCATTCAGCACCAGATCTTCCGCCGTCACGGACCAGAGCGTGAGGAATGCGTGGCGAACCGCCGCGAAGTCTATGCCGAGCGACACCGGTTCGATGTTGTGGCCGAGCGAGCTGGCGAGTTGCGCGGCGTCTTCGAGCGCGGCGCGCGCGTCGGCGGAAAGCGACGGTGCGAGCATCGGCTCGGTGACGTACGCGATATTCAGCGGTTTGCACGGCTCGCGGCTCGCGCTCAGAAACGTGCCCGGCGCGCCGAGCGGCCGGTCGGCATTGCCGCCAAGCAGATCGAGCAGCAGCGCACTGTCCCGCACACTGCGCGACACCGCATGATCGACGCCGAGTTCACCGGCCTCAGCCTCCGCGGTCGCACGCGGCACACGTCCGCGTGAAGGTTTGAGGCCGAAGAGTCCACAGCATGACGCCGGAATGCGGATCGAGCCGCCGCCGTCCGATGCATGCGCGAGCGGCACGATGCCGGCGGCAACCGCCGCCGCCGCGCCGCCGCTCGAACCGCCCGGCGTATGGTCGAGATTCCACGGATTGCGGCACGCGCCGAACAGTTCGGGCTCCGTATAAGGCATCTGGCCGAGCTCGGACGTGCTGGTCTTGGCGAAGATGTTGAGGCCGGCCGCTTTCGCCAGCGCGACCACCGGGGCGTCTTCGGTGGGAATGAAGTGGCGGTAGTGGCGGCTGCCCATGGCCATGCGCAGTCCGGCGACCGGCGCGCCGAGGTCCTTGATCAGATAGGGCACGCCGGCCAGCGCTGTTTGCGCGCTGACGCCATCGGCGTTGTTTGCGCCGTTCGCACGGCTCGCGTCGTCGCGTGAAGCGCGTTGACGGGCTGCGTCGTAGTCCTTCAGGACAATCGCATTGATCGCGGGATTGACGGCTTCGGTGCGTGAAATCGCAATGTCGAGCAACTCGCGCGCACTTGCTTCGCGCTTGCGTATCAATTCGGCGAGGCCGGTGGCGTCATGAGCGAGATAGTCTGAATGCACGACGGATGAGCCCTCGCTATCGAGTGTTGAACCGGCCGGCGGTCCATGCGCGCGCTGAACCGCGCCGCGAGGTTTCGTCGCCCGGATTGATGGCCGCACATGGAAAAGACGGCGTGCCACAGACACGCCGTCTTTGAGAGAGTAACTGAGTTATGCGCGCGAGTTACTGACGCACATGAAAAGCGCCAACAAAAAAGCGCAATTGACGCGCGCTGATAAGCGTCGCGAACAGCGGCAGCAATCAGCGCGCCAATTAGAACCGCGCGTTACAGACGTTCGCCGAGGAAGGTCAGCGTGCGGCCATGTGCCAACGCGGCGGCGCGCTGGTTGTACGACGCGCGGTCCGAACAGTTGAAACCGTGATCGGCATTCGGATAGATGTGGAATTCGGCGTCGGTGCGCCCAGCGAAGCGTTCCTGAATCTGACCGACGGCCGACAGCGGGATATGCGCGTCGAGTTCGCCGTAGTGAAATTGCATCGGCACTTTGACCTTTGCGGCTTCGTCGAGCTGGTTCTGGATGCCGCCGCCGTAGTAGGCGACCGCGCCGTCGAGCGTGCCTTGCGCCGCGGCCAGATACGCGAGCCGGCCGCCGAAGCAAAAGCCGATTGCCGCCACCTTGCCGGTCACTTCCGGCATGGCGCGCAGTGCGGCTGCGGCTGCGCCGATATCGGCCACGGCTTCATCGACCTTGAGTTTCTGCATCAGTTCGATGCCCTTCTCGCGATCGGCGCCGTCGTACGTCAATTCCACGCGCGGTTGCACGCGCCAGAACACGTCCGGTGCGAGCGCGACGTAGCCGTCTTGCGCGTACTGATCCGCGACCGAACGGATGTGGCTGTTCACGCCGAAGATTTCCTGAATGATGATGACCGCCGGTCCCTTGCCGCCTTTGGGCAACGCCAGGTAGCCGCCGAAACTGTCGTTACCGGCGGGAATGTCGATCCATCGGGAAGTGGTGCTCATGTTGCTCTCCATTGACTCGCGCGCGGCTGCGCGAGGTCGGTCTGAATGAATACCAGAGGCTTCAATACCTGAAGCGGGGCGGTCAGTTTGCCATCAAAAGAAACGCCCTGCAGCGTGGCCCCGCGAAGCGGAAATCTCGTAAGGCGATTGAAACGTTCTCGATAATTCATTTTTCCCGTGCGGGCCGCCTCGGTACATTGAAGCGTATCGGCTCGCTAATGTCGCGAGCGCATTGACGGGAAAGGAAATCATCATGAGTGAAGGCAGTTTTGTGACGCCGTTTGCGGAGCGTTTCGGGTTGCGTGTGCCGGTCGTGCAGGCGCCAATGGCGGGCGGCGCAACGACGCCGGCGATGGTCGCCGCGGTATCGAACGCGGGCGGTCTCGGTTTTCTGGCGGGCGCGGCGCTCTCGCCCGAGAAGATCGCAAGCGAAGTCGCGGCGATTCGCGCGCTGACGGATCGTCCGTTCGGCGTGAATCTGTTCGTGCTCGAGCCGGCCACGCCGGACGATGCGACGGTGCGTAGCGCGCTCGAAGCCATCGATCCGTTGCGCCACGACCTCGGTTTGCCGCCGGGCGCACCGCTCGCACGCTACGCGCCGGACTTCCGCGCGCAACTGGACATGTTGATCGAATTGCGCGTGCCGCTGGCGAGCTTCACATTCGGATTGCTGCCGGCCGACGACGTCGCCCGGCTGCACGCCAACGGTCTATATGTAATAGGCACGGCGACGCATGCCGCCGAAGGTGTGGCCTGGCGCGACGCGGGCGCCGATGCGATTGCCGCACAAGGCGCGGAGGCGGGCGCGCATCGCGGCACATTCATCGGTGCATTCGAAGACGCGCTGGTCGGCACGATGGCGCTCGTGCCGCAGCTCGTCGACGCAACCGGGCTGCCGGTGCTCGCCGCCGGCGGCATCATGGACGGACGCGGCATCGTCGCCGCGCTCGCGCTCGGCGCGCAAGCCGCGGTGATGGGCACCGCGTTTCTCACCTGTCACGAGAGCGCGATCCCGCAGGCATGGAAAACCCGAGTGCGCTCCACGTCCGACACGTCGACTTCGGTCACGCGCGCGATTACCGGCCGCCATGCGCGCGGCATACGCAATCCGCTGATGCGGCGGTTGAGCGAAGCGGCGCAGAAGATCGCGCCGTATCCAGTGCAAAACGAGTTGACGCAGGAGCTGCGGCAAACCGCGAGCCGTGCGGAAAACGGCGACTATCTCTCGCTCTGGTCAGGCCAGGGCGCGCCTATGGGCCGCGCCCGCCGCGAAGGTGTCGGCGCCGCCGAACTGATGGGCCAACTCGAACACGAATGGCGCGAGGCGACGGCGCGCATCGCCGCGTTCAAACGCTGATTCAGCACGATCCGGACGGAGTCCGGACGTGCCTCCTTTTCAAGCACGAAGCCTATTCGGATGATTAACGGTTTAACACGCTAAAAGCTTTAGGCCGTGCTGTTAGACGAAAGCCTCACATAGCGGAAACCCGCATGGGCTGGTGCTTTCCAGTCTCTCTTTCCAGCCGGAATCAGCGCCTGTTGGATAAACGCTATTAGTGTTCATCCCACTTCCTCAAAAAAGCCCCACAAATTAATTTGATGGCCTACACTTGCGCGCAAGTACGGTTTGCCGCCTGCCACAAACAGTCCGGCGAGCGTGCTGGCCAAGTGCATGAACGATGCAACCGGCGTGGTCGTCCACGGGACTGAGCGACACGTGTTGGGGAAGCGGGGGCACAGGGCGATTACGTTGTTTTTGGGACCGAAACTGGAGACTTACATGAACATCAAGATTCAAAAGCTGTTGCCGATCAGCGCTGCGGCGATGCTGTTCGCGACGTTGGCAACTTCGGCTGCAGCCGACACGGTCGTCAAGATCGGTCACGTTGCACCGCTGACCGGCGGTATCGCTCACCTGGGTAAAGACAACGAAAACGGCGCGCGCCTGGCAGTTGAAGAAATCAACGCCAAGGGCCTGACGATCGGTGGCCAGAAAATCACGCTGCAACTCGATCCGCAAGACGACGCAGCCGACCCGCGTACGGCAACTCAAGTCGCACAGAAACTGGTCGACGATAAGGTCGTCGCGGTGGTTGGCCACTTGAATTCGGGCACGTCGATCCCGGCTTCGAAGATCTATAGCGATGCTGGCATCGTGCAGATCTCGCCGTCGGCAACGAACCCGGCCTACACGCAACAAGGTTTCAAGACGACGTACCGCGTCGTCGCGACCGACGCGCAACAAGGTCCGGCACTGGCTAACTACGCAGCGAAGGGTCTGAAAGTGAAGAGCGTCGCGATCGTCGACGACTCGACCGCTTACGGCCAGGGTCTCGCAAACGAATTCGAAAAGACCGCCAAGTCGCTGGGCCTGAACGTGATGTCGCATGACGCGACGAACGACAAGGCTGTCGACTTCCGCGCGATTCTGACGAAGATCAAGGGCGAAAACCCGGACGCGATCATGTACGGCGGCATGGACGCCACCGGCGGCCCGTTCGCCAAGCAAGCCAAGCAGCTCGGCTTGCGCGCGAAGGTGCTGGCAGGCGACGGCGTGTGTACCGACAAGCTGTCGGACCTGGCTGGCGACGCAACCGACAACATCGTCTGCTCGGAAGCCGGTATGGCGCTCGAAAAGATGGCTGGCGGCTCGGCGTTCCTCGCCAAGTATCAGAAGCGTTTCGGTCAGCCGATCCAGATCTACGCTCCGTTCACGTATGACGCTGTGTACATCATCGTCGACGCTATGAAGCGTTCTAACTCGACCGATCCGGCGAAGATCCTGGCAGCGATGCCGAGCACGGATTACAAGGGTGTGATCGGTGAAACCACGTTCGACTCGAAGGGCGACCTTCAGCACGGCGTGATCTCGCTGTACAACTACAAGGCAGGCAAGAAGACGCTGCTCGACGTAGTGAAGATGTAAAAATCGCGTGACCGAAGGCAGCGTGTTGTCTGTCTTCGGTTGCATGAGAAAAGAGGCACGCGCGCCGCGAGGTTCGCGTGCCTTTTGTTTTGCGGATTCTTTTTGCCGATCCGCATTGCTCGGAGAGACTGCCGTGACCACCGTGACCCGTTCGTTCGACGACGCGTGGCGCCGCTGGATCGCCGAGAATCTGCTGCTCGACGCACCATCGTCTGCGTTGCATCGCGCGCTGGTTGGCCACGGTTTCGACGCGGCTGATGCCACGCGAGAAATCGATGCGGCGCTCGCGAGTCCTTATTTTCACGGCGCAGCGCGTTTGCGCAATCGTTTGCGTAAGCGCGAATGGATATTGTCGGTGTACGGCGAGCTCAATCGCATGCGTGCGGCGAGCGGTGTAATCGAACGGCGCGAACGTTTATCGCGCGACGCGTTCTTCGAGCAGTACTACTTTCAGAACCGGCCGGTGATCATCACCGGCGCATTCGATTTCTGGCCTGCGCGTTCGCGATGGAACTGGGATTACCTTCGCGAACGGTGCGGCGATTGTGAAGTGGAACTGCAGTTCGGCCGCGAAACGGACGCGAATTACGAAATCAATCAGCTCAGGCTCAGGCGCATGATGCGCTTTGCCGATTATGTCGATCTCGTCGAGCGGAGCGGGCGGACTAACGATTTCTACATGACCGCCAATAACACCTCGCACAATCGCGCGGCGCTCGCGGCGTTATGGTCCGATGTACCGCCAATCGACGAATATCTCGACGCCGCGTCTCCCGACACCGGTTTCTTCTGGATGGGACCGGCCGGAACAAAGACGCCGTTTCACCACGACCTGACCAATAACTTCATGGCGCAGGTGATCGGCCGCAAACAGATCAAACTCGTGCCGCTGTCTGACACGCCGTATATGGCAAACCATCTGCATTGCTATTCGCAAGTGGACGGTGGCGCGATCGACTACGACAGTTTCCCGTCCATGCGGCAAGCGCAGTTGATCGAATGCACTCTCGCGCCCGGTGAATTGCTGTTTCTGCCGATTGGCTGGTGGCATTACGTGGAAGGACTGGATGCGTCGGTGACGATGACGTTCACCAATTTTCTCCACAGGAACGACTTCTCGCGTCACTACGATACGTATCACGAACTGTGACACGCGGATAAAAGAGTGCTGCTTTCAAGAGGCGCTGGCGGAATGTGATGCTGGCGGCGATTGCGCGGTTTTTCCGCGCCGTTACGGTCAGCGGTGCGCCGAGACCGGTTGTGTCGCCCACGGTTTGGGTCGTCTGCGCGAGCGTGCTGGTGATCGGCGTGATCGCGGTGTCGACGTAACGTAAAGCGAGCGCGTTTCGCTTGGCGCCGCACGCACCGAAGCAGCAGCGGCGCGCTTTCGCATCATCAGATCTTCAAACGCCGCAGCACCTTCGGACCGACGAGCGCGATCAACGCGGAACAGATGGCCACCACCGACAACCCGATCGGCAAACTGGTCACCTGCGTCACCGCGCCGATGATCACCGGCCCGAGCAGCAGTCCGAAGTACGCCAACCCGGCAACATGCGCGAGTCCTTCCGCCGCATGAATGCCTTTGACGTTCGCCGCCGCCGCGAACAGCACCGGCATCATGTTCGCCAGACCGAGGCCCATCAGCGTAAAGCCGATCAGCGCGACAACCGCATTCGGCAGCAACAGCGCGCCGACCATCCCGACGCAGGCGAGCGTCGCGCTTGCCATCACCAGTTGCGGCGCGCCGAAGCGGGCGCGCACCGCGTCGCCGGCAAAGCGCGCGGCCGCCATGCCGCCCGAGAATGCCGCGTAGGCCGCGCTCGCGAGCGCGGGCGTGGCCAGCACGACGTCGCGCATATAGACGGTGGCCCAGTCGTACATCGCGCCTTCCGCGATCAGCGCGACCAGCGCCATCGCGCCGAGCGCCCACAACGCCGGCGAGCGCCAGCGGTTGGCGCGCGGCGTGGCGGAGTCGGGGTGATCGGCGTGCGGCACGTGCGGCAGCACGGAAGGGCAGGCGGCGATCAGTACGAGCGCACTGACCGCGGCAGCCAGCACGAGATGCACCGCCGGCGCCATGCCGCGCGACAGCAGCGCGCCGCCGACCGCCGCACCGAACATTCCGCCGACGCTGAACATGCCGTGCAACGAAGACATGATCGGCTTGCCGAGCGCTTTCTCGACGGCGCTGGCCTCGGCGTTCATTGCGACATCGAGCGTGGCCATGCCCGCGCCGAAGGTGGCCAGCACGACCAGCAGCAGCCAGTAAGTGGGCACGACCAGAATCAGCGCCGCGCATACCGCCATCACCAGCCCGCCGGTGAGGCAGGCGCGGCGCGTGCCGACCCGCGCGATCCACGAGGCATTGGCCGCCATCGCGCCGATCGAGCCGCCCGCCACGGCCAGCAGCGCAACGGAGAGCAGCGCCGCGTTCAGGTGGAAACGGTCGCGCACCGTCGGTACGTGCACCCCCCACGACGCGTACATCATGCCGGCGATGAAGAACACCGCCATCGTGGCGATACGGGCTCGCTGCCGGGCGGTATCGGACAGGTCGCGGTGAGCGGCGGGAAGGGTGGCGAGTTCGGAGGAGCGGTCTGACACGGAAATCTCGAGGAGCGCTGACGCGGGGAAAGCGCGTTGAAAGCGAATTTCCGATTCTAACGAAGCGTGCTGTCTTATGCTTGGAAGGCGGAATCCGCATTTTTGCGATTGTTTGGCCCGGACGTGACAGGCGTTGGGCGTGTGTTGGGCATTGTGGTCCGCTGGCCGGTCTTTTTGTGATTCGCCGCACATCTATCGAGGAACGCGCACTTGAATATTCCCGCTCACGCTCCGCTGCATCTGCTGCACACGGCCGCTGTCGGCACGCTCGCCACTCACGCGCGCCAGCCGGAAGGTTTTCCCTATCCGTCCGTGCTGCCGTTCGCACCGGACCCGCAACATCGTCCGACGATCCTCGTGAGTCGGCTGGCCGAGCACACTCATAACCTGCACGCCGACCCGCGCGCCGGTTTTCTGGCCGTCGACGCTCCCGACGGCGACGTGCTGAGCGGCCAGCGTGTCACCTTGCTAGGCACCTTCGAGCCGGTCGACTCGACGCCCGAGGTGGTGCAGCGCTATCTGCGCTATCACCCGGACGCGGAGCGCTACCTCGTGCTTGGCGATTTCACGTTCTGGGCGATGAGGCTCGAGCGGCTGCGTTATATCGGTGGCTTCGGCGCGATGGGATGGCTCGCCGGGGCCGAACTCGATCCTTTGCCGCCACTCGGTTTCGATGAAGAGAACGCGCTGATCGCGCAATTCGCTAGCCATTCCGGCAGCAAGGGCGAATTTCAACTGCTCGGTGTCGATCGATATGGCGCCGATGTGAAACTGAACGGTGCGCGCAGTCGTTTTGTCTTTGACGACGCGAAACTCGAAACCGAAACCTTGCACGCGGCGCTCGAAGATTGCATGCAGCGCTACATGAATTAGATTTTTTTACCGCCGTTTGGGGAAAACACTCATGCGTAATAACAGCGCAGAACGGCTGTCGCAATATGTTACGAAGTTTCATGTTAAAGCTCTCATGGCGTGAAATGTTGGTGCCAAATCACCATCTTAATGTTCATCTTTTGATAGTTAATCCCATAATTACTCATGCCAACTGCGTTTTTCAGCAAAATGCGAAATCAGCTATTTGAAAGGGAGTGGTGTAACGCGGTGGGGGGCGGAAATTTTTTGAAACGAATTGGGATTAATTTAACGCGCGCGCTTTTGTAATCTTTCTATTTTGTGTTAATCTCGCCGTCAAATTCCGAGGCATGATCCACCTTCAAAGGGCAAGCTGGCTTAAGACTGGCAGTCATTTATCCAAACCACAAAGGGAACCTATGTCTTCCTACAAGGAACTACTCGCTCAGCGCGAGAAGCTCGAAAAGCAGATCGAAGAAGCGAAGTCGCGCGAATACGCGGAAGTGTTGAATGAGATCAAGCAGAAAATGACCGACTACGGCATTTCTCTGACAGAACTCGGTGGTGGTCGTGCCGCCAAGGGGGCTAAAGCCGCGCGTCCGCGCGCAGGTGTCGCACCGAAGTATCGCGACCCGGATAGCGGCAGCACGTGGTCTGGCCGTGGCAAGCCGCCCCGCTGGATCGCAGGTCTGGATCGCGAGAAGTTTCTGATCCAGAAGTAATGCTTCTGGCAAGCCGCTTTTGCCGGCCCCTTTGCCAGCAACTAATGCCTCTGGCCGTTAAGTAATACGAATAGCTTCAATCAGATGCACCTATCGCGTCTGCCGTTGCAAGAGAGAACCGCGTACCGTCGAGGGCGCGGTTTTTTATTGCCGCGTCCAATGCCGTGGGTTTTTATCGCGTGAACTTCATCCAACTTGAACGCGAATGCTTTTCGTTTAGATAAGCGGCTGATTTAAAAGGAATTTTTTAGGTATCTCCAGCGCGTTTCGAGATGCGCCGAGTAGAATGTAGGGATTGAACTTTTCATTCCGCTTCAGAGATGCCTGCCGCCGCCGCTGCCCAATCCGCCGAAAAACATCGCGTTGCGCGCAAAAGTACCTTTGTCAGTATTGCGCTCAATACAGTGTTGATGACGCTGCAAATCGTCATCGGCGTGTTTGCTCACTCGCAGGCATTGGTCGCCGACGGTGTCCATTCGCTCGCCGATCTGATTTCCGATTTTGTCGTGCTGTTTGCCAATCGGCACAGTGGCGCAAAGCCCGACGCGGATCACAATTACGGACATAGCCGGTACGAAACCGTGGCGTCGTTATTTCTGGGCGCGCTTCTGATCGCGGTAGGTGTCGGCATGTTATGGCGGGCCGGAACGCGTCTCGCCGATTTGCAAAGCATCCCCGCCGTCCATATGAGCGCGCTCGCGGTCGCGGTGCTAGTTCTGTTTTCCAAAGAGGGTCTGTTTCGCTACATGCTGCGCGAAGCGCAACGCGTGCGATCCGCCATGTTGATCGCCAATGCGTGGCACGCGCGCTCGGATGCGGCGTCGTCGCTGGTGGTCGCGATCGGTATTGTCGGCAGCCTTGCCGGCGTGCGGCTGCTCGATCCGATTGCCGCGGCGATCGTCGGCTTCATGGTGGCGCGCATGGGCTGGATGTTCGGCTGGGACGCGCTGCAGGATCTCTCCGACCGCGCGCTCGACAACGCCGCCTCCGCCGACATGCGCGCGCTGCTGCTCTCGACGCCCGGCGTACGCGACGTGCACGAAATGCGCACGCGCAAGATGGGCGACTTCGCGCTCGTCGACGCGCATATTCTGGTCGATCCGCTGATCTCGGTATCGGAGGGGCATTACATTGCCGAGTCGGCGCGTTTGCGCGTGCTGACGGACAACCGCGTGCTCGACGCTTTGATTCATGTCGATCCCGAGAACGATGCGCTTGCGCGTCCGCCCTTCGATCTGCCTACGCGCGAGCGGGTCATCGCGGAAGTGAACGCCGCCTTGGCGCCTCACGGCGTAAAAGCGGCGGCGGTGAATATCCACTACCTGAGCACGGGACTGGATGTCGAAGTGGCGCTGCCGGCCGCGTTGTCGTCGCGCGCGCTGGACAGCGAAACGCAACGCGCTGGAGTGGATCTGGCGGCGCTGAAGGCACGCCTGGGCGCGCGCAAAGTGGACCTGCTACTGGAATTGGACGCGCTGTCCGCGGACGCCGATCCGGCGACGCTCGACCCAAAGGCCGGCGGGGCTCTTGAGGAGCGCGCGAAGGCGACCGAACCGCACAGCGCCACCTGACGCCCGCGGCGCCACTCGAGCATGCTGCGGCGTGGTGCCGTTAAGCCATCAACGGATCACAGCGGCAATTGCGTGTCGAACTTGATTTCGCGCAGCACGACGCTCGTACGAACCTGGGCGACGGCGGGAATCTTGAAGATGCGTTCGTGCAGGAAGCTGTCGTATGCCTTGATATCCGGGGCGACGATCTTGAGAATGTAGTCGGATTCGCCGGTCGTGCTATAGCACTCGGTGACTTCCGGGCAGGTGGCGATTTCCCGCTCGAACTGTTCCACGCCGCCTTCGGTGTGCCGCGTGAGGTGAATATGCGCGAGGGCGCACACGTGCAGCCCGAGCTTTTCCCGATCCAGCAGCGCCGTGTAGCGCTGGATGACCCCCGACTGTTCCATGTCCTTAATGCGCCGCCAGCATGGCGTGCTCGACAGGCCGACCTGGTCGGAAATTTCTTGCACCGAGCGGCGTGCGTCGAGCTGCAATAGGCGCAGGATTTTTTGAGAGAACGTATCGAGTGTCAACTGCGCCTCCGTTTGCGTCGCCGTATCAACGCATGGTAGAGGGCGCGAAAACGAAACGCAATGTAAAACGGGTTCGACGAGGGAGATTACCTAATTTGCCGGTTCCTCAGCGGCGTTTTGTCCTGTGCCGTCCCCATCTCTACCCGCTGCGAGCGTGATCGCCTGACTTGCGCGCAGATCCTTCAACATGTTGCAGAAAAGCGCGCCTTGTTCGATCGCGTCGTCCAGCGCGACATGCGTGTGCGGATGTTCGTCGAACCAGTGCTTGGGAAAGCGCGGCTTGATGTTCTTGCGGTACGGCAGCCCGGTCATGGCGAAGGCCAGCGTCTTGATGTCGAGCGCCGACCACGAAAACGGACAGCGGCCGACAAACCGCATCATGTACCAGAACATATAAGTGAAGTCGAAGCCGGCCGGCATTGCCACGAACACCGGTTTGCCCGGTAAGGCTTCGACCCAGTCGACATACGCCGTCAATGCGGCCAACGGTGTCTGCAAGTCCTTGCGGCAGGCTTCCCACGCTTCGGGCTGCGTCTTCCACCACGCTTCCTGCACGGGATGCGCCTTGGCTCCCTCGAGCAACTCGAGATTCGCCGAGAAGGTGGCGATCAGTTGCTTGTCTTCGGTATATGCGGCGGAGGCGAAACTGAGCATGGAATGCGGACCGGGAATCGGGCCGTCCGCTTCGACATCGGTGCTCACGTAGATTTCGCTGCTCATGCCTCGACTCCGTCGGCGACGTACGGATTGGTGCGGCGCTCAGCGCCGAACGTCGAAGTGGGACCATGGCCCGGAACGAACGTGATGTCGTCGCCGAGCGGCCAAAGCTTTTCGCGGATCGAGCGCACCAGATCCGCATGGTTGCCACGCGGAAAATCCGTGCGCCCGATCGAGCCGGCGAACAGCACGTCGCCCACCAGCGCGAGCCGATGCGCGCGGCTGACGAACACCACGTGGCCCGGCGTATGGCCCGGGCAGTGATACACATCCAGCGTTTCGTCGCCGAACTGCACGGTCTCGCCGTTCTGCAACCAGCGATCCGGTTCAAACGCTTCGGCGGCCGGAAAGCCGAAGCGCGTGCTTTGATCCGGCAGTTTGTCGAGCCAGAAGCGTTCGTCGGGATGCGGGCCTTCGATCGGCACGCCGTAGTGCGTGGCCAGCGTCTTCGCGCCCGCGCAGTGATCGATGTGGCCGTGCGTCAGGAAAACTTTTTCGACCGTCACGTTCTGCCGCGCGATTTCGCCCTGGATGATGTCGAGGTCGCCGCCCGGATCGACGACGGCCGCGCGTCCGGTTGCCTCGCAAACGAGCAGCGAACTGTTCTGCTGGAACGGCGTGACGGGGATCAAGGTGACTTTCATGGATGACGGCGCCGCTGGAAAAACGTTGATTGTACCGGCCTCTCGCCCACGTTCGCCGAGGCCGCCGAAGCCCCGGCGCAGCGGGCTTTGCGCTGCTCATTTTTGCAGCAGGAGTGAAAATTCATCAAGGTTTTCAGTCGCTTGTCATCCCGAAATTCTGTTTTAGGTATAATGCACTCCATGCACAGGGAATTGTGCTGCCACAGGGCGATGCGTCCCCATCAAAAATGGGCACGCGGATTGCCACTCAAGTATGGGCTGTCGCACTTTTGGACGGCCATCAAGTATCGATGCATTCGATGCACACGTCTTGCCCAGCCAGGCGCCACGCGCCTGCTACGGACTTAACTGCCGTGACGCTGGGTGGGGCCTACGCCGCCGTTCCTGCACGCTGAGTTTCGCGCGCAAGAACGTGTTTGCCACGTTCGATGGCGGCATGTGGGGTCTGGTCAGGCTGCCGGGGACAGGTTGCGCCAGACGTGAAAATTAACCGTGCGGTAGCGGCTGAGTGAGCCGCATCCGGGCTTTGACGTTCTGCGCTCGTCTGCGCGGCGCGTTGTCGTCCATTGCCGCCGGAGTCGCAGGCAACACGCTCAATTTTGCGTGATGCGGCTCGACAATGTGATTGCACGTCTTATGAAAACTCGGTTATCCCGTGGTCTGGGGACTCTTTTTGCCTTTTTTGTGCTGGCGGGTTGCGCCACGCCTCCGGGCGCTAGCAACACGTCGGAAGGCGGCGCGCCGCAGAGCACGAAATTGACGCAAGCGGGCTCCTTCGGACCGCAAGCTTACGGTAGCGCGCCGGCCTCCGACGCGACCGCCAAGGGCTCCTCGCTGGCCGACGCAAAGCCTCTTACGGATGATGGTTCCGGCATTTCGGACTTTCATCAGACCGGCCGCGCTTCGTGGTACGGCCGCGGCTTCCATGGCCGCCGTACCGCCAACGGCGAACGCTACGACATGCACGCGCTGACCGCGGCGCATCGTACGTTGCCGCTCGGCTCCTATGTGCGCGTGACCAATCCGGCCACGTCGCGCTCGGTCGTCGTGCGTATCAACGACCGTGGTCCGTATGCGCGTGGCCGCGTGATCGATCTGTCCATGGCCGCTGCCTCCGCGCTCGACATGCGCCACGCCGGTACGGCGCGGGTGCAGATCGAAGGGCTCACGCAGCAGGAAGCACGCGACGCGCGTAATGAGATGCTGGCATCGAACTCGGATTCGAGCGCCCAGAAGTGATGTAACGGCGGCGAGCGCGGTCAGGCGCGCTCCTCGTAGCGCCGCGCAGCACGGCGGCCGCTTGGGTTGTGTCCGCAGAAAAACGAAGGGCCGCATTACGCGGCCCTTTTCATTTGTCCGTCAGCTTTACTCTTCGTCTTTCTTCAACGCCAAGGCGCGCGTGTACAGCGCGTTGCGCGACGCTCCGGTGATGGCTGCCGCCACTTTGGCCGCGCTGCTCACCGTCAACTCCTCCAGCAGAATGCCCAGCAGCGCGTCGTGATCGTGTTCGCCGGCGGCTTCCGGCTGCGCGCCTTCCACCACCAGCACGAATTCGCCGCGTTGCCGGTTCGGATCGGCGGCGAGCCACGTTGGCCCTTCGGCCAGGGTGCCGCGGTGCAGCGCTTCATGTAACTTCGTCAATTCCCGTGCGATGAGCAGCTTGCGCTCGCCGCCGAATGCGTCGGCCAGTGCCTGCACCGTTTCGACGATCCGGTGCGGCGCTTCGTAGAACACCATCGCGTGAGGATGGGTCGCGAGCGGCTGTAGCGTCGCGGCGCGGGCTTTTGCTTTCGGCGGCAGGAAGCCGAGGAACGAGAACGTTGCGACCCAGTCGCCGGCAGCGCTCAACGCGGTCGCGAGCGCGCTTGCGCCGGGTAGGGGAATAACTGGAAAGCCGGCTTCACGGACCGCGTCGACGAGTTTCGCGCCGGGGTCCGAGATGCCCGGCGTACCCGCGTCGGACACATAGGCCACGCGTTCGCCCGCTTGCAGATGCTCGATCAGGCGCAGCGCCGCGGCCCGTTCATTGTGCTGATGCACGGCGACGAGCGGCTTCGAGATGCCGTAGCGCGCGAGCAGCTGACCGGTGTTGCGGGTGTCTTCGGCGGCGATACGGTCCACCAGTCCGAGCACGTGCAACGCGCGCAGCGTGACGTCGGCGATGTTGCCGATCGGCGTGGCCACTACATACAGCGCGGAGGTGGGGTACTGCTGCCCTTGCGCGAGTTCGGAGAGAGGAGTCATGAGGCAGAAGACGCAAACAGACGAAACGAGGCCGCCATTGTGCCACGCAGTGTCACGCGGCCCGCGCGGCGCGCCGGCCATGAGCGCGACGGCGCCGATCGGTGCCTTCGCCACGTCGCACAACTTTTCGGGACGCGCCGGGTCCAAACTCGTCGGTGCGGCTTTCGAGGCGCGTGCGCAGGAATTTTTGCAGCGCCAGCGTTTGCGGTTCGTCGCGCGCAATGTGTCGTGCCGCGGCGGCGAGATCGATCTGGTGATGCGCGAGCGTGACGGCGCGCTCGTGTTCGTCGAAGTCCGCGCGCGTGCGCAACGCCGATATGGTGGCGCTGCGGCGAGTATCGGGTGGCAGAAGAAGCAGCGCATCGTACGCGCCGCGCAGCATTTTCTGGTGACCCGTGTCTCGCACTTGCGGGATCAACCCGCGTGCCGGTTCGACGTGATTGCGTTCGAAGCCGGCCGGCTCGTGTGGTTGCGCGATGCGTTCCGTGCCGACGAAGTCTGACGCCATGCGCGGAGAACGCGCGTGAGTGCGATAAACTTGCGCTCGCGTGCAGGCCACGGGGCAGCGTCGACAACGCAGGAAGCAGCGCAATAAGCGATGGTTTGCGCGCTTGCATCGCGTTGCTGGCCAGGTTCATCGGAGCGGCACGACTTCACATACGACTTCACAACACGACCGCGCAGTGCGGTCCATTCGCGGTAGAAGATAGAGACTCGATGTCAGTCGAACGCATTCAACAACACTTCCGCGACAGCGCGGCAGTCAAACTCGAAGCCCTCGAAACCCTGTCGATGCCGATCGCCGCCGCGATCGACACGATGTTCGCCGCGCTGGCCAACGGCAATCGCATTCTCTCGTGTGGCAACGGCGGCTCGGCGGCCGACGCGCAACACTTCGCCGCCGAGCTAATCGGCCGCTTCGAACGTGAGCGGCCGGGCTTGCCCGCGATCGCGCTGACCACCGACACGTCGGTGTTGACCGCCATCGCCAACGACTATTCGTTCGAGCAGATTTTCTCGAAGCAGGTCTGGGCACTCGGCCAGCCGGGCGACGTACTGCTGGCGATCACCACGTCCGGCAATTCCGCCAACGTGCTCGCCGCGATCGAGGCCGCGCACGAGCGCGAAATGATCGTGGTCGCGCTGACCGGCAAGGGCGGCGGACGCATGCAGGAAGTATTGAGCGATACCGATATCCATGTGTGCGTGCCGTCGGATCGCACCGCGCGTATTCAGGAAGTGCATTTGCTGACCATCCATTGTCTGTGCGACGGCATCGATGCCATGTTGCTGGGCGAAGACTGAGACTGATTCCGAAGGAGAGCTAGTTGATGAGCGTATTCCGCGTCAAGAAGACACTGGTGAGAACCGTGCTGGTGGTTGGGTTCGCGGCGGGGCTGTCCGCAACGTTGCAGGGTTGCTTTCTCGCCGTTGCCGGCGCGGCGGGCGGCAGCGCGCTGGTGGCGACAGACCGGCGCACGCTCGGCGCGCAGACCGAGGATCGCGAGTTGCAGGTGAAGGCGCTCTCGCAGATCAGCCAGAACTTGCCCGACAACGCGCACGTCAACGTGGCCGTGTTCAACCGCCGCGTGCTGCTGACGGGAGAAGTGGCGGGGGACGTGTCGAAGCAACGCGCGGAGACCATCGTGCGTGGCTTGAACAACGTCAGCACGATCGTCAACGAACTGACGATCATGCCGGCCAGCTCGTTCTCGTCGCGCACCAATGACACTTACCTCGAGACGCGTGTGAAGACCGCGCTGATCGCCGAGAAGAACATTTCGGCGAACAACTTCAAGGTGGTGGCCGAGCGTGGCTCGGTGTATCTGATGGGCCTCGTCACCATGGACGAAGGCAATCGCGGCGCCGACGTCGCGAGCCGTGTGCCGGGCGTGGTGCAGGTGGTGAAGGTGTTCCAGTACATCCAGCCGGCGGAAGCCGCGGCGGCAGCCGCCGCAGCGGGGACGGCGCCCGTGGCGGCTTCGCAACCGGACGCGAACGCGGCGACCGTCGGCGCGATTCCTGATTCGTCGGTGAGTTCGCGGCCGCTCGAACAGCAGGCCCCCGCGCCGGTCACTAATTCGAACGCCGTGCATCCAGGTAATCCGAAAGCGACGTCGCCATGATGCGCGGTGTTGCCGTTGCAGTCAGCGCTGTGATGCTTGGCGCGCTGGCGGGAGTTGTCGCGCCGGCCGCGCGTGCCGCCGATGCGCCGAGTGGTCAACGGGTCGCCAACGCGAATGCCTGCATGGGATGTCACGCGGTGGATCGCAAACTCGTCGGGCCGTCGTTTCAGCAGATCGCCTCGAAGTACAAGGGCGATGCGCAAGCGTCGGCGAAATTGTCACGCAAGGTGAAGGACGGCGGCTCCGGCGTGTGGGGCATGATTCCGATGCCCGCGCATCAATCGATGAGCGATGCGGATATTCGTACGGTGGTGGATTGGGTGCTTGCGGGTGCGCCATCTAAGTGATGGTTTTTTGTCGGGTTGCCAGGGGATTGGAGGCTTGGCAAAACGGAAAATGCTTGTGCTAGAATTGTTTGGACGTCGGGGGGGTAGCTCAGCTGGGAGAGCGTCGCGTTCGCAATGCGAAGGTCGGGAGTTCGATCCTCCTCCTCCCACCAAGTTTTTCTTTAGAAACAACGCACCTGCTACACGCCGGTTTTCGCGCTTCTGGCCCAGGCTTTTCACTTAAGCCGCTTGGCTCCCCGAGCCAAGCCATGTCCTGCGAGAGCGCCACCCGCAAACAACCACGGCGCTCAAGCAGAAATACACGTTCAAAACTTATCCCACCCATCATCCGCACCTACCGCCGCCGTCGCCAACACGGCAACCGGCGTCGCAACCGGCGCAGCTGTCGCACGCACAACCCGCCGCACAGGCGCACCAGCCACCTCCCGTCGCACCGTCCTCTCACGCAAAGGCGCAACAGAAACAAAGCCCGCCCCACCACCCACAATCTGAAAAAACGCCACAGCCTCATTCAACTGCTGCCCCTGATCTTCCATCGACCGCGAAGCCGCCGCCGCTTCTTCCACCAAAGCGGCATTCTGTTGTGTGACGTTATCCATCTGCGTGATCGCAAGATTGACCTGCTCAATGCCACGGCTTTGTTCACTCGATGCCGCCGCGATCTCCGACATGATGTCCGTCACCCGCGCCACCGCCTGGGTGACTTCGGCCATCGTCTTGCCCGCTTCGCCGGCGAGCGCCGAGCCGTCGCGGATCTTGTCCACGGAGGTGGCAATCAGATCCTTGATCTCCTTCGCCGCGCTCGATGAGCGCTGCGCCAGGCTTCTGACTTCGCTCGCGACGACCGCGAAACCGCGGCCCTGTTCACCGGCGCGCGCGGCTTCGACGGCCGCGTTGAGCGCGAGAATGTTCGTCTGAAACGCAATGCCTTCGATGATGCCCGTGATATCCGCGATCTTGGTCGAGCTGTCGCTGATATCGTGCATCGTGTTCACCACTTGGCCGACTACCTCGCTGCCTTTCTGCGCAACCGACGAAGCATTCGCGGCCAGCATGCTGCCTTGCTGTGCATTGTCGGCGTTTTGCTTCACCGTCGAGGTGAGTTCCTCCATGCTCGACGCCGTTTCCTGCAGGGAGGCTGCCTGCTGTTCGGTGCGCTGGCTCAGATCCATATTGCCCGCAGCAATCTCGCGCGCTGCGCCGGCGATGCTCGTGCTGCTGTCGCGCACGCGTCCGACGATGGTCGTCAGCCGCTCGTTCATTTCGCGCAATGCGCCCAGCAGCTTGCTGGTCTCATCGTTACCGTCGACGGTGATGCGCGTGCGCAGATCGCCTTCCGATACGGTGCGCGCGACGTCGATCGCCTGGCGCAGCGGTCCGGTCACCGCGCGCGTGATCAGCACGCATGCGCCGATCGCTAGCGCCACCGCGATCAGGCTGATCGCGATCAGCAGATTGCGCTGGTTCTCGTAATGCGCCGCGTACTCGTTGATCATCTGTTCCTGGCGCGTATGCGTGTAGTCGGCATACGCGTTGGTCGCGCGAATTAGCGCGGCGAGCAACGGCCGGCATTGATCGTCCATCTTGACGATCGCTTCGTCGCGTTTATTGGTCAGCGCGAGATTGACGATGTCGGTGGCGACCGGTCCATACGACGCCTCGACCCGGTTGATCTCGGCGACGAGACTGCGCGCTTTTTCCGACGTGTCGGTAGCGGTCGCGATCATGGCATTGAGCTTCTTCAGATCGGTCTGCACATCTTCGTGCGCGCGCAGCACATCGGCTTTCTCTATGTCGAGATCCTGAGGTTTGGTCACGAGCACGAGGTTACGCGCGGCGATTGCCCGGCGATCGACCGCGGTTCGCACCTGCACCGCCATGTCCGCGCGTGCGTTGATGCCGTGCACGAAGCTGGAAAATCCATCGGTCGAGTCGCTGAGCGCTTTCAGGGAGAGCCCGGAAACCGCGACGACGATAAGAGACAGCATGCCAAAACCGGCAATGAGTTTTGCTTTGATGGTGAGGTGCTTCAGTGTCACGATTTTTTTCTCCAATAACGAAACGTGGATCCGTTCGCAATGGACTCTCAGGTCCGGGTATGGGAGCGTCTAGATCGCCGCCGCGTACCGCGGCGGGTTTGCGCGGTCTATCCCTTCGGTGTCTCACGTCGATGCATCAGTGAAAGCGCATCGCCGTGAGACACAAAATGGGTATCCCATCTACCGGATATCGGTTCGCATACTCGAGTACTGAAGGCGGATCGGGTATATCTCTAAAAGGCTTGCACACGATGACCGAGGAAAATGGATTTCGTGCCAAATGAATATATTTAGGCGTGTGATGAAAGCATCCCGTTGAGCAAGATGTCGAAAACCGCTTGAACGATTTGCCGTTCGTGTATATGATTGAGCAATCACTCATTTATTGATTGCAGCAAAACCGAATCCGCATGGCCCGTCCCAAGAGCGAAGACAAACGTAACGCCATCCTTGCTGCTGCAGCCGAGGTCATCGCCGAGCAAGGGCTGGGTGCGCCCACGTCGCGCATCGCCAAAGTGGCGGGTGTGGCGGAAGGCACGCTGTTCACGTACTTCGACAACAAAGACGACCTGCTGAACGTCCTGTATCTCGACATCAAGGCCGAACTGCGCGAAGTGATGGTGGCCGGTTATCCGAAGCACGCCACCGTGCGCGAGCGGGCGCAACACGTGTGGAACAAGTTCGTCGACTGGGGTGTCGCGCAACCGAACAAGCGCCGCGCCGTGGCGCAACTGGCCGTGTCGGAGCGCTTGACCGACCACACGCGGGCGAAGGGCATGCAGTCGTTCGCCGACATCAACGACATGATTCAGGCAAGCGTGGCGAGCGGCGCGTTGCGGGATCATCCGCCGGCTTTTCTGTCGGCGATCATGGGCGCTTTGGCGGAAACGACCATGGACTTCATCGCTCGGGAACCGGCTGAGGCCGAGCGTTATCGCCGCGCTGGCTTCGACGCGTTCTGGAACGCGATCGCCCGTCACTAAGTTTTTTTGTCGTATTAATGAGTGATTACTTGCTCAATTAACTTCAAGGAGTGCAATATGGCTAAGGTCTGGTTGGTCACCGGTAGCGCCCGTGGACTTGGGCGCGAGATTGTCGAGGCAGCTTTGCAGGCAGGCGAACAGGTTGTCGCGACCGCGCGTGACCCGCGTCAGTTGGCTGATCTGTCGGCGCGTTATGGCGAGCGGGTCCGCGCGGTCGCGCTCGACGTCACGGATCCGCAGGCGGCGCGCCAAGCCGTGCAAGCCGCCGTCGACGCGTTCGGCCGGCTGGACGTGGTGGTCAACAATGCGGGCTTCGGTCACCTGGTTCCGTTCGAGCAAAGCTCCGAGGACGACTTCCGCGCGCAGATCGACACCAACTTCTATGGCGTCGTCAACGTGACGCGCGCGGCCTTGCCGGTGCTGCGACAGCAGCGCGCCGGGCACATCATCCAGATTTCGTCGGTGGGCGGGCGCGTGGGGATTGCCGGCTTGAGCGCCTATCAGGCTGCCAAGTGGGCCGTGGGCGGCTTCACTGAAGTGATTCGCCAGGAACTCGCGCCGTTCGGCGTTCACGTCACCGCGCTCGAACCGGGCGGCATGAAAACGGAATGGGGCAACGAGGCGGCTGGCGCCACGCCGGAATTGTGGCCGGATTACGTGCCGTCGGTGGGTGCCGTCATCGATATGCTGTCTCAGTACATCGGCCACGAAGCCAGCGATCCGGCGAAGGTCGCGCAAGTGGTGCTCAAGCTGGCTTATCACGATGCTTTGCCGGCGCATCTTTTGTTGGGCACCGACGCCTTGCACTACTGTGGAGAAGGCGAGAAGGCACGCGCGGCCGACGCGCAAGCGTGGCGTGCCGTCAGCGAGTCGACGGATTTCTCCGCGCCGTCGCCGCTGCCGGCATTCCCGGCCGCATCGGCGAAAGCTTGAGCGCCGAGCCGAGCCTGGCAAGCAGGTCAAGGGCCGAAACCGACCGAAGGCAACCATGAGAACCATGAACATGGCGAACTGGACCTCCGCGGACATTCCGCCTCGGAGCGGCCGCCTCGCGGTGATCACCGGCGCGACCGGAGGGCTGGGTTTCGAGACGGCGCTTGTGCTGGCCGGCGCGGGCGCGGACGTCGTGCTCACCGGACGCAAGGAGCAGAAAGCGCAAACCGCGGTCGCCGCCCGTTTGTGGGCGATTTCCGAAGCACTGACTAACGCGCGCTGGCCCAGCGCGACCATGGAGCATGCATCATGAAGGTTCTCATTTTTGGCGCGACCGGCATGGTCGGGCAGGGCGTGTTGCGCGAGTGTTTGCGCGCGCCGGACGTCGAAGTGGTCCAGACAGTCGGCCGCACTCGCACCGGCCAGCTCGATCCACGGCTCATCGAAGTGGTTCAGCCGGACCTGATGGACTATCGCGCGGCGGAAGCATCGCTCAAGGGTTTCGACGCATGTTTCTTCTGCCTTGGCGTGTCGTCGGTGGGAATGCAGGAGGCGGAGTATGCGCGCCTCACCTATGACCTCACGTTGGCGGCGGCGCAGACGCTCGCCCGTCTCAATCCGCAGATGACCTTCGTCTACGTGTCCGGTGCAAGCACCGACGGCACGGAGCAAGGCCGCAGCATGTGGGCGCGCGTCAAGGGCAAGACCGAGAACGCGTTGCAGCGGCTGCCGTTCAAGGGCGTCTACCTGTTCCGTCCGGGCGTGATTCAACCGCTGAACGGCGCGCGCTCCAAGACCCGCTCGTACCAACTGTTCTACACGCTGGCCCGGCCATTCCTGTCGACGCTGCGTGCGCTTTTCCCCAACCAGATTCTGAGCACCGAAGACATCGGTCTCGCCATGCTGGCGGTCGCCCGTCACGGCGCCGACAAGGCGGTGCTCGAGACCGCCGACATCCGCGCGTTGAGCCGGTCGGCATCCGGGCCGATGCTCGATCTCCATACCGGCTGAGCACGGGCGAGCAGCGTCAAGCTCGCCCGACCCGGCAAAAACCGGTCTTTTCGATGATTCGGCGCGGCACATCGTCTGGTACGCTACCGGTTCACGGTACGCGCCGGTCCGGACGCGGCCCTCTTCTTCACGCGCGTAGGTCAGCGCATGTTCGAAAGAAACGCCCATGGTGACGCGCCGACCGAACATCGTGATTGCTATCAGTATCGTGCTGGCCAGTGCGATTCTTGCGATCGCCGTGTGGGTGCTGGCGCAGATGCGCGACGACGCTTTGCGGCGCGCCCAGGACTCGGTCTTCAACGTGTCGCTGCTGGTCGAGCGCGACGTGTCGCGCAATCTGGAGATTTACGATCTCTCGCTGCGCGCGGTGATCGACGGCCTGAAACAGCCCGGCGTGCTGGACCTGAAGCCGGCCATCCGCCAGATGGTGTTGTTCGACGGCTCGGCGAGCGCCAAAGACATGGGCTCGATCCTCGTGACCGACGAGACCGGCAACGTCAAGTTCGACTCGCAAGCCTCTCCGCCGCGCCACGTCAATCTCGCCGACCGCGACTACTTCAAGGTGCAGCGAGACTCGCCCAATGTCGGCCTGTACATCAGCCATCCGTTCATGCCGAAGATCAGCGGCAAGGAAGTCAGCATCGCGCTGAGCCGGCGCATTACGCGACCGGACGGCAGTTTCGGCGGTGTGGTGGCCGGCACCATGCGCCTCACCTATTTCCGCAGCCTGTTCGCCGGCATGAATCTCGGCGCCGGCGGCTCGATGGCGCTGATGCTGAGCGACGGCACGATGCTGATGCGGCGTCCTTACGACCCGAAAATCATCGGTATCAATCTGACCGGCACCGCCAATTACTCGCGTTTCACCCAGCAGCCGAGCGGGGACTTCTTCGGTACGGCGGCGATCGACGGCGTCGAGCGCTGGTATGCGTTCCGCCATATCGACATGTATCCGCTGATCCTCGACGTCGCGCTATCCACGCACGATATCTACGTGGAGTGGCGGCGGCGCGCGTGGATCATCGGTTCGCTGATCGCCGCGCTCGACGTGACGATCATCGCGCTAGCGGTGCTGTTCTCGCATCAGTTGCGGCATCGCCGCGCGGCCGAAGAAGAGTTGCGCGTGCTGGCGCGCACCGACGGGCTGACCGGCCTGAACAATCGCCGCACTTTCGAGGAACACGCGGAAGAAGAATGGCGCCGCGCGCAGCGCAACGCGTGGCCGCTGTCGATGCTGCTGATCGACGTCGACAGTTTCAAGGGTTTCAACGACCTGTACGGCCATTCCGCGGGCGACGACGCGCTCACCGGCGTGGCCCGCTGCATCGCGCAGAGCGTGCGGCGTCCGGGCGACACGGCGGCGCGCTACGGCGGCGAAGAGTTCGCCGTGCTGCTGCCGGACACCGACGAAACCGGCGCTAGCTTCATCGCCGAGAAGATTCGCACCGCGGTTCAGGCGCTCCAGCTTCGCCACGTGGCGAGTTCGCATCATGTGCTGACGGTCAGCATCGGCATCGCCACCACGCGAGGCCAGGCATTCGCAACTAGCCGCGCCCTCCTGAATGCCGCCGACGACGCCCTATACGAAGCCAAGGATGCGGGCCGCAATCGCGTGCTGTGCTATCGCACCGTGACGCACGCGTCGCACGGCGGCGCCGCCACGATGGCGCCCGGAACCGAAGCGCGGAACTCTGTCTGAGAGATGTCGCATAAATCTACCCGGGTAATATGTTGCATTTGAATTTAACCCGGATATAATTCGGCAAATTCTTTTCTTGGAGTTTGTCATGACCGCCCGTTCCCAAACCTGCACCGCGTTCGAAGGCCATCGCCGCATCGCGTCAGGCGCTTTGCCCGACGTAGCGCTCGCGGTAAGAGCAGTGCTCGCGCGCGGCGAACAGGCACCGGTGCTGGTCTTCGACGACATCACCAGCCGGCCGGTCGAATTCGATCTGCGCGGCACGCCCGAGGAGATCGTCGCGCGACTCGCAAGCCAGAATGACGAAGCCGAAACCGCTCACGCCGCCGTCGACGCAGCGGAGGACGCTCCGCGTGGTCGTGGCCGGCCCAAGCTCGGCGTGGTGGCGAGAGAAGTCACGTTGTTGCCGCGTCATTGGGATTGGCTGAACGGGCAGTCGGGCGGCGCTTCGGTCGCGCTACGCAAACTGGTCGATGCGGCGCGCGCTGCCGGCGAGGACAAGGACCGCCGGCGCGCGGCGCAGGAAGCCGTGTATCGCTTCATGACCGCGCTGGCGGGCAATCTGCCGCGCTATGAAGATGCCACCCGCGCGCTGTACGCGGACGATCGCCCGCGTTTCGAAGAGATCGTCGCGACATGGCCGGACGACGTGCGCGACTACACCTTGCAACTCGCAGACGTCGCTTTCGCAACGCACGTGTAAAGCAGGCGCATCGCAGCATCTTCGCGAGCGCAAACAACGGATCGCACGGACGAAAAAAAACCGCTCACACCGGGGAAGCGTGAGCGGGAAAGTCGGAGAGTTACAACAACATCGCGTGCGTTTACTCATGGGGTCAACGCAGCAGAAACAAGTCTAAGAGGTTGCCTCGCCCCTATACATCAGACGAATCCCAAACATATCGCCAATACGCCGCGCGCAATGGCTTCTCGCGACCCGGCCTCGTGCGCTAAGCATTGCTTACAACATCCTGTCCCGGTTATTCCTGACATTTCCCTTATCAAGTCTCGGTGATGGCCGCCGTAAATGAGGTGGGAGTGCCGCCACGTATCCGATGATCGCGAAGGTTTCGCGACGGCGTGGCGGCGCCGACGTCCCGTCGTGACTCATGAAGGATGGTGAAATGAAGTGGTTCGACCGCATGCCCGTGTTCAGGAAACTGCTGCTGGCGTTTGCCGTGGTGATTGGTTTTTGCGTCGTGATCGGCGCGACGTCGCTGAGTACGCTGTCGGCGATGCACGGCATTACCGACGCGATCGGCGATAAACACATGGACGGCTTGTACTGGATGGAAGAGGCGAACCGGCACAAGATCGATTCCGATCTGGCCGCCGCGAATCTCGGCTATGCCGCCGACGACGCCGGCCGTCAAAAGTTGAAGAACAACATAGTCGGCTCACTCAAGGAGATGCACGCCGCCTACGACCAGTATCGCGCGACGATCGAGACGAGCCAGGGCCAGGAAATATTCGACGACGTGCTGCGCAAGTCGGCGGTGTGGGAAGGCATCGTGCATCAGCAGATCGGTCTCGAACCGATTCCGGCAGGTGTCGATAACAACGAACTCGTGCGTCGCGCGATTGCGGCGAGCGAGGCGCTGCGCGATCGCATCACGGCGCTGATCGACTATCGCCGCCAACAAGCCAACGACGCGCAACTGGAAGCGTCCACCGGCTATCAGCACATGCGCATCGTCATGAGCGCACTGGTGCTGGGTGCGATCGTCGCGGGTATGCTGCTCGCCACCGTGATCGCGCGTCGTCTGTCCGGGCAGCTCGGCGGCGAACCGGATTACGCGATGCAGATCGCCAACCGCATCGCTGGCGGCGACCTCAGCGTGCGCGTCGAAACCCGCGCGGGTGACTCTCACAGCTTGCTGTTCGCGCTGCGCAACATGCGCGAGCGGCTGGCGGGCATCGTGTCGGGCATCAGCGAATCGAGCGAATCGATCCTGATGGCGTCGGGCGAAATCGCGCAAGGCAATACCGATCTGTCGCAACGCACGGAAGAGCAAGCCGCCGCGTTGCAGGAAACCGCGTCGAGCATGCAGGAACTGACGTCGACGGTGAAGATGAACGCCGAGAACGCGCAGCAGGCGGGCGGCGTGGCGCACGGCGCGTCGGAAGTCGCGGCGCGCGGCAGCCATCTCGTCGGCGATGTGGTCGAAACGATGCGTGAGCTGGCGGCGGGCTCGAAGCGCATGACGGACATCATCGCGGTGATCGAAGGGATCGCGTTCCAGACCAACATCCTCGCGCTGAACGCGGCGGTCGAAGCGGCGCGCGCCGGCGAACAAGGTCGCGGCTTCGCGGTGGTGGCAGGCGAAGTGCGCTCGCTCGCGCAGCGCAGCGCAGTGTCGGCGAAGGAGATCAAGGAGCTGATCGAAAGCTCGACGGCACGCGTAGGCAGCGGCGCTGAACTCGCCGAGCGGGCCGGGCAGACGATGGCCGAAGTCACCCACGCGGTGAAACGCGTGACCGACATCATGGGCGAGATTTCGTCGGCGTCGCAGGAACAAAGCACCGGCATCGAAGAAGTCAATCGCGCGGTCGCGCAGATGGACGACGTGACCCAGCAGAACGCGGCGTTGGTCGAGCAGGCGGCTGCCGCGGCGGCGTCGATGGCGGATCAGGCGAGGCAGTTGCAGGCGGCTGTGACGGTGTTTTCGCTGGAAGCGCAGCACGGCTGAGCGCCGCGCATTTCCCCGAGCTTGCCAGGCCCAATGGCACTCCGTACACTCGCGCCTAATTCCTGGGCGGCGCCTTTGTGCTGGCGCCGCGCCACCATAAATAGCGCCGAACAGAGGAGAACCCCCGCCATGGCCGATTCCTACTTCCCCCGCTGGCGCGCCCAGTCCGCGGCTGCCGAGGGCCGCATCGTCGGCACCGACGAGCGGCTCGCGTGGCCGCAGATGTTCGCGATGGGCGTGCAACACGTGGTCGCGATGTTCGGCTCGACGGTGCTCGCGCCGTTGCTGATGGGCTTCGATCCGAACCTGTGCATCTTCATGTCGGGCATCGGCACGTTGTTGTTCTTCGTGCTGGTGGGCGGCCGCGTGCCGAGCTATCTCGGCTCGAGCTTCGCGTTCATCGGGCTCGTGATCGCGGTCACGGGGTACGGCGGCCACGGCCCGAACATGAACATTCCGGTCGCGCTGGGCGGGATCATCGCGTGCGGGGTGGTGTACGCGCTCATCGGCCTGATCGTGTCGGCGGTCGGCACGACATGGATCGAGACGCTGATGCCGCCGGTGGTGACGGGCGCGATTGTCTGCGTGATCGGTTTGAATCTGGCGCCGATCGCGGTGCGTGGCGTGAGCGGCAGCAACTTCGATTCGTGGATGGCGCTCGTCACCGTGTTGTGTGTGGGCGCGGTCGCGGTGTTCGCGCGCGGCATGCTGCAGCGTCTGCTGATTCTGGTTGGCCTGCTGATGGCGTACGTGATTTACGCGATCGTCACCAACGGTCTCGGCATGGGCAAGCCGATCGATTTCGCCATCGTCGCGAATGCCGCGTGGTTCGGCATGCCGCATTTCACGGCGCCGGTGTTCAACATGCAGGCGATGACCTTGCTCGCGCCGATCGCGGTGATTCTGGTGGCGGAGAACCTCGGGCATATCAAGGCGGTGAGCGCGATGACGGGCCAAAATCTGGACCGCTACGTCGGCCGTGCATTTCTCGGTGACGGACTCGCGACGATCGTGTCGGGCTTCGCCGGCGGCACCGGTGTCACGACGTATGCCGAGAACATCGGCGTGATGGCCGTCACCAAGATCTATTCGACGCTGGTGTTCGTGATCGCCGCGTTGATCGCGCTGGTGCTGGGTTTTTCGCCGAAGTTCGGCGCGGTGATCCAGACTATTCCGGGTCCGGTGCTGGGCGGCGTGTCGATCGTCGTGTTCGGCCTGATCGCCGTGACCGGCGCGCGCATCTGGGTCGTCAACAAGGTGGACTTCTCCGACAACCGCAATCTCATCGTGGCCGCGGTCACGCTCGTACTCGGCGCCGGCGATTTCTCGCTGAAGCTCGGCGGCTTCGGTCTGGGCGGTATCGGCACCGCGACCTTCGGCGCGATCATTCTCTACGCTCTCCTGAGAAGGAAACCGGCGCAAGGTCCGGTGGCGTGATTTTTCTCGCGCACTGAACTACTCGTTTCCACAGGTTCGTCGGCGGCGCAGGCTTTTCTCTTACGCACGTTGTTTCGATCGAAGAAAAAGCCCTCGCCGCTGGAATCGCAACTACTCAGTGCGAGCGCCCGTTACTTCCTTCGCGCCGTCAGCGCAGTCTCCGACAAATCCACTTCGCGCATCAGCTTGTTCAACGTCTCGTCGTTGATCTCCTGACTGCTGCGCAGTTCAAGCAGCGTCTTGCGCTCGGCTCTCATGGCCGCGAGTTTCATCCTGAACTCCAGCGCATCGGCGCGGCGCGCCAGTTCGCGCGGTTCGCGTTCTTCATCGAGCGTGGCGAGGCGGCGCTGATAGAGGTCCATCACTCGTGCGGTGACATCCGCCGCATACGCCGAAGCCGACTCATCGAGATTCGCGCACTCCCTGTCGTGCACCTCGTCGACAGCGCGAATCGCGGCTTGCGCGGCCATGGTCCGTGCGAGCGCCTCCTCGGCCGCATGCGGATCCTTGCCGCGGCGCCAGCCGCTCAGCAACAGTGGCAACGCCACCACCGCCACGATCAGCGAGACCAGGATCACGCCGGATGCGATGAAGATCGCGAGATCGCGGCCCGGCAACGCGGCGCCACCCGGCAACACCTCTGGCAACGACAGCACGCCCGCGAGCGTCACGGCCCCGCGCACACCGGCCACCGTCGTCACTGCGGCGGTGCGCAAGCCCGGAACGGCATTCGCCACGCCTTGCTTCGCGGCGCTGCGGCTCGCGAAATAGCGCAGTAGCCACACCCACACGAAGCGCATTGCGTACAGGGCGCCCGCCACTGCGGCGACGTAGCCGACCAGCCGCCAGACCTGCGCGTTACTGGTCTCGTGCGCGTCGAGCAGTGCCCGGCCGAGAATGTGCGGAAACTGCAGCCCCAGCAGAATGAACACCATGCCGTTGAAGACAAACTCGATCATCGTCCACGTGCTGCTGGCGCGCACTCGCGACGACGCCGGCCCGGCGGTCACAATGGTCGTGTAGTTCATCATCATGCCGGCGGCGACTGCGGCCAGAATGCCCGACAACTCGAAACGCTCGGCGACCAGGTAAGCGGCGAATGGAATCAGCAGAGTCATCACGACGCCGGGCGCCGGGTCGCCTTCTTCGGTGAGATTCAGAAAGTGGGCCGACACAAAGCCGAACACCCAGCTCACTGCAGCGCCCGTCGCGAGGCCGCCCACGGCGATGATCACGAAACTGATCGACGCGTCGCGCAACGAAAACACGCCGGTCAGCGCCGCGGCAATCGCGAACTTCAACGCGACCAGTCCCGACGCGTCGTTCATCAACGCCTCGCCTTCGAGGATATGCATGAGCCGCCCCGGAATCTTGCCCTTGCCGGCGATGCCGGACAGCGCCACCGCATCCGTCGGCGACAACACTGCAGCGAGCGCGAATGCAACTGGCAGCGAGATCGACGGCACCAGCGCATGCACGAAATAACCGACCACCAGCACCGTCATGAAGACGAGGCCGAGCGCGAGCATCAGGATCGAGCGTCGCGCCATGAAGAACTCGCGCTTGGGAATGCGCCATCCGTCCGCGAACAGCAGCGGCGGAATGAACAGCATCATGAAAATGTCCGGATCGAACGTGACGTGCAGCCCGAGCCTGGGCCATGCGAGCAACGCGCCGATCACGATCTGCACGAGCGGCAGCGGCAACGCGATCGGCAGGATGCGGATGACGACGCCCGACGCGGCGACGGCGAGCAAAAGAATCAATACGGTAAAGACAATGTCCATCGGTCTATTTCTGGGGATATAACGGTGTTACTTCGGTGATCTTCGACGATGCGGCCACGCGATGCTGACGAAGCGTAAGGCCGAAGTTTAGCCCGACGACGTGTTGCGTCACGCCCAGACCGACATGGAGCGCCGCTGGCCCGGCGCGGGCGTGTCTTCGAGACCCGGCGCACCTTAACGGTGCGAGTCACGCCCACACGCGGCGCATGCTCCCTTACACGGGTGCAATCTTTCGGACAAATTTCATCGGAATGTGCGTCAGCGTGCGCATGGAGCTTGCTTAAGGTATATCGATGACGCACATTTGAGAAACGGCGCCGAAGTTGTTCGCTTCCGCGTTCCGACCGGCCCGGCTCTCGCGTGAGAGGACTGCATGACGATTGCGCAACAGGAAAGGACGGCCAGCGCGCCACATGGCTTCGGTGTCGAGATGACGTCGGGGCTCGAACGTTTCACGGTGCAGCATGGCGAACTCACGCTGAGCAGCGTGTTTCAACCGATTTTCAGCCTGTCGCATATGCGGGCGGTCGGTTACGAAGGGCTGCTGCGCGCGCACGATGCGCTCGACCGGCCCGTGTCGCCGCTCGACGTATTCGGCGAGGCCGCGCGCCTCGGCGATGTGCTGCAGGTCGACAAACTGGCCCAGACCCTGCATCTGGAAAATTTCAAGGTGCTCGGCGCCGAGCGCGAGTGGCTGTTCCTGAACGTGCATCCCGGTGCGCTCACCGATCCGTATCTCGCCGCTGCCTTGCTGGCCACGCTGAAGCGGCTCGATTTGCCGCCGCGGCGCATCGTGCTCGAAGTGCTCGAGCATCGCGCCGAAGATCTGGAACGTCTCGCCGACGCCGTGCGTCAGTTCCGCGAGCGCGGCTTCCTGATCGCGCTCGACGATTTCGGCGCGGGACACTCGAACGTCGAACGGATCTGGCAATTGAACCCCGACATCGTGAAGCTCGATCGCATCATGCTGTCGCACGCCGCGCATCGCGCCGACATGGCGACGATTCTGCCGGGCCTCGTGGCGCTGCTGCACGAAGCGGGCAAGCTGGTGCTGGTCGAAGGCGTGGAAACCGAGCATGAGGCGCAGATGGCGCTCGCCTGCAATGCGGACTTCGTGCAGGGCTTTTTTTTCGGCCGTCCGAACCCGGGCGCGGCCGATGCGTTGCACGCGACGACGTGCATCAGCGAACTCACCGAGCGTTATCGCGATCAGGCCGACGCGCGCGAGCGCCGCAATGCCAGCCGGATCGCGCCGTACTTGCGGGCTTTCGAGCGGGCGGCGGAACGGCTCGCGGCAGGCGAACCGCTCGAGGAAGTGTGCTGGAATTTTCTCGCGCTCGACCATGCCGCGCGCTGCTTCCTGCTCGACGCGAAGGGCAAGCAGGCGGGCCGCAACGTCGTGCTGCGCGCCGATCGCGCGGCGCATGAAACGCGCTTTCTGCCGCTCGCTGATGCGCAAGGGGCGAACTGGCTGCGTCGTCCGTATTTCCGCGATGCGATCAATGCGCCGGAGCGTGTGCATGTGACGCGGCCGTATCTGTCGATCAACGAGGCGTTGCCGTGCGTGACGCTTTCGGTGGCGACCCGTGTCGGCGAGCAGACCTGCGTGCTGTGCGGCGATATCGACTGGGTGGACGAAGAGCAGTTCTGAGATCATGTCGTTTTCAACGATATTTAACGACACTCTCCCGCGCTTATGTCCGTCCTCCTCGAAGTCATTGCCACAACTGTTGCCGACGCGCGCCTCGCCGCGCAAGCCGGTGCTGACCGTCTGGAACTTGTCACCGCGATGGGCGAGGGCGGCCTGACGCCGAGCCTCGGCTTGATCGAAGCGGTGGTGGCGGCGGTCGAGATTCCCGTGAACGTGATCGTGCGGCCGCACAGCCGTTCGTTCGTCTACGACGCCGACGACTATGCAGTGATGCTGCGCGACGTGCGGGCCGTGAAAGCGACGGGCGCGAATGGCGTGGTGATCGGCATGCTGAACGCCGCTGGCGAGATCGACCGCGAAGGCCTCGCGCGTGCGATCGATGCGGCGGATGGACTGGCTGTCACCTTCCATCGTGCGTTCGATGAAGCGCGTGATTTGCGCCAATCGCTCGATGTACTGCTCGGTTTCGAGGCCGTGACGAATGTGCTGACCTCGGGTGGACAACCTTCAGTGCTGCACGCGGAGGCCACCATTCGCGAGCTGGTGCAGCAAGCGGCCGGTTCGCAGTGCACAGTGCTGGCCGGCGCGGGTTTGACAGTCGACGCCATCGCCGGTTTTGTGAGCAGGACGCAAGTTGAAGCGGTGCATTTTGGTTCAGGCGTTCGCGTGAACAGCAACGGCCTCGCGCCGGTCGATGCAGACAAAGTTGCCAAGGTCAGAGCACTGCTGAACGCATGACCAAGTAGTTGAACCAACGAAGCAAAGAAAAATGCCGCGTCGAGATCGCTCTCGAAACGGCATTTCTTCATCTGCGTCTACGTGCCCAAGAAAAACTACTTCGCTACGACCACCGGAATCCCGCGCAACTGCCCCGCGCCCTTCACCTCTTCCAGCGATTTCCGCACGGACTCACCCGTCGCCGCATCGATCTGCAAACGTGCGGCCAGATCGCGCTCACCACGCTTCACGCCCGCCAGATTCGCGAGTTTCACGTGACCATAACCGCGCACACGAGCGTGCAGGTCGGCCAGCTTCGCCACGTCTTCCAGATTGCCGGCATCGAGCTTGGCGAGCGCACGCTGCAACGTGGTTTCGTAATCGCCCGCGAGTTCGCGTTCCATCTTGCGTTCCAGCGTGCGGCCAAACGGATCGAGCATCGTGCCGCGCAGACTGCTGAATTTTGCCAGCGTGCCGAGCACCGGCCACATCCACTGACCGAAGGTTTTCTTGGTTGGATTCTTGCCGGGTTCAGGACGCGTGAGCGTCGGCGGCGCGAGATTGAACTTGATGCCGAAATCCTTGCCGGCCACGCCTTCGAATTGCGCTTCCAGCGCCTCACGGAATGCAGCATCCGTGTGCAGACGCGCCACTTCGTATTCGTCCTTCACCGCAAGCAAACGATAGAACGTGGTCGCCACCGCGCGCGTCAAGCGTTCGCTCTTCGCGTCCACTGCGAATTCCGCGCGGCGTGCGGCGTCGACCAGCGCGCGATAACGCTTCACATAGCTCGCGCCGCCGTAAGTCTGCAGACGGCCTTCGCGATGCGCGATCAGTTCGTCGAGCGTATCGACGCGCACGCTTTGCTTCGCCAGATGCCGCGCTTGCCACAGCGATTCGAGCGCGGCTGGATCTTCGGCGGCGAGGCGCCCGATCGAAAACGCCAACTGATTCATCTGCACCGCGACGTTGTTCAATTCGATCGCGCGCATCATCGCGCCGAACGACACGGGCACGAGACCCAGTTGCCAGGCATAACCGAGCATCAGAATGTTCGCGCCGATGGTGTCGCCGAGAAACCGCGTCGCGAGCGCCTGCGCGTCGCACGTCGACATACGCTCCGGGCCGGCCGCGTGACGCATCTTGTCGAGCAGCGCGTCGGCGTGCAGCGTTGCGTCCGGATTCGTCACGAACGTGGCGTTTGGAATCGCATGCGTATTCACGACAATGCGCGTGCGGCCATGACGCACCGTTTGCAGCGCATCGGCGCTTGCGCCCACCACCATATCGCAGGCGAGCAGCACGTCAGCCTGTTGCGTGTCGATGCGTACCTGATTGAGCCACTCGTCGCGCGCGGCGAAGCGTACGAACGACAGCACCGAGCCGCCCTTTTGCGCGAAGCCCATGAAGTCGAGCACCGACGCGCTCTTGCCTTCCAGATGCGCGGCCATGCTGATCAATGCGCCGACCGTCACGACGCCCGTGCCGCCGACACCCGTGACCAGAATGTCGTACGGCGCGGCATCGAGATGCGTCGCAGGAATCGGCAACGCGTCGACGCGCGCAGCTAGCGCTTGCGGATCGAATGCGGCGCCCGCGGCTTTCTTCAGCTTGCCGCCTTCCACCGTGACGAAGCTCGGGCAGAAGCCGTTCACGCACGAGTAGTCTTTGTTGCACGACGATTGATCGATGCGACGCTTGCGGCCCAATGCCGTTTCAACCGGTTCCACGGATAGGCAATTCGACTGCACGCCGCAATCGCCGCAACCTTCGCAGACTTCCTCGTTGATGAAGAGGCGCTTGTCCGGATCGGGGAATTCGCCTTTTTTCCGGCGCCGGCGTTTTTCCGCCGCGCAGGTCTGGTCGTAGATCAGCACGGTCACGCCATCGGTGTCGCGCAATTGACGCTGCACGGTGTCCATCTCGCTGCGATGGTGAAACGTGGTGCCCTTCGGAAACTGATCGTGATGGCCGTCGTATTTCTCCGGCTCGTCGCTGACCACGACGAAGCGCGACACGCCTTCGGCTTCCACCTGACGCGCGATCTGCGGCACCGAGATGCTGCCGTCCACCGGCTGGCCGCCCGTCATCGCGACGGCGTCGTTATAGAGAATCTTGTACGTGATGGTGGCTTTCGCGGCTACGGCCTGGCGGATCGCCAGAATGCCCGAGTGGAAGTAGGTGCCGTCGCCGAGATTCTGGAACACGTGGCGCGTTTTCGTGAACATCGAATGGGACGCCCAGTCGACGCCTTCACCGCCCATCTGGATGAGACCAGTCGTGTCGCGTTCCATCCACGACGCCATGAAGTGACAGCCGATGCCCGCATGCGCGATCGATCCTTCCGGCACCTTGGTCGAGGTGTTGTGCGGGCAACCCGAGCAGAAGTACGGCGTGCGTTTCACGCTGTCCGCAGCGTTCGAGAGAATTTGCGGCGCGACCAGATCGACGACGCGTTCGCGGCGATCGAGTGCGGGCTTGTGCTTCGCGAGCCAGTTGGCGAACACCGGCAGAATGCGCGACGGCCGCAATTCGCCGAGCGACGACAGCAGCAGCGTGCCGTCTTCGGCGTTCTTGCCGACGACGATCGGCCGCGTGCCTTGCGTGCGGTTGTACAGATAGTCCTTGATCTGCTGTTCGATGACCGGGCCTTTCTCTTCGATCACCAGCACTTCGGACAAGCCGGAGACGAACGCGTCGATACGCGTCATCTCCAGCGGAAACGACAGGCCGACCTTGTAGATCCGTACGCCGGCCGCTTCCAGATCGGCGACCGTCAGATCGAGGCGGCGCAGCGTTTCCATCAGGTCCAGATGCGCCTTGCCGCAGGTCACGATCCCCACGTTCGCATGCGGGCTCGGCGCGATCCATTTGTCGATGCTGTTCACGCGCGCGAAGTGGCGCACCGCGTCGAGCTTCGCGTGCATCCGCGATTCGATCGTCAGGCTGGGCAGATCGGGCCAGCGGTTGTGCAGGCCGCCTGCCGGTGCTTCGAAATCCCGCGGCGCGGCCCAGTCTGTGCGCAGCGCGTCGAGATCGACCGTCGAGCCCGATTCGACCGTTTCGGAGATCGCCTTGTAGCCGACCCACGCGCCCGAGAAGCGCGACAACTCCCAGCCGTACAAGCCGAACTCGAGCATGTCGGCGATGTTCGACGGATTCACGACCGGCATGTGCCACGCCATCATCGCGAAGTCGCTCTGATGCGGCATCGACGACGACACGCAGCCGTGGTCGTCGCCCGCCACCACCAGCACGCCGCCGTGCGGCGACGACCCGTAGGCGTTGCCGTGCTTGAGCGCGTCGCCGGCGCGGTCCACGCCCGGGCCTTTGCCGTACCACATCGCGAACACGCCTTCGACGGTGCGCTCCGGGTCCGATTCCACCCGCTGCGTGCCGAGCACGGCGGTGCCGCCGAGTTCTTCGTTGATGGCGGGCAAGAAGCGAATATCACTCGCCGTGAGCAGTTTTTGCGCTTTCCACAACTGCTGATCGACCATGCCGAGCGGCGAGCCGCGATAGCCGCTGATGAAGCCGGCGGTGTTCATGCCGCGCGCCTTATCGGCGGCGCGCTGCATGAGCGCGAGGCGCACCAGCGCCTGAGTGCCGGTCAGGAAGATTCGGCCGCGCGTCGCGGTGAGGTTGTCGGAAAGCTTGTAATCGGCCAGTGCGGGCGTGCCGTCGATGGGCAGGCGAGCGGTCATGGGTGAGTCTCCTGTTTTGCATCCGCGCGCAGTGGTGGGGACCACGAAGGTGGCGCAGCGAAAGAGACTCTATTTTTTAGCGGCAATGGGAGAGAATTTTTTCTACTTTGACCGGCCGCTCGCGAATAGGCGCGACGAGCCACGCGTTTTAGTGGCGTTTTGAGATGGATCTCCCACGCAACGGCCGGATTCGGGTATGCCCTGGTGCGTTTTTCGAACGGCTTACGGTGCCGGCGCCGTTGCCTTGGCGGCCGCGAGGGTCGTATCGTCGAGCGGCACGATTTCGTCGAACAGCGCGTAATCGATATGACTCACGCCGTCTCGCTCGCTCATGATGTCCACGAAACGGTGATGCCAGTAGATCTGATCGCACGACCACATATGGCGCGCCTGCATGGTTTGCGAAGTCGATTCGTCGACGCCTTCCAGGGTGAGAATCAATGAGGTGTCGAGGCGCTTGAGCGTTTCGGCGGTTTCGCCGAACAGCGGGCTGTTTTCGTCGACGATGTGCATCACCGTCCAGCCCAGTTTGAACACCGGGTGTTGATCGCGCACCAGCGTGAGGTCGTACAGTTTGCGCAGCGTATAACCTTCGGCCGTGGTTTCCTGGCGCAGAATGCGCAGCCTTGCGCGGGCCTCGGCGATCACGTTCTGACGCGCGTTGGCCGAGCGCACCATCAGCGTCATGCGGCCGTCGAGCGGCCGGATCACCGCGTAACGCGTGAACATGATTTTGGCGTGCGGGCGCGAAAAGCGCGCGAAGATCAGCCCCGTCGCCAACGCGATGCCGGACATGCCGACGAAAATTTCCAGCGTGGCGATCCAGTGCGCGTAGACGGTTTGCGGATGCATGTCGCCGTATCCGACCGTCGCGAGCGTTTCGACGCTGAAGAAAAACGCGCCGCCGAAACCGGCTGGAAACTGGTTGGCGATCGGCGCATTGCCGAGCATATAGAGCTCGGCGAACGTCGTGTTGAGCAACACGAACAGGACTGCGAGCGAGACGAAAAACGTCGGCCACCGAACCACCAGAGCGCGGTGATAGAGATCCTGCCAGAGCGGCGTCGGCATGCCGTGCGCGATGATCACGCGATCGTCCAGACGCAACTCGCGGCTGCCGCGCGAGCGGCGCGCCGGTGCGCGTGCTTCGGCGTCGCCGAAGCCGGAAGGACGGTCTGACGGTTCAGTCACCATCGCAGGCTCGTGGAAATGAAAACGGCCAAAGCGTAGCACGCCGCTTCGTCCGCGGAAGGTGATTTTCGGCGTGGTGCGCGGGCGCGTGAAAGCGCGCCGCTGCCGTGTGCTCGCCGTGCATGCACGGCGTTTCAGCGAGGCATATCAACACGGCCTCACGGTGCGCTTGTACCGCGCACTGAAGCAATCACGCAATCACGCACGCGCGCCACAGCGTACGCGCGCTTCGGACTTACGGGAAGGCTCGCGGCTTGGGAATGCCAGCGCCGTGTTCGATATCATCGACGGCTTGCTGATGAGCTGCCGCGACAGCTTCGGTTTCGTCGCCGTAGCCGTTGTCGCCGCCCACCGTCGTCCACGATTTGACGGCTTTCTCGCGATGGCGGATTTCGTATTCCGCGTCCCAGCGCGCACCGTTGAGTTCGAGTGGGCGGACGTGAATCGAATACACGCCGTAGAGGAAGAGCTGTTCAGCCATGACCGCCTCCGGCCGGTTGGTTCAGGGTGGCGCAACGCGAACGCAAACGCGCGGCGCCGGTTTTCTACCTAGAGTTCGATTTCCCCAAGGATGCGGTGAGCGAGCGCTTTGGCTTCCTCGAGCGCTTCTTCCGGCGTCGACGAAGTGGCTTCGACTTCGTAGAGCGTGGTTTCCTGATCTTCCGTGGCGTCGCCTTCGTCGCGCGAGAGGGTGACCACGCCTTGCCAGGTATCTTTTTCTATTTCTCTGGTCGAGGCCGTGGCCGTGTAGATGCCTTTGGTGTAGGTGATGTCGTCCATGGCGTCTCTCCGTCTTCCAAAGGTTTCGGTTTTTTCATCCTAGCACGATGACGGAGCTTCGGTTCTCCGCCCTGGCGGCGCGCCATGCCGGTGACAATGCGCGCCGCACAAGGCAACAGAATTACAGCAGCGCGACGACTTCATCGAGCGACGGCGCGTGCGCGCCGGCATGGCGGCAAGCGGCCGCGCCGGCGGCCAGCGCGAACGCCAGGTGCTCCGGCCACGCCCGCTGCGGCGCAGTCATCAGGCTGAATAGCAGGCCGCCGATCGACGCGTCGCCCGCACCGACCGTATCGACCACCTCGACGCGCGGCGGCCGCGCTTCGCTCACCATAGCGCCGTCGATCAGCACGGCGGTCTCCGGTCCGCGCGTCACCAGCACGGTGGCGGCCGGATTCATGGCTCGCAACTGCGCAAGTGCGCCGGCCTCGTCGTCGGTCTTGAACAGCAGGCGCAAGTCCTCGTCCGACACCTTGATCAGATCGGCGAGCGCGGCCATTTTCCGCAGCGTGGGTTCGTAGCCGTGCTCCATCAGATTCCGATAGTTCGGATCGAAGCTGATCTTCACGCCTTGCGAACGCAACTCGGCCGCCAAAGTGGCGAGCGTGTTGCCGATGGGTTGGCGAACGAGGCTGATGCAGCCGAAGTGCGCCCACTTCACCTGACCGATCCAACCCGCCGGCAGGCGGGCCGGATCGAAGGCCAGATCGGCGCTGTTCTCGCCCATGAAGAAGTACGCGGGCGGATGCGTCTGATGCACGATCGCCAGCAAGGGCGGCTGCTCCACGCGCTGCATGAAGCGCATGTCGAGCCCGGCCGCGACGCTCGCGTTCCACAACTCATCGGAGAAGTTATCGACGCCCAGCGAGCCGGCGCACGCGGTCGGCAGACCGAGCCGCGCCACGCAGCGCGCCACGTTCCAGCCGGCGCCGCCGGGGCGCGAGAGCCATTGCGAAGTGCCGGTGCGCACGAGATCGGTGAGGATGTCGCCGGCTGAGACGAAGAAGGGAAATTCGTGGTTCGCGCTGGGATTGCTCATTTTGTTTGCTCCGCGGATTCGGGCGCAGCGGCCGCCCCGTCGGGCAGCGCGTGGGCCAGTACTTCGTAGCACGCGCCCATGGTGTGATAGTCGGTCTTGCCGGCCGGACTCTTTTCGTCGCTGTACTTGCGGTTGTCGCACGTGAGGATGCGGTACCACGCACCATACTTGTGATCGACGAAATGCGCCCAGCTATAGCGCCAGATCTCGTCGTACCAGTCCCAGAAGCGTTCGTTGCCGGTGCGCTTGCCGAGCAGCGCTGCCGTGGCGAAGGTTTCCGCCTGGACCCAGAAATACTTGTCATGGTCGCACACGGTGCCGTCGGGGCCGAAGCCGTAATAGAGGCCGCCGTGGTCTTCGTCCCATGCGTGCGTCATGGCGGCGTCGAACAGTTCGATGGCGCGCGGCAGCAGCCACGGCAATGGACGGAAGCGCTCGAGAATCAGCAGCAGCTTCGCCCATTCCGTCTGGTGTCCCGGCTGGAAGCCCCACGGGCGGAAGATGTTCGAGCTGTCCTCCTCGTTATAGTGCCAGTCGACCGACCAGTCCGCGTGAAAGTGCTCCCACACCAGACCCTGCGACAGCTTCGCCTGACGCAGCGTGATATTCGACGCCACCCGTTCCGCGCGATCCAGATAGACGAGATGGCCGGTCGCTTCATGCGCGGCGAGCAGGGCCTCCGTGGTATGCATGTTCGCGTTTTGCCCACGGTACGAACTGACCCGCCACTCGGGCGACGCTTCGTCGGCGTAGAGGCCCGCGGCGGCGTCCCAGAAGCGATGTTCCATCAGTTCGAAGGTCGCGCCGATCATCGGCTTCGCTTCCTCGATGCCGGCCATCGCCGCATGCGAATAGGCGAGCAGCACGAACGCGAGGCCGTAGCAGTGGCGCGTCGCGTCGAGCGTGCGCTTCTTGCCGTCGTGCCATTCGAGCTCCCAGTCGTAGCCTTCGTGCTGGGCGTCCCAATGCGCTTCGCGCAGGAACTGCAAGCCGTGGCGCGCGTATTCGAGATGCTGCGGGTCGCCGAACTGGCGATACGCCATCGCGTAGTTGAACACGTAGCGGCAACTGCTCACCAGATGCCGTGTGGTTTTGTCGTAGACCGAACCGTCGTCGCGGAAGAAATGGAAAAAGCCGCCGCTCGGATCGAACACGTTCGGTGCGTAAAAGCGCAGCGTGTCCTCCACATGCGCGAGCAGAAAGTCGCGTGTGCGGAAGCTCTCGACGGGCGGCGCCGGGGTGGCACCGTTGGCAGGGTGAAGCGGATCGGATTGCGTCATGGCATTTTCACCAAAGTACTGGCACGGGCAATGAGATGGACGGGCAAACGGACTTCCAGTTCAGCAGGGGCGTCTTCGAGCAGAAGCTCGACGCCGCGCCGGCCGAGCGCTTCCTTGTCGACCGAAATGGTCGACAGCGGCGGCGTGGCATGGGCGGCGGCGGGAATGTCGTCGAAACCGATGATGGCAATGTCCTCGGGCACGCGCAGTCCGCGTGCGAGGCACGCGCGCAGCGCGGCGAGCGCGGCGGCGTCGTTATAGGCAAACACGGCGTCGGGGCGCGTGCCCGGTGCATCGAGCAACTGATGCATCGCACGCGCGGCGCCGCTGTCGGGGTCGAGGCCGGCATCTATCGTCACTTCCAGCGACGGGTCGAACAGCAAGCCCGCTTCGAAGAACGCGCGCCGGTAGCCGAGCGCGCGCTGCGCGATGCTGAAGTGCGCGAGCGAGCCGCCGATGAACGCGACACGCTTGCGCTGCTGCTCGAACAGATGCCGCATGGCGAGCGTGGCGCCCGCGGCGTTGTCGAGATTCACCGAGCGCATGCCGGGCGCCCACAGGTCGATCAGCACGAGTGGGCGCTGCATCGCCACCAGCGTGGTTAGCGTTTCCGGTTCGACGAAACCGGCAATTGCCACCGCGTCGGGCGCGTGCAGGCGCATCTGCTGGATCACGTCTTCGGTGGGGCCGGCGGTCAGCACGGACGGCACGATGCCGCGTTCGCGGCAGGCGTCTTCCACACCGTGCAGCACGTGCGAAAAGAACGGGCTGACGGCGAAATTGTTGTGCTGACGGTGCAGCAGGAACGTGAGACGGCGAATGCGCGGGCGCAGTTGGGCGGCGTCATAGCCGAGCTTGCGCGCCGCTTCGACGACGCGCTCGCGGGTGGCCTCGGAAAGGCCCGGCTGGTTCTTCAATGCGCGTGAGACGGTGCCGATCGACACGCTGGCCGCGCGGGCGACGTCGCGGATGGTTGTGGCCATCGAATGAAGCGGACGCGCAAGGGCGGCCGCACGGTGTTTGGGTTCGGGCGATTGTATAGTAAAACCGCGCTAAAACCGCCCGAAAAACACTTGCACGACACAGGGAAATACCCGTAGGCGTTGGAGTTGGCCCGGAATATGCTGTTTAGTAAAATTAGCTAAACAATGTCCGATGCTTAGTCTCGACGACGCGCGTTCACTCCAGCGAAACGTGAGCGGCTTCGGCCTGTCCGCGCAGCAAGGCCACGCTTTCGTCGGCGCCGATCAGCACGAAACCGCTTGTCTCATGCTTCGCGCGCCGCTTGGCCAGCGCCGCGACGGACGCAATTTCCTCGCTGCTATAGAGCGATGGGCCATCGGCGGGCTCGACGCGCACGCAGCCGATCGCCATCGTCACGAAACCGAAGAAGGTCGGATTGCCGCGCCGGTCCTCACCGTGGATGCCGCCGGCGAGGCGGTCGGTCGGCGCATAGAACCGCTGCGCGCCTTCGTTGAACACGTGGATCGCACGCAGCACGCGATCGCGCCAGTCGTCGCTCTGGAACAGAATCAGGAAGTCGTCGCCGCCCACGTGGCCGAGGAAGTCACGGGTTGGGTCGCACACGTCGGCGAGTACGACGGCGGCGAATTTCAGTACTTCGTCACCTTGCCAGTAGCCGTACTGGTCGTTGAACGGCTTGAAGTGGTTCAGGTCGACGTAGCACGCGTAGAAACCGGCGTCGTTGCCGAGCAGCCGGGCAATGTGCGAGCTGATCGGAATGTTGCCCGGCAGGAAGGTCAGCGGGTTCGCGTAGCGCGCGGCTTCGATGCGCACCTCGGTCACCGCGCGCACGAGCTTCTCGCCGGTGCCGAGGCCGACATACTTGCCGTTGTCGGTGATGACGAAGCCGTCGGCGAGATAACGCTGGTCGTCGCTCGCGAGGAGCTTGGCCATCTGCTCGACCGTCATCGATTTCTCGATGATGACTGGCGACGCATTGGCGAACAGCAGGCAAGGGCGCTTGCCGAACAGCTCGCGGTGATACGGCAGTGCGTAGCGGTCCATGAAGCTGCGGCGGTTGATCAGCGCGACCGGCTCGTCCTGCTCGACCACCGCGACCGCATGCAGGTCGGGCAGGCGGTTGAACAGTTCGAGCACGTCGTTGTTGGTCGCGTGGCGCGGCAGCGCGGGCGCGTGCACCAGCATCTTTTCTGACGCCATGCCGCCCGAAGGTGACGCACTGCTCACCGCGCGTGTTGTCTCCGGGAACACAGCGATGTGGCCGGCGCGCAGTGCGTCGCGGGCGTCGTCGGTCACCTGGCGAGCCGGCTGCGCGTGCGGACGGCCGAAGAAAAAACCCTGTCCGCAGCCGATCCCCATGTCGCGCACCACGATCAGATCGGCTTCGTTTTCGATGCCCTCTGCGACCAGCCGCGCGCCGCTTGCGCTGGCGAAGTGCTGCATCGCGCGCACGGCCTCGAACTTGAGCGGATCGCAGGCAATGTCGTGAATGAAAAAGCGGTCGATCTTCACGACGTCCGGTTGCAGCCGCACCCACAAGTTCATGCTGGCGTTCGCGGTGCCGTAGTCGTCGAGCGCGAATTGCGCGCCGGCCGTGCGCAGAGTCGAGATCACCGGCAGGAAACTGCCGACATCCAGAATCGTGCTTTGCTCGGTCAACTCGATCACGATCCGCTGCGGATCGACGCCGCGATGACGCAGCAGCGCGAGTGTGTCGTCGCGCGCCTCGGCCAACTGGCGCATCGCGTCCGCGCTGAAATTGAGGAACAGCTTGCCGTCGAAGTCGAGCTGCGCGAACGCTTCGATGCAAGTGCGCGCGGCGGCGCGTTCGAGCTCGATCGTGCAGCCCTCGGCGAGCGCTTGCGAAAACAGGGCGAACGGCGCTTCGAGCGACGTGCCGGCCGGGCCGCGGATCAGACCTTCGTAGCCGAGGATCGCACCGTCTTCGAAATCGATGATCGGCTGGAACACGGCGGACAGATCACGCCGGGCGATCAACTCCTCGATGCGCGGCGCGGCGGATCGGGAGGGCGAGCGAGGGTGCATGGCAGGTAGGCGTAGCGATCGACCTTCGGCTTATCGGCACGGGTTGCCTGGAGTTAAGTGAACTTTTAGTGAACCGTTGCACTGGGATGGTGCGCTCGCTTGTGTTCGATCGAGTCATTCTGAAGGCGGGATCCGCTTTGCCAGGAATTGGCCTATGCCATCCGGCCGAGGCGACAGCGGCGGCGTTTGCGCGTGAAATAACAAAAAAGCCGCGCGAGGCGGCTTTCTTCAAATGACGCTCAGGGAGGGCGCTTATGAATGTCCTGTTTGCATTGCGCGCGTATTCACCGGCGCGCGACGGCGGCGGCGGTCCGCTCGCGCGAGGCGGCGTGAGTCTCGCCACTGATGTCGCGCGCGCCCCAGCGCTGCGCGAGCGCGGCGCACACCATCAGCTGGATCTGGTGGAACAGCATCAGCGGCAAGACTACGGCGCCCACCGCATGCGAGGCGAAAATCACCTTGGCCATCGGCACGCCGGCGGCAAGGCTCTTCTTCGAACCGCAGAAGATGATGGTGATTTGATCCGCACGGCTAAAGCCGAGCCGCTTGCTGACGAACATCGTCACGGCCAGGGCCAGGGCGAGCAGCACGACGCACAGCAGCAGCAGGCCGCCGAGCGCGGAGAGCGGAATCTGGTGCCACAGCCCTTCATTGACGGCCTCGCTGAACGCGCCGTACACCACCAGCAGGATCGAGCCTTGGTCGACGAACTTGAGCACGCCGCGATTGCGCTCGATCCACTTGCCGATCAACGGCCGCAGCAACTGCCCGGCCACGAACGGCACCAGCAGTTGCAGCACGATGTTGCCCACCGTATGCCACGGCGAAGCGCCGCCGCCAGCCGCCTGATTGGTGACGACGAAGCTGACGAGCGCGGGCGTGATGAAGATGCCGAGCAGGCTCGAGGCGGACGCGCTGCACACCGCAGCCGGCACGTTGCCTTTGGCGATGGACGTAAACGCGATCGACGACTGAACCGTAGACGGCAGCGTGCAGAGGAAGAGGACCCCCGCATAGAGCGCCGGCGTGACAAGTGGCGAAAGGAGCGGTTTAAGCGCGAGGCCGAGCAGCGGAAAGAGCGCGAACGTGCTGAGAAGCACCACCAGATGCAGGCGCCAATGCGTCGCGCCCGCAATGATCGCTTCGCGTGAGAGCTTGGCGCCGTGCAGGAAAAACAGCAGGCCGACCGCCACGTTGGTCACCCAGTTGAATCCGGCAGCGGCCTGCCCATGAACCGGCAGCAAGCTGGCAAGGATCACGGTGCTGACGAGGCATAAGGTGAAGTTGTCGGGAAGCAGTTTCGGGCGAGCCATGTCGGAATCTCGATTCGGTAATGCGGAAAAGCGCGCGGGACGCGCGCCTGAAGGCGCCGTCCCAGCCTATGGGAAAGAGCTATTGTTGATGATTTTTGATTAAATATGCAAATTCATTTACCGAATCGATTAATGAGGGCTGCGCATCGAAAGACGCGTCCCGGAAAATTTGGACGGCGCGGCGACCCAAGTTTTCAGTATTGGCGACGTGATCTGTTTGGTCCATGCAGTTTTGACATTTGAGGTGAAAATGCGGCTGCGATTCGTCATACGCAAGAGCTCGTAAGTTGTCTCTCCAAGTCCTTGAAAGCAAGCGGTTTCAGGGTTTTCGCGCAAGGACTCTGTCGTAGAAAAACGTCGCAGTAACAAGGTGTTACATCCGCGTCCGAGGCCTAACACTTTTTGGCTCGACACCCTTTGCCGGCACCCATAAATTACGGTTCAAAGGCCATCGGGATGCCCCGCGCCGCGATATCGTCGCAGCGCTCGTGCCAGTCCCAAAACAAGTCCACCGCAGCTCGAACGGTGGTCTTCAGGCAAGTCTTCGGGCATGTGAGTCACTGGGTGGACGGGTTGTCGAGAACGAGGCACTGGGCGTTAGGCGCGGTCATCGCTGCGCTGTGCTCGTTCGCCTATGCGAAAGCGCCAGGCATGCCGCACGGCGGTGGTGGCGGCTATTCGCATGCCGGAGCGAATCACGCTGTGCGTGGCGAAATGCATAACGGTGACCGCTCCTACAGCGCAGCAGCAGCACCGGCCCGCAATACGATGGTCGATCGCAGCGCGCGCCCGGCGCGTGGCGGAGCGAATTTCGCAGGCGGAAGTTACGCCGACGGCTATGACGTCTACAAGCCGGGCATGCGACGTGTCACCGGACCGGCTGGATACGCCGGCGACGGCCGCGGCGGCATGCAGTACGCCGGCGCTATTACGCCGGTCAGTGCCGAGTCGCGCACGGTGCCTCGGCCACCGGCCAATGCGCCGGTTCGCGCCGGCTCGATTCGCGCCGACGTCGCCCGCTACAACGAGGAGCGCGGTTCGTCGCGCGGCATACAGCGTCAGTCCGATGATCCGCGTCAGCCGGAAGGCTCGCCTTACCGGAACTAGGCGTTCGTGCTTCGTGGACTATGCGTTGCGTTCGTTGCGTGAGCAACCAATGTTTGCCGTTTAGTCTGTGTCCAGACAGCGCACGTACACATCTACTTCTGTCTCCCTTCGCTGACTTCCCCGTGCCGCTTCGACATTGTTCGAGTGCCGGCCATTCGGGTATCTGACTCCGCCTTCACGCCTGCATCATCCCGAACCGGGTCCGCGGCATCTCTGCCATTTCGTCCTCCCAAATTCTCAACGCTCCGTTTCGCTCGATCGCTGCTCCTGCCTTTCAAACCGCTTGACAGCGGCCTTCCGCCATAACGTCGTCCCAAAGCCCGCTATCAATGTGACGTTTCGACGCCACACTTTTTTGAAAACACTCGGCAGCAGACCCTCTCCCATCGTCAAATTTGGTCGTTTCTGCGGCGGTGCGTCATCCGCGTGTCATTTAAGGCGTTATCAACCCGTCGGCCGCAATGTGAGTAACGCTTTGCGCGGTGCCGCAAAATTTGCGGCGGCACGGCGAGCCCGCTGTCGGCCAAGGGTTTATCAGGCCGATAAGCGACAAAACTAATCAGACCGATATACCCGCAATAACCCACGATATTTTTGTTTATAAAAATGGTCCGCAAAGATGGTCCCGCCCAGATTGGCTCGATGATCGAACGGACAACAACAATGATTCGCGCGAGCTCCCCCTTTCGCACAGCCACACCCTTTTTGACAAAGACAGGAGAACCCATGAAAACAAGCATCAGCAGTGCGCTGAAGACCACCCTCAAGGCAACCGCGTGTGCCGCTCTGCTGGCCAGTGCATCGTCTGCTTTTGCGCAATCGAGCGTGCAACTCTACGGTCAGGTCGACGAATGGGTCGGTGCGCAGAAATTCCCGGGCGGCAAGACTTCGGTGCAGGTCGCGGGCGGCGGCATGTCGACTTCGTACTGGGGCTTGAAAGGGGCGGAGGATCTGGGCAACGGCTACAGGGCTATCTTCGCGCTGGAAGGGTTCTTCCTGGCGCAAAACGGCCAGTACGGCCGCTTCACGGGCGACACGATGTTTTCGCGTAACGCGTACGTCGGTATCGAATCGCCCTACGGCACGGTGACGGCAGGCCGTCTGACGACGCCGCTGTTCGTGTCGACGATTCTGTTCAACCCGTTCGTCGACTCGTACCAGTTCTCGCCGATGGTCTGGCACACGTACCTCGGCCTCGGCACGTTCCCGACCTACTCGACGGATCAGGGTGTGACGGGCGACTCCGGTTGGAGCAACGCGGTGTCGTACTCGTCGCCGAACTTCAACGGTCTGTCGGCGACGGCCATGTACGCGCTCGGCAACACGACCGAGAACGGCGCGAAGAAGTGGAGCGGCCAGGTGCTGTACTTCCACGGCCCGTTCGCGGCCACGGCGGTGTATCAGTACGTGAACTTCAACAACGTGCCGAGCGACCTCGGCAGCTTCAGCACGTCGGGCGTGCCCGGCCTGAAGAGCCAGAGCGTCGCGCAACTCGGCGTGTCGTACGACCTGAAGTTCGTGAAGTTCTTCGGCCAGTACATGTACACGTACAACGACCAGCAGGTCACGAGTTGGCACGTGAACACGGCGCAAGGCGGCGCGACGGTGCCGTTCGGCCCGGGCTCGGTGATGGCGTCGTACGCCTACTCGCGCGACGGCGGCGGGTTCGACCAAACCCGTCAGACGGCTTCGGTCGGCTACGACTATCCGCTGTCCAAGCGCACGGACATCTACGCGGCCTACATGTACGACCACATCTCCAGCATGTCGAGCGGCAACACCTACGGCGTCGGCCTGCGCGCCAAGTTCTAAGCGTCCCGGCCGCGCCGCGCGACGCCTGCTCGCAGGCTTCGCGCACTGGCCGCATCAGCTTGATTTCCAAGCCCGCTTTCTTCGGAAGGCGGGTTTTTTTGCTTTTGCGCCGCTGTATTCATTCGTTGGGAAGCGTTTTGCCGACCAGTCTTTGATAAACCCGGCAAAATGACGTCGATTGATTCCTGAAGCGAGCGATTGAGATGGATACCCTCGTCAGCATGAAAGTGTTCCGCCACGTGGTCGAAGTCGGCAGCTTTGTCGGCGCGGCCGAACGGATGGAGATGTCGGCGGCCATGGCGAGCAAGCACGTGATGCACCTCGAACAGCAACTCGGCGCGCGTCTGTTGAACCGCACCACGCGGCGGGTCGCGCCGACCGAAGCGGGCCGCGAGTACTACGAGCGTCTGAGCCAGGTGCTCACCGAACTCGAGGAGGCCGAGCAGGTGGTCGGCGCGGCGAGCGTCGTGCCGCAGGGACGCTTGCGGGTGTCGTCGCTGTCGGCGTTCGGCCTGAGCCACGTGATGGCCGCGGTGGCCGACTACGCCGCGCAATATCCGCAGGTCATCGTCGATATGACCTTGTCGGACCGCGTGGTCGAACTGATCGACGAGGGTTTCGATGTCGCGATCCGCGCTTCACCGAGCGGGCTGAAGTCTTCTTCATTGATTGCGCGGCAGATCGCGACCGCGCACCTCGTGCTGTGCGCGTCGCCGGCGTATTTGAAGCGGCACGGCACGCCGAAGACAGTCGCCGATCTGGCGCGCCACAACTATCTGCAATACGCGGGCGTGTCGGCGCTCGAAATCGCGCCCGCAACCGGCGATGCCTCGCCGCGCGTGCGTCTGACGGGCAATCTGATCGTCAATCATCTGGAAGCGCAGCGCGTGATCGTGCTGCAAGGCGCGGGCATCGCGATGCTCGGCACCGAAGTGATCGGCGACGATCTGGCCGCGGGGCGTCTCGTGCCGCTGCTGGTGGACGACGTGCCGCCGCGCGAACTGCCGATTCACGTGGTCTATGCGAGCCGCCGGCATCTGTCGGCCAAGGTGCGCTCGTTCGTCGACTTTCTCGCCGAGCGGTTCGCGAACGAGTCGCTGTGGCCGTCGCTCGAACAGATCAAGGCGTTGGCGGTGCGCTAGGCCGCCCACGCCACCGAGGCGTCTCGACCCGTTTCGCTATACTGGTTGGCAACACCCATACGCGAACGATCTGGGGGAGACATGACCGATCTGTCCACGCCGCAGCGCGCGGGCAGCCACAAGCTGCCCGCGGGCCGGCGCCTGCGCTTTGTCACGGCGGCCGCTTTGTTCGATGGCCACGATGCGTCGATCAACATCATGCGGCGCATTCTGCAGGCGAGCGGCGTCGAGGTGATCCACCTCGGCCACAACCGCTCCGTCGATGAAGTCGCCACCGCCGCGCTGCACGAGGACGCCGATGGCGTCGCGGTGTCCAGCTACCAGGGCGGCCATAACGAATACTTCCGCTATCTGGTCGACTTGCTGCGGACGCGTGGCGGCGAGCGCATCAAGGTGTTCGGTGGAGGCGGTGGGGTGATCGTCCCTGAGGAAATTGCAGAACTCGAGCGTTACGGCGTCGAGAAGATCTATTCGCCGCAGGACGGGCAGCGGCTTGGTCTGCAAGGCATGATCGACGATATGATCGCGCGCTGCGCCGAAGGCGCGCGCGTCAGCGCCGCCGATGTCGCCAACGCGCCCAGCATTGCCGACACGGCTAACGCGGCCGACCCAGCATCCCTCACCTTCCGCCGCCTCGCGCAACTCATCAGCGCATTCGAAGCAGGCGCTATCGACGCATCCGCCCGCGAAAAACTGTCCGCGCAGGCCAAAGCAACCACAACCCCCATCCTTGGCATCACCGGAACCGGCGGCGCCGGCAAATCCTCGCTCACCGACGAACTGATCCGGCGCTTTCGCCTCGACTACGGCGACGCTCTCACCATCGCCGTGCTCGCCATTGACCCATCGCGCCGCAAGTCCGGCGGCGCGCTGCTGGGCGACCGCATCCGCATGAACGCCATCGGCGACTGGGGCGGCGGCGCGCGCGTGTATATGCGTTCGATGGCGACGCGCGAGGCATCGAGCGAAATCTCCGACTCGCTGCCCGACGCGCTGATGCTGTGTAAGGCGGCGGGCTTCGATCTGATCGTCGTCGAAACATCCGGCATCGGCCAAGGCAATGCGGCGATCGTGCCGTTCGTCGACGAATCGCTGTATGTGATGACGCCGGAGTTCGGCGCAGCGAGCCAGTTGGAGAAGATCGACATGCTCGACTTCGCCGGCTTCGTCGCGATCAACAAGTTCGATCGCAAGGGTGCGCCGGACGCGTTGCGCGACGTTGCCAAGCAGGTGCAGCGCAATCGCGGCGACTTCGCGAAGGCGCCGGAAGCGATGCCGGTGTTCGGCACGATCGCCTCGCGCTTTAACGACGACGGCGTGACCGCGCTCTACCGGCACGTTGCCGAGGCGCTGCGCAAGCACGGCTTGCGCGCTGGCGGCGACCGGCTGGCCGCGCCCGAAGGTCTGCGCTTTTCGAGCGACCGCAACGCCATCGTGCCGCCGGCGCGAGTGCGCTATCTGGCGGATATCGCGCAGACAGTTCACGCTTATCGCGAGCGAGCCGACGCGCAAGCGCGCGTGGCGCGTGAGCGCTGGCAACTTGTCGAGGCGCGTCGGATGATGGGCGAGGTGGATGCGGCTGCGAGGGCGGTTGCGAACCCGGACGCCGGCGCAAACACGTCGGCGAACTCAATTGCAGCTTCAGCGGCAAACACAGAAGGCGTTGGCGCCAATCCGTCGCTTCAGCAACTCGACGCTCTCATCACCCAACGCACCACCTCTCTCGGCGAACGCGAGCGCGCCCTGCTGGACGCCTGGCCGCAAACCGTCGCTGCCTACTCAGGCGCCGAACACATCGTCCGAATCCGCGACCGCGAGATCCACACCGCGCTCACCGTCACCACGCTGTCGGGCTCCGAGGTCCGCAAAGTCTCCCTGCCGAAGTTCGTCGACCAAGGCGAGATTCTGCGCTGGCTGATGCTCGACAATCTGCCCGGCTACTTTCCCTTCACAGCGGGCGTGTTCCCATTCCGCCGCGAAAACGAAGACCCGACGCGGATGTTCGCCGGCGAAGGCGATCCGCAACGCACCAACCGCCGCTTCAAGCTGCTCTCAGAAGGCATGCCGGCCAAACGTCTGTCGACCGCCTTCGACTCGGTCACGCTCTACGGCGAAGAACCGGACGAGCGCCCCGACATCTACGGCAAGGTGGGCAATTCGGGCGTCTCGGTAGCGACGCTCGACGACATGAAGACGCTTTACGACGGCTTCGACCTCTGCGCGCCGGAAACCTCGGTCTCGATGACGATCAACGGACCCGCGCCGACCATCCTCGCAATGTTCTTTAACGTCGCGATCGATCAGCAGATTGCGCGCATGACGCAGCAGCAAGGCCGCCCGCTCACGGACGACGAACTCGCCGCGACGCGCCGCACGGCGCTGGAAAACGTGCGCGGCACCGTGCAGGCCGACATCCTCAAGGAAGACCAAGGCCAGAACACCTGCATCTTCTCGACCGAATTCAGCCTGAAAGTGATGGGCGATATTCAGGCGTACTTCGTCGAGCACGGCGTGCGCAATTTCTATTCGGTGTCGATCTCCGGCTATCACATAGCCGAAGCCGGCGCGAACCCGATCTCGCAACTTGCCTACACGCTCGCGAATGGCTTCACCTATGTCGAGGCCTATCTGGCCCGCGGCATGTCGATCGACGACTTCGCACCGAATCTGTCGTTCTTCTTTTCGAACGGCATGGACCCGGAGTACACGGTGCTGGGCCGAGTCGCGCGACGCGTCTGGGCCGTTGCCATGCGCGAGCGCTACGGCGCGAACGAACGCAGCCAGAAGCTCAAGTATCACGTGCAGACTTCGGGCCGCAGCCTGCACGCGCAGGAGATCGACTTCAACGATATCCGCACCACGTTGCAGGCGTTGATTGCGATCTACGACAACTGCAACTCGCTGCACACGAACGCCTTCGACGAAGCGATCACCACGCCCACCGAGGATTCGGTGCGCCGCGCGGTGGCGATCCAGTTGATCATCAACCGTGAATGGGGGCTTGCGAAGAATCAGAATCCGAACCAGGGCAGCTTCGTGATCGAGGAACTGACCGATTTGGTGGAAGCGGCGGTGCTCGCCGAATTCGACCGGCTGACCGAGCGCGGCGGCGTGCTCGGCGCGATGGAAACCGGCTATCAGCGCGGGCGCATCCAGGACGAGTCGATGCTGTACGAGCATCGCAAGCATGACGGCTCGTATCCGATCGTCGGCGTGAATACGTTTTTGAGCGCGCATCCGCACGAGGCGCCGCAGCCGATCGCGCTGGCCCGTTCCACCGACGATGAAAAGCAAGGTCAGTTGCAACGTCTGCGCGCTTTCCAGGCGCAGCATCGCGACGCGGCGCCCGCCGCGCTCGAACGCCTGAAGCGCGCGGTGATCGACGATGAAAACGTGTTCGCGGCGCTGATGGACGTCGTGCGTGTCTGCTCGCTCGGGCAGATCACGCACGCGTTGTTTGAAGTGGGCGGGCAGTACCGCCGCAATATGTAAGCCCTGCTGCGTGGCGATCGCTGCTGCGGCCTGGCGTGAAGCCAAGCCGCAGCATACGAAACCGCTTAACGCCGGCACCTCACCCGAGGCGCTCCAACATGATGCTCAGCGCGCGATGCCCAGCCGCGCCTTCGCATCGTCATATTCCTTCGTCAAACGCCGCACCAGCTCGCTCACGCTCGGCACGTCGTCCATCAGGCCGACGCCTTGGCCTGCGCCCCAGATGTCTTTCCACGCCTTCGCCTTGTCGCTGCCGAAGTTCATCTTGGTCTTGTCCGATTCCGGCAGCGCGTCCGGGTCCAGCCCCGCGTTCAGGATACTTTCGCGGATGTAGTTGCCATGCACGCCGGTGAACAGGTTCGTGTAGATGATGTCCGACGCCGTGGAGTTGACGATCGCCTGCTTGTAGCTGTCGACAGCGTGAGCTTCCTTGGTCGCGATGAAGCGCGTGCCCATATAGGCGAGGTCCGCGCCCATGGCCTGCGCCGCGAGAATTGAGCCGCCGTTGGCGATCGAGCCCGACAGTACGATCGGGCCGTCGAACATGCGCCGCACTTCGCCGACCAGCGCGAAGGGCGAGGTCGTGCCGGCATGGCCGCCGGCGCCGGACGCCACCAGGATCAGGCCGTCGACGCCTGCTTCCAGCGCCTTTTGCGCATGGCGCAGATTGATCACGTCATGCAGCACGATGCCGCCGTAGCTATGCACCGCATCTACGATTTCCCGCGCCGGCGCCCGCAGGCTCGTGATGAAAATCGGCACCTTGTGTTCGACGCACACGCGCACGTCGTGTTCGAGCCGCGTATTCGACTGATGGACGATCTGGTTGACGGCGATCGGCCCGATGACCGCCTCGGGGTTGGCCGCCTTGTGCTCGGCGAGCTGCGCCTGAATCTGCGTGAGCCATTCATCGAGCAGTTCGGCCGGGCGGGCATTCAGCGCGGGGAACGAGCCGACGATCCCAGCCTTACATTGAGCCAACACGAGCTCTGGGTAACTGACGATGAACATCGGCGAAGCGACGACGGGCAGCGCAAGTTTTTGCAGGACGGCGGGCAATGCCATAGTGCGAGTCTCCTGATTTAAGCGAGCCGGTGCGTCGTTGCGCGCCGGCGATGACTGAGTTTAGCGGCACATGGCTTGCGGCGCTTTTGCCAGCCGCAGCCATCCGAAAATTTAAGAACGATCGTTCGATTATAGGCGAAGCGCGGCGTACGCGTTCGGTTGGGTCGTTTGGAACAGTTGGAAGGAGTGTTCAGGTTCTATGTTTGCGTGGGCTATCCCACCTCGCGTGGACACATTGGGCTTTTACAATGCAGGGACTCCAAAATCACGAGAGAGACGTCATGGCCTTCGAGGATTTCACGCCCTTTCGCGTCGCCGTGGGCGATGTCGATATTTTCGGAGTGAAGGGCGGGGCGGGGCCGCCTCTTCTGTTGCTGCACGGTCATCCGCAGTCGCATCTGATCTGGCAAAAGTGCGCCGCGCAACTGGCGCAGCATTTCACGGTGATCGCCACTGACTTGCGCGGCTACGGCGCATCGGGCAAGCCGCCGAGCGACGCCGCGCACACGCCGTATTCCAAGCGCGTGATGGCGGCCGATCAGGTCGCCGTGATGCGCCATTTCGGCTTCGAACGTTTTCTCGTGTGCGCGCACGATCGCGGCGCGCGCGTCGCGCATCGCATGGCGCTCGATCATGCCGATGCCGTCGAGCGTCTGATGCTGCTCGACATCGCGCCGACGCTCGCCATGTACGAGGCCACCGACCGCACCTTTGCGACGCACTACTTCCACTGGTTCTTCCTGATCCAGCCCGAGCCGCTGCCCGAAACGCTGATCGGCGCGAATCCGGCGGCATATGTCGACGCGGTGATGGGCAGCCGTCACGCGGGCCTGGCGCCGTTCGAGCCCGCCGCGCTCGACGCCTATCGCTCGGCCCTCGCGCAACCGGGCGCGGTGCACGCGATGTGCGAGGACTACCGCGCGTCGGCGAGCATCGACCTGGAACACGATCGTGCCGACATCGAGCGCGGTCACAAGATCGGCTGTCCGCTGCGCGTGCTGTGGGGCGACAAGGGCGTGATCGAGAAGTGCTTCGACGCGCTGGCGGAATGGCGTCACGTGGCGCGTGACGTGAGTGGCCGCGCGCTGTCTTGCGGCCACTACATACCTGAAGAAGCGTCGGACGAACTGGTCGCCGAAATGCTGTCTTTCTTTGAAGCGGTCGAACAGTAGGCCTTTCCGTCCGTTCCGGTTTGCTCATACGCGAAGCCGCGCCCGCGCGTAGCTCAACCGAGCGGCGGCAAGCGGCGCGCGACCGGCGTCGACTTGACGATCGCGGTGCTGGTTTCCGCGCGCTCGGTGACTTTCGACAGAATTGCGTCGAGCTGTTCGATCGAATGGAGATACAGGCGGCAGATGAAGCAATCGTCGCCCGTCACCTTGTCGCATTCGACGAACTCCGGAATCCGCCGGATCACCTCTTCCACCAGATGCAACTGACCGGGCAACGGCTTCACGCGCACGATGGCCTGCAGCGTGTAGCCGAGCGCGCGCGGATCGATCTGCACCGTGAAGCGCTCGATCACGCCTTGCGCTTCGAGCCTGCGCACGCGCTCCGCCGTGCTCGGCGCCGACAGGCCGACCTGACGCGCCAGTTCGCTGACCGGCTGACGCGCGTCTTCCGCGAGCGCGGCGAGGAGCGCCCGGTCCGTATCGTCGAGCAGGGCGGGTGTTGGAGGAGTAAGGCGTTTGGTCATGACGGCCTTCGATTATTAGACTGCATCGCGTGAATACTTAAGTTTAGCCATGTATTCGGACGATCGGATTAATTACACTGCTCGTCATGCAGGGATCAATCGAGGATCGAATCATGGCGTCAAATGAAATCCGCCGCGGAGCCGCGGAAATGACCATGGCGATGCTGATGTCCGGCACCATCGGCTGGCTGGTGGTGTCGTCGCAGCAAAGCCCGTTCAATGTGGTGTTCTTCCGCTGCATTTTCGGCGGAGCGACGCTCGCGCTCGTGTGCGCCGTGCTGGGGCTGTTCCGGCGCCGGCTCTTCTCGTGGAAGATGCTCGGCCTCGCGTTGCTCGGCGGCGCGGCGATCGTCATCAACTGGGTGTTGCTGTTCGCCGCGTATTCGCGCGCGTCGATCTCGATGGCGACGGCCGTCTACAACACACAGCCGTTCATGCTGGTGGCGCTGGGCGCGTTGGTGTTCCGCGAGCGCATCGGCGCGTCGACGGTGGCCTGGCTGGTGGTCGCGTTCATCGGTCTCGTGTTCGTCGTGAAGGTCGAGCCGGCGGTGTTGGCGGTGCCGGGGCAATATCTGGTCGGCGTCGCGTACGCGGTGGGCGCGGCGGCGATGTATGCGGTGTCGTCGATCATTACGAAGCGGCTCAAGGGCACGCCGCCGCATCTGATCGCGTTGATCCAGGTGTCGCTCGGCGTGCTGATGCTCGCGCCGTTCGTGCGCTTCGACGCGTTGCCCACAACCGGCGTGCAATGGCTCGAACTGATCGTGCTCGGCATCGTCAATACCGGCCTCATGTACGTGCTGCTGTACGGCGCGATCCAGAAGCTGCCGACTTCGATGACGGGCGCGCTCTCGTTCATCTATCCGGTGGTGGCGATCATCGTCGACCGGGTTGCGTTCGGACAAACGCTCGCGTGGATTCAGGTGCTCGGCGCAGTGCTGATTCTGGTGGCCGCGGCCGGCGTCAATCTCGGCTGGCGGATCGTGCCGCAAAAGCGCCTGTCGTCGACCTGACGGGCGTCGCGCCGTTGCGATCAATCACAATGCTACGGATTCCAGAGTAACCGGATGCGCAGATTGTTCATATCCGCGGACTAATGATTCGAAAGATACGCGACTGCGGGGCCTCGTCACGTGACGTGTATGCAGCTTTAAAAGCAGGCGTCAAACTTCTGTAGGGAAATCACCGATGCGGTCAAAAAACAGGCACGCGTATCATGCGTCTTGACGCTGATCACGTCCGACAGAATTTCCGCCGCTCGCCTGTATTGGTCGAGCGGCTTTCTTTTTGTAGCGACGGTATCTAGCGTGCCTGTGTCAGCGGCGGCGCGTCAGGCCGCACGCGCGACGATGCGCGCTCCATCCACTTCCAGCGGTCCATTCTTCCCCGCCAGCTCTTCGACGATCCCTCGCACCAGCGCGGGCCACTCGCCGCGCGGCTTGAGCATCGACGCGGCGGCGCGCATCACACTGGCGTCGTCGAGCATTTGCAGTAACGTGTCGAAGCCCATCGCACGGACTTCGAGCAGCTTGAACACGATCAGCACCTTCAGCGCATTCTTTGCATTGCGTGCCGGATCGGCGCGCAGCCACGCAACACGCGAAAACGCGCGTTCAAGCGCCTGTTCGACATTCGTGAAGGGTGAGCCATGGCCGGGGATCACGAGGCGCACGTCGAGCCTCGCAATGGCTTCCAGCACGGCTTGCTCCTCGGCGAAACCGCTTTCGCCTTCCAGCTCGGGAAAGATCACGCCGAAACCGTTTTCCCAGAGCGCGTCCGCGCTGATCAGGATGCGTTCGCTCGCGCAGTACAGCATCAGCGAATGCGGATCGTGGCCGGGTGCGCCGAGCACGTCCCAGTTGAGCGCGCCGAGCCGCAACTGCGCGCCGGGCGCGATCGTCCCGGTGAAGGTGAAGCGCTCGCAGGTCTGGCCGGTGGCGCGAAACGTCAGGCGCGCTTCGTCCCAATCCTGCACGGCGCCGGCTTCCGAGGCCGGAATGACGGTGCGGCACGGCCACGTCGCCTGCAAAAGCGCGTTGCCGCCGCAGTGATCCGAATGCAGATGCGTGTTGACGATCAGATCGAGCGGCCGCGCGCCGAGTGCTTGCCGCACCAAGGCGAGCGTTTGCGGCGCGTGCGTGGCATAGCCGGTATCGACGAGCGCGGCGCAGGCGTCGCCCACCAGCAGCACGTTGTTCGACGAGAGCCAGCCGCGCTCGAAAACCCGAATCGATTCCGGCAGCGCGATCATGGCGAGTTGGGCGCTGCGTTAGCCTCAGCGTCCGCATTCGCGGACGCTTCGGGTTTCGGCATCACGAGAATCGTCGACGATCCGACCAGCATGGTCTCGCCACGCTGATTCACGACCGAGCCTTCGAGATGCGTCAGATCGCCGTTCAGGCTCGGCTTCCAGTAAGCATGCTTCACGCGCCAGGTGATCGTGAGCGTGTCGTTCGCATGGACGGCTTTCTTCAGCTTGATATCGAACTCCAGACCGAGCGGTTGCGCGTAGGTCGAGTAATGCGTCGCGAGCAGCGCCATGAAATGTGCGGTCGGTTGCGTGCCGGACGCGATCAGGCCGCCGAAGCGGCTTTGCGCGGCATACGCTTCATCGTGATGCAGCGGGTTGTAGTCGTTGACGAGCGCAGCGAACGATTTCACCGACTCCGCCGATAGCGCCAACGTCGAACTGAACGTTTCGCCAACCGTGACGATGCGTGGCGCGGCGTTCATCGCCGCACCTTCGGCTGGCTCGCGACGAACTCCGCGTGGCGCGCCTCGATCGCGTCCCAGACCGCGCGCTTCGCGTCGTCGTCGAACAAAGACCAGCCGGCGATTTCGTCGATGGTGCGCAGGCATCCTTCGCACCAGCCGGTCGACGCGTCCATCCTGCATACGTTGATGCATGGCGACGGCACGGCGTGGTCGTCTTCGTTATTGGGACCTGCTGTCATCATCGTCATCGCGTCACGCCGTCTCGCGCAGCGCCACGTCGATCACCGGCGCGCCCGTCAGCGCGATCAGTTCCTGCGCCGTCAGATTGAACACCGCATGCGGATGACCCGCGGCAGCCCACAGACTGTCTAGTTCGAGCAGATCCGCGTCGATCAGCGTGACCGGCTCGGTCGCATGACCGATCGGGCAAACGCCGCCGATCGCATAGCCGGTTTTTTCGCGGACGAACTTCGCGTCCGCCCGGCCGATGTCGCCGACCTGCGCGGCGACCTTCTTTTCGTCGACGCGATTCGCGCCGCTCGCGATCACTAATACCGGCACGTCGTCTTCACGGCGGCGAAACAGGATCGACTTGGCGATCTGCGCGACCGAGCAGCCGAGGCCTGCCGCGGCTTCGGCGGAGGTCTTGCCGGTTTCCGGCAGCATCACGATCCGGCCCGCGTGACCGCGTTCGCGCAATAGCAGCGCGACTCGGCGTGCCGAGTCGGGCAGCGCGGTGAGATCGTCGGATTCGAGAGAAGCGTGGTCCGTCATCGTTTCAGGTCCTGATTGATTGCATGAGTGTTCAGCCAACGCGTCGAGCCAACGTCAGACGCAGTTGGCCGCTTCGCTGCGCGCTTTGGCGAGCAGCGCTTTACCGGCGCGCGAGACATTGGGCTTACCGATCGACGTCGAGATGAAATCGCCGATCGCCACGACTTGCGCGAGGTCGATGCCGGTCTCGATGCCGAGGCCGTTCATCAGATACAGCACGTCTTCGGTCGCAACGTTGCCGGTCGCGCCCTTCGCATACGGACAGCCGCCGAGGCCCGCCACCGACGCGTGATAAATCTCGATGCCTTCCTGCAACGCCGCGTAGATGTTGGCGAGCGCCTGACCATAAGTGTCGTGGAAGTGGCCGGATAGACGCTCGCGCGGAAATACCTGGGTGACCGCCTCGAACACTTCGCGCGTGCGCTTCGGCGTGCCGACGCCGATCGTGTCGGCGATATCGATCTCGTCGCAGCCGAGCGCCGCGAAACGCTGGACCACATCCACTACTGACGCGACCGGCACTTCGCCCTGATACGGACAGCCCAACGCGCACGACACGCTGCCGCGAATCCGCAGGCCGTGTTCCTTCGCCGCCTGCGCGACAGGCGCGAACCGGTCGATGCTTTCCGCGATGCTGCAGTTGATGTTCTTCTGCGAAAACGCTTCGCTGGCCGCGCCGAAGATCACGATCTCGTCGGCACGCGCGGCGAGCGCGCCCTCGAAACCGCGCAGGTTCGGTGTCAGCACCGAGTAGATCGTGCCGGGACGCCGTTCGATGCCGGCCATCACGTCGGCGCCGTCGGCCATCTGCGGCACCCATTTCGGCGACACGAACGAAGCGGCCTCGACGTTGCGGAAGCCCGCGGCCGACAAACGGTTGATCAACTCGATCTTGGTCGCGGTAGGGACGAACTCTTTTTCGTTCTGCAGTCCGTCACGCGGACCGACTTCGACGATTTTCACTTGCTGGGGTAGGGCCATGATGTGTCTCCTATGTCGACGCCGCGCGTGGCGGCGCTCCTTCAATGGGATTCGATGGGTTCAGTATCCACGTTCGATATTCACCACGCCGCTGACCGTGTCGCCGCGCACGAGCGCGGTGATCTTCCGCGCGACCTGGGCGACGCTTTCTTCGCGCAACGTCAGCGCGGACACGTGCGGCGTGATCGTGATGCGCGGCTCCTGCCAGAACAGATGATCCGGTGGCAATGGTTCCTCGCGGAACACGTCGAGCGTGGCGGCGGTGAGCTGCCCGCTCGCGAGCGCGTCGAGCAAATCCTGTTCGACCAGATGGCCGCCGCGCGCCACGTTGATCAGATACGCGCCGTGCGCGAGCTTCGCGAAGGTGCGCGCGTTCAGCACATCGCTCGTCTCCGGAGTATGCGGCAGCAGATTGACCAGCACTTTCACGCCGTCGAGAAACGCGTCGAATTGGGCTTCGCCGGCGAACGTCGTGATGCCGTCGATCTGCCGCGGGCTGCGGCTGTAGCCGCGCACCGGCATACCGAACGCCGCGAGCGCTTGTGCGACATGCGCGCCGAGCACGCCGAGTCCCAGCACGCCGACCGTGAAGGTGTCGCGCGGGTGCGGTTCGAGCACTTCCCAGCGGCGCTCGTTCTGCAGCGTCTGATACTCGTCGAAACGGCGCAGGTAGCGCAGCACCGCGTGCGTCACATACTCGGCCATTTGCAGCGCCATGCCGGTGTCTTCGAGACGGATCAACTGCGCGTTGCACGGCAACGTGCCGGGCTGTTCGTGTTCGAGCGCGAGGATCGCATCGACGCCCGCGCCGAGATTGAAGATCGCGCGCAGATCGTCGCGGCCGGCCAGCATCTCACGCGGGGGACGCCACACGACCGCGAAGTCGGCCGGCGCGCTGTCGCCAGGCTGCCATTCACGCAGATCGGCGTCCGGCAGGGCGCGGGCGAAGTCGTGCAGCCACACTGCGGCGTCGGCATGCGGCATGTAGAAGAGGATTTTCATACGGTGCGGAAGGCGCCTGCGAGTTCGGGTCGAGTGACGAAGAAGCCACGGCATGACCGGCGCGACGGCTGCGGCGTTGCGGACGACGCTTGCGGCATGAGGCCTCCTCCTTTTATGGATAGGCTTCATTCTACTTTTTCAACGCGAATCGCGCGCGTTTGCGTACGGGCGTGCGGTTCGGTGGTGAGTTTTCCGCCGCGCGGCCCATAGGTGGCGGCGCCTTTGCCTGCGCATTTATCCTCGCATTTGCTCGCTCATTTGCCCGATAACCAAAGCACAAAAACTTGGTTCGTCCGCGCGGCGCCCGGCGGGACAATCATTACCCGGATTCCCGCAGCGAGGCACACACATGCTTTCATGCACCAAATCGACATGGCCGCCGCGGCTCGTCACCGTTCCCGGTTTGCACGGCAGCGAGGGCGCGCACTGGCAGAGCTGGCTGGAGCGGCAGTTCGCGCGCTCGCTGCGCGTCGAGCAAGCCGACTGGGACGCGCCGGACCTCGCGCTGTGGTCGAAATCGCTGCGCGATCTGCTGGCGCGCGAACGCGGGCCATTCGTGCTGGCCGCGCATAGCTTCGGTTGCCTCGCGACTGCGCATGCGTTGCAGCAGGCCTCATATGCGAACGACGTGGTCGGCGTGCTGTTCGTCGCGCCCGCGAGTCCGCAGAAATTCGCCTTCGCGGGACCGTTCGACGCGCGGCGTCTCGGCGTGCCCTCGATTATGATCGGCAGCGAAACCGATCCGTGGATGCCGCTCGCCGGTTCGCGCGATCTCGCGCAGCGTTTCGGCAGCGCGTTCGTCAATCTCGGCGACGCGGGGCATATCAACACCGCGGCCGGTTTCGGTCCGTGGCCGCGCGCCAAGTATTTCGTCGATACGCTGGTGCACTGCGCGGCGCCGCTGCGTTTTCGCGAGGAGCCGTTCGAGGCCGCACAGCACGCGTTTGTGTGAGTGATTGGGCCGCGGCGTTCGCGCATCGAGTCACGCGCGAACGGACGGCTGGCCAAGTAAGCGATCCGTTAGAATCCCGCTTCACGCTGCACGTTCGTGCGGCCACTGGTTTTCATCATCGATAGGCGGGGACAAGATGGCAGGCAAGACGGGGACATCGCGCTGGCTGGCAGCCGGCATGACGGCAATCACGCTCGCGCTGGCGGGCATGTCGACGGCGCACGCGGATACATCGCTGCTCAACGTGTCGTACGACGTGACGCGCGAGCTGTACAAGGACATCAACGCCGGCTTCATCGCGGCGTATAAGCAGAAGAGCGGCGAGAACGTGTCGATCCGCCAGTCGCACGGCGCATCGAGCGCGCAGGCGCTGTCGGTGCTGCAAGGCCTGCAGGCCGACGTGGTGACGATGAACCAGCCGAACGACATCGACCTGCTCGCCGAGAAAGGCCAACTGGTGCCGGCCAACTGGCGCGCGCGTCTGCCGGACGACAGCGCGCCGTACACCACGACGATGGTGTTCCTGGTACGCAAGGGCAATCCGAAGCACATCAAGGACTGGGACGATCTCGCCAAGCCGGGCGTGCAGGTGATCATCGCGAATCCGAAGACATCGGGCAACGGACGCTACTCGTATCTCGCCGCATGGGGTTATCGCAAGCAGCATGGCGGCACCGACGCGCAGGCGCTCGATTTCGAAAAAGAGATCTTCAAGAACGTGCCGGTGCTCGACACGGGCGGCCGCGGCGCGACGACCACGTTCACGCAACGCGGCATCGGCGACGTGCTGGTGACTTTCGAAAACGAAGTGGCGCTGATGGACACGGGCGTGGGCGGGGGCAATTTCGAGGCGGTGTATCCGTCGGTGAGCTTGCTGGCGGCGCCGCCGGTGTCGATCGTCGACAAGGTGGTCGACAAGCGCGGAACGCGCAAGGAAGCGCAGGCGTATCTCGACTATCTGTGGTCGCCGGCCGCGCAGGACATCATCGCGCAGCATCATCTGCGTCCGCGTGACAAGACCGTGCTCGCGAAGCATGCGGCGGAGTTCAAGCCGATCAAGACGTTCACGGTGGAAGAGATGTTCGGTAGCTGGCAGAAAGCGCAGCAAACGCATTTCTCCGATGGCGGGACGTTTGATCAGATCATCGTCGACAAGAAGTAAAGCTCCAGTCGTGTAGTAAGTAAAAAAGCTGCCTCAAAAACGAGGCAGCCTTTTTTATTGCGCGTGCTTTATCTCACGCGATACAAACGCTCAGTTCGGCGCAGCGTGTTTATCGCAGCCATGCTCGCAGCCGCTTTGATCGAGTGGCATCTGTTGCGCGGCCTCGGCGCGAATGCCGAGACGTTCGAGCAGCTTGCGGTCCGCTTCTGCTTGCGGGTTGCTGGTGGTCAGCAACTGATCGCCGTAAAAAATCGAATTCGCGCCAGCGAGGAAGCACAATGCCTGCAGCGCTTCGTCCATCTGCTCGCGTCCGGCCGACAAACGCACCATCGCGCGCGGCATGGTGATGCGCGCAACCGCGATCGTACGCACGAATTCGAACGGGTCGATCGCTTCGGTGCCGGTCAGCGGCGTGCCTTCCACCTGCACCAGATTGTTGATGGGCACCGATTCCGGATACGGCTCCATGTTCGCGAGTTGCGCGATCAGGCCGGCGCGCTCACGGCGCGATTCACCCAGGCCGACAATCCCGCCGCAGCACACGTTGATGCCTGCATCGCGCACGCGTTCGAGCGTGTCGAGGCGATCCTGATACGTGCGCGTCGAAATGATCTGCCCGTAGAATTCCGGCGACGTATCGAGGTTGTGGTTGTAGTAGTCGAGGCCCGCTTCGCGCAGTCCTTGCGCCTGATGCGTTTCGAGCATGCCGAGCGTCACGCAGGTTTCCAGACCCATGGCCTTTACGCCGCGAATCATGTCCTTGATCGGTTCGAGGTGACGGTCTTTCGGATTGCGCCACGCGGCGCCCATGCAGAAGCGCGTCGCGCCGTTTTCCTTGGCGACTTTCGCGGCGGCGAGCACTTCGTCGACCGGCATCAGCTTATCGGCTTGCAGGCCCGTGTCGTGATGCACCGACTGCGGACAGTACGCGCAATCTTCTTCGCAGCCGCCGGTCTTGATCGACAGCAGCGTCGACAGTTGCACGGTGTTCGCATCGAAATGCTCGCGATGGGTTTGCTGTGCCTTGAACATCAGATCGTTGAACGGCAGTTCGTACAACGCGACGATGTCGGCGACGCGCCAGCGCGCGACCTGCTTGGTTGCCGCGGCGTTGGCATTGTTGTTTGCCACTGCCGTGTCGGCAGCCGTGGGAGCGATGTTCAGTTGTGTCATGTCGTCAATCCTCATGGATGGATGTGTGAGTTTTTCAGCGCTGCGTGTGCCGCAGCGTCTGCAAAAGCCGGTTGATGTCGAGTTGCGCCGCTGCGAGTTCGGACGAAGCCGGACTCAGATGCGGCACGATGCCGAGCAGCGGCGCGTCGTATTCGCGGGCGAGATGCTCGCGGATCGACGCGATGTTTTCATCAGGGAACGTCATGTCCGGATCGATGCGGTTCGCGACCCAGCCGGCGAGCGTGAGCCCGCGCGCGGCGATTGCTTCGGCGGTGAGCAACGCATGGCTGATGCAGCCGAGCCGCATGCCGACCACCAGCACGACCGGTAGCTTCAAGGCAACGGCTAGATCGGCGGTGTCCTGAGTGGCCGTCAACGGCACACGAAAGCCGCCGACGCCTTCCACCACGACGATCTCCGCGCGCTTGAGAGCTTGCGCATGACAGTCGACGATATGGTCGAGATCGAATGTCACGTTTTCCAGCGCGGCCGCGATATGCGGCGCGGCCGGTTCCTTCAGCAGATAGGGCGTGCGCATTTCGGGCGGCAGCAGGACGTTCGACGCGGCATCGAGTTGATCCGCGTCTTCGTTGTGCAGCACGCCGTTCAGTTCGAATGCGCCGGCGGCGATCGGCTTCATCGCGGCGGCTTGCAGGCCTTCGCGGACGAAGCCGCGCAACAACGCCGACGAGACGAACGTCTTGCCGATTTCCGTATCGGTGCCAGTGACGAATAAGGACAGTGCGTTTTGACTCGAGCCACTCATGCCGCTTTCGCTCCGAGTTGCTGCAAGCCTGCTTCGAGCCGGTCGAGGTCCGCTTGCGAGTGCGCGGCCGATAGCGAAATACGCAAACGCGACGTGCCGGTGGGCACGGTCGGCGGACGGATCGCCGGCACCCACAGACCCGCGCGATCGAGCGTGGCCGCGATGTCGAGCGTGGCTTCGTTCGCGCCGATGATGAGCGGTTGCACGGCCGTATGCGAGTCGACCGGCAGCCACGGCGTCGCCTTCAGCATGGCGCGCGTGCGTTCGATCAATTGCTGAAGATGCGCGCGCCGCGCGTCGCCTTCCTCGCCACCGATGATGCGCAGGCTCGCCGACACCGCGTGCGCCGCGGCCGGCACCGATGCCGTGGTGAAGATGTACGGGCGCGCGCGCTGCACGAGCCACTCGATCACCGTCTCATGCGCCGTGACGAACGCGCCGGAGACGCCGGCCGCCTTGCCGAGCGTACCGATCGAAATGAGGTTTGGCGAGCGCAGCGCGGCTTGCGCGATCGCGCCGCGGCCTTGCGGGCCGAGCACGCCGAAACCGTGCGCGTCGTCGACGATCAGCCACGCGCCGTGTTGCTCCGCGAGTTCGAGCAGGCGCGGCAGTGGCGCGATATCGCCGTCCATGCTGAAGACGGTATCGGAGACGATCACCTTGACGTCGGCGTCCGAGGCTTCGAGCATCGCACTCAGCGCTTCTGTATCGCAGTGCGGGTAGATCTGCACGTCGGCGCGTGACAGACGCGCGCCGTCGATCAGCGACGCGTGATTCAGCGCATCGGAGAAGAGCGTCGTGCCGCGGCCCGCGAGCGCGGTGAGGGTGGCGAGATTCGCCATGTAGCCGGTGCTGAAGTAGAGCGCGCGCGCGTTGTCGACGAAGCCGCCCGCGAATTCCGCGAGATCGTCTTCGAGTTGCGCATGCGCGCGCGAGTGGCCGCCGAGCAGATGCGAGCCGCCGCTACCCGCGCCATAACGTTGCGCGCCTTCCGCGATCGCCGCGATGAGCTGCGGATGCGCGGCGAGGCCCAGATAGTCGTTACTGGCGAAGCCGATGATTTCGCGGCCGTCCACTGTCATGTGCGCCGCGCACGGTGTGTCGGCGGTGCGGCGGCGACGGCGCAGGCCGCGCGCGTCGATTTCCTTCAGGCCTTCGGTGAGCGTGTCGAGCAGGTGCATCAGCGGGTCTCCGCGAGCGTGGCTTCGAAGGTTTCGCGCGTGCGCGAGGCGAGCAGCGCGAGTTCTTCGTCGTCGAGGATATAAGGAGGCATCAGATACACCGTAGTCGAAATCGGGCGCAGAAGCAGTTCGCGCTGCAACGCGTTTTCGAAGAAGCGGCGCGAGAATGTTTTGGCTTGCTGGGCATCGTCGATCACGGTGTCGAACGCGAAGATCGTGCCGCATTGGCGCAGATTGCGGACTTGCTTGTGCTCCGCGAGCGGCGCGAGCGCGGCCTTCAGCTTCGCGGATTTTTGCGCGTTGACGGCGAGCACGTTGTCGCTCGCGAACAGATCGAGCGTGGCGAGCGCCGCACGGCAGGCGAGCGGATTGCCGGTGTACGAATGCGAGTGCAGGAAGCCGCGCGCGGTGTCGTCGTGATAGAAGGCTTCGAAAATTTCATCACGGGACAGCACGATCGAGAGCGGCAGATAGCCGCCGCTGATGCCTTTCGACAGACAGAGAAAGTCCGGCCAGATGCCGGCCTGTTCGCATGCGAAGAAGGTGCCGGTGCGTCCGCAGCCGACGGCGATTTCATCGGCGATCAGATGCACGCCGTATTGATCGCACAAGGCGCGCAATCCCGCGATATACGACGCGTCGTGCATGGCCATGCCGGCCGCGCACTGCACCAGCGGCTCGACGATCAGCGCGGCGATTTTCGTGGCGCGTGCGTCGAACAGCGAGCGAACGTGATCGAGCGCACGGCGTGCGACATCGGCGGCGGTTTCGTCGGCTTGCGCGAGGCGCGCGTCGGGTGATGCCACGACGTGCGCGTGGCGGATCAACGGATCGTAGGCGTCCTTGAAGAGCGCGACATCGGTGACGCCGAGCGCGCCGATGGTTTCGCCGTGATAGCTGTTGGCGACGCACACGAATTCCTGCTTATCGGCGAAACCGCGATTGCGCCACGAGTGGAAGCTCATCTTCAGGGCGATTTCGACGGCGGACGCGCCATCCGACGCGAAGAATGCGTGGCCCAGCGTGTTGTTCGTGAGCGCGCTGAGCCGCTCCGCGAGTTCGATGGCCGGTTCGTGCGTGCAGCCGGCGAGCATGGCGTGTTCGAGCGTGTCGAGTTGGTCTTTCAGTGCCGCGTTGATGCGCGGATTGGCGTGACCGAACAGGTTGACCCACCAGGAGCTGATGGCATCCAGATAACGATGACCGGCGCGATCGTAGAGCCACGCGCCTTGACCGCGCGCGACGGGCACCAGCGGCAGGCGTTCGTGGTGCTTCATCTGCGTGCAGGGGTGCCAGACAGCTCGGAGGCTGCGGGCGATCCAGTCTTCGGGGGCTGCTGATGGTGGTGCTGGGTTTTCCAAAGGGGTACTCCACGGGGTGCTTTTTTGCCGCTGCGCGGCGTGGCTTTTTTAGGGCCTTTTCGAGCCTCATGCGCACTTTTTTCTGCGCTGCGCGCGGCCCTTGGCGGGCTTGCGGGGTCGAGATTAGCGGTTTATTTCGTGCTCTGCACTAGGGGTGTGAGCGCGGTTTTTTGCCCGCGGGGCTGGGGTTTGGCGATGTTCGGAGCAGGTGGTTTCTGTTTCTGCGTGAAGGTGAATGATCGGCGGAGTTGACGACGGCAAAGTAGTTGCAAGTTACTGGCGGGGATTTGGGGTTTGTGCCTGCTCGGCGGGTGTTTTTTTGTCTGTGTTCTCTGAGGTGTTGGCCTTTCCTTGAATTCACGGTGGTCTATTGGCGTTGCCCCTGTGCGGGGCGGCACCTACTTTCTTTGCATGCCGCAAAGAAAGTAGGCAAAGAAAGCGGCTTCACACCGCCAGCTTATAAGCGGGTCCCCTGGCTTGGAGGAGGCAGTGGTGCATCTGGAATTCGTGCCCCCGCACATTCGATGTGAGTGACAAGGCAGTCATACTTCCCGCCTCGCACTACGTGCTCGCCGGAACGGCCTGCCTGAAACCAGTGGCTTTGTTTGTGCGCGGTGGGGGCCGTCGGGCTTGCCTCGGCGTCGCGCCGAAGGACGTTGCTGCATCGAAGGCTGTGGACGCGAAGATCGCTGGCGCAAAAATGGGCGGCCAGCCAAAAAGTACCGCTGGCGCGAGAGCTAACTGATGGTTCGATGAATTACCGCGACGGCGCGCGTAGCGCTGCCGGAAGAATGACGGCTTTGTCACTGGGGCTGAATGTGCGGGGGCACGGATTCCAGATGCACCACTACCGCGACTGCGCGAGGGATCCGCTTAAGAGTTAGCGGTGTGAAGCCGCTTTCTTTGCCTACTTTCTTTGCGGCATGCAAAGAAAGTAGGTGCCGCCCCGCACAGGGGCAACGCCAATAGACCACCATGAATTCAAGGGAAGGCCAACGCCTCAGAGAACACAGACAAAAAAAGAGCCGAGCAGGCACAAATCCTCAACCCTTATTCCCGACTAGCAATAGCCCGCCGCGCATCGGCGCCACCAGCAGCAACCCCACCATCAGCCGTCTGGGAAGACCGATCCCCCCAAACAACCGCATTATTCACCGCATACAACCGGCAAGGCGCGGAAGACTGCTTCTGGCAATTCGCGACCGCGACAGACATCGGATCATCACCACCTTCAGCCCAGGACCAGGCCCCTGAATCAGAAACAGCAAACGCCCGACTAGGAAACTGATGCAAGAAATTCCGATACCCATTACGCCCGGCTTCATCGACAAACGGCACGGCGTCGACCGCATCGACAGCAGCAAACCCGCTCGCCTTTGGCATGGACGGATCCGACACCCGATACTGCACACCAGTCGGCATCCCCACTTGCGCAAGGAACGCCTCGACAGCCGGCCACCATACGTGCACACCATCGCGATCACCGACCAGACGATGCGCGTCGTTCTTGTAGTTGCCGAAATCCACCATCTTCGCGCTCGCGCCATGCGCGCCATAAGCGGCGTACATGCCCGCCACCAACGGCGCGTTCCAGACCGAATCGTTATCGCCGTACATCCACAGCGACGGCACCTTGGTCTTCTCGCCATACGCGCCGAACGCACGCGTCAGATTGCCTTGCCAGTCACTGCACGCATCCTGCCGCAAGCCGCCCGAGAAATTGATCAGCGCCCGCACGCCCGACGCGGCTTCCGTGCCGTATGCCATCGTTGCAAGACCGCCGTGCGAGGTACCGGCCACGACGATATGCGTGGCGTCCACGTAAGGCTGCTTCGACATGAAGTCGACCGTCGCGGCGACATCGCCGGCCTGGCCGATGCCGTTCTTTTCGACGTCGCAACCATCCTGCTGATACACGCCGTCCGAGTGGCCGAAACCCTGGCGGTTCGGCGCCACCACCACGTAGCCGCGCCGCACGAATTCGCGCGCGAACGGCAGCGGGTCGCTGCGTTCCTGCGTGTGCGGATCGCCGGGGATCTTGCCGTGGTTGAAAACGATCATCGGAAACGGGCCAGCGCCGTCCGGTTTGTAGATCGTCGTTTCAAGGGTGACGGTGCCGGCTGCGTCAACCGGTACGCGGATGATCTGTTCGTTCAGACCTGCGGTGGGCAGATAGACGTCGTCGTCGAGCGCGATGCGCGGCACGTGCGCGCGGGTCAACGGCCCCGCCTGGGTGTCCGCGAGCGGATCGGCATGTGCGAGTGCGACAGCGCACGCAGCCGCTGCACAGATCACCGCACACTTCGTCAGAACCTTGCTGAACACCATTCACGCACCTGCCTCAAAAACCTGCCCTGAACACCGTGATGCCTGTTCGTCGAAAGTCATTGCTGACATTTGCCTTTCGGGCAGGTTTTCGACAAACAAAAACACACTCGCGTACGGAGTGCGCCAGAGGCGCACGCACGCTAATCGAGATCGCACGGGATGAACCCAAACGGCCGACGCGACCCCACGCGCCGATGATGAGCGTCACGGCTGCTGCCTGAAACCGCCGCCGGAACCACACTGTCTGGTGTCCGGCAGGGCTTCCTGCGCATTTTGCGGAGTTGGTATGGACCGGCTCTCGCAACGTGACGTCATGAAGCTACAGCCTCATCCTGGCACGACAATTTTGTTTTGTGCAATCAAGGAGAACCCGCGAACCATCAGTTGCGGCGTGCTGATTTGCCGCCTCAGGCCGCTCGATACAGGCCTCGCCGGTGTTTGGCGCAACGAAACAATCAGGCGCGGCGCGGGTCTTGTGGCATCGAGCCAACAAAAAATGGCCCTGCTATCAGGGCCATATGTGAGCGCGGCGTAAGGACGCTGTGGCGTCTTGTAAGGGGCAGAAAGGGACTTTATTCGCTGACGTCGCCGTCGACATAGCGCCAGCGGCCATCGTCGCCGCGAACGAAGCGGCTCAGTTCGTGCAGCCGGTGTGCGCGGCCGCCCACCTTATAACGTGCGACGAATTCGACCGTGGCGTGATCGGCGCCGGTTTCAGCGAACGCCTTGATTTGCAGTCCGAGCCAACGCGGCGCGTCGGGTGCGGCCAGGTCGACGTCGAGATCGGCGGGGCAGGTGTGAGGCGCCCACGTGGCGCGCAGATAATCCGTTGCGCCGACAACATACGCGCTATAGCGCGAACGCATCAGTTCAAGGGCGCGTGGCGCCGCTTCGCCGCCGTCGATATAGCGCCCGCAGCACTGCGCGAAGCGCGGCGCCCTGGCGCCGCTGCGCTGGTCGGGCGCGGCGCCGCCGCAGGGACAGTCGGATGGTCGTTGCATTGCCAACAGTTGCTTATTCATCAGACTTTCAGCCAAGACCGCGCGCGATCAAAATTTTCTGGATGTCGCTGGTGCCTTCGTAGATCTGGCACACGCGCACATCGCGGTAAATGCGCTCGACCGGGAAGTCGCTCAGGTAGCCGTAGCCGCCATGAATCTGTAAGGCGGCCGAACAGATCCGCTCCGCGGCTTCGGAAGCGAATAGCTTGGCCATCGCGGCTTCGGTCAGACACGGTTGGCCGGCGTCCTTCAACGACGCGGCGTGCCAGATCAACTGACGCGCGGCTTCGAGTTGCGTCGCCATGTCGGCGAGGCGGAATTGCACGGCCTGGTGCGAAAAGAGCGGCGCGCCGAAGCTTTCGCGCTCCTTCGCATAGCTCAACGCCGCTTCGAACGCGGCGCGCGCCATGCCGACGCTTTGCGCGGCAATACCGATGCGGCCGCCTTCGAGCCCCGACAGTGCGATCCGGTAGCCTTCGCCTTCCGCGCCGATCAGGTTCGCGGCTGGCACGCGGCAGTCCTCGAAGATGATCTGCGCCGTATCCGACGAATGCTGCCCGAGCTTGTCTTCCACCCGTGCGACGACGTAGCCCTTCGTATCGGTGGGCACGATAAACGCGCTGATGCCGCGCTTGCCCGCGGCTTTGTCGGTCACGGCCATCACGATCGCGACGTTGCCGTTCTTGCCGCTCGTGATGAACTGTTTGACGCCGTTCAGCACATACGCGTCGCCGTCGCGTGTCGCAGTGGTTCGTAGCGCGGAAGCATCGGAACCGGCTTGCGGTTCGGTCAGGCAAAACGCGCCGAGCATTTCGCCGCGTGCGAGCGGCGTCAGCCAGTCGCGTTTCTGCGCATCGTTGCCATAGGTCAGCAGAATGCTGCACACCGGGCAGTTGTTGACGGAGATGGCCGTCGAGGTGCCGCCGTCGCCGGCAGCGATCTCTTCGAGAATCAAAGCGAGCGCCAGCGCGTCCATGCCGGCGCCGCCGTACGTTTCGGGCACCAGCACGCCGTATGCGCCGAGTCCGGCGAGTTGCCGATGCACGTCCTTTGGAAAAGTGCGCTCGCGATCCCACGCCGCCGCATGCGGCGTGATCGCTTCGCGCACGAAGGTGCGCAGCGCGTCGCGGACCATCAAGTGATCCTGATCAAGCACCATGAGTCTGTCTCCTGTCGACCAGAGTTGGCGCTTTAGCGCTTACTTTGGTCCCATGCAAGCTCGTTGTTCACCAGTCGAGCAGCGTGCCGTCGTATTGATAGAAGCGGCCGTTGAACTCGTCGTGCGCGGCCGCGGCCTGCGCCAGCACTTCACGCATGCCGGTGACGCTGCGCGCCGGATCGATCGCCGCCTGGGCGCCGCCCATATCGGTGCGCACCCAGCCCGGATGCAACGAAACGCACACGGCGCGCTTTGCTTCCAGCGACGCGAGTTTCAGCGCGTCGTTCAACGCCGCCTTGCTCGCCCGATACAGCCAGCCGGTCGTGCCGCTCGCGTCGCCGATGCTGCCCATCTTGCTCGAAATCACCGCGAACACGCCGTCGGCCTCTTCGACGAGCGGCAGCAGGATCGGCATCAATTGCATCGGTCCGCGCACGTTGGTGTGCATGACGTGGTCGAAGTCTTCTGCGGTAATCGTCTCGATGCCTTCCGTGCGCGGGCCGTACACGCCCGACACCAGGATCGCCGCATCGAGCCGTTCACCGTCGAGCTTCCAGCCGAGCGCGGCGATCTCCTCGGGCGCGCTCACATCGAGCGAAAACGTTTCGGCGCCGAGTTCGTTCAACGCGTCGAGCGCGGCGCCGTCGCGCGCGGTGGCGAGCACGCGCCAGCCGCTCTTTTTGTACTGCCGTACAAACTCCTGGCCGATGCCGCGCGACGCACCGACGATCAACACTGTCTTCATCGAATACCCCAGGCCGTCAAAATAAAGCGCTGTGGAAACGCGCGTTACACCAGTTCGATACCCATTGCCGTCGCTTCGCCGCCGCCGATGCACAGCGTCGCGACGCCACGCTTCAGCCCGCGCTTCTTCAGCGCGCCGATCAGCGTGACGAGAATCCGCGCACCCGACGCGCCGATCGGATGGCCGAGCGCACAGGCGCCGCCATTCACGTTGACCTTCTCGTGCGGCAGATGGTGTTCCTTCATGGCCGCCATCGTCACCACGGCGAACGCCTCGTTGACCTCATACAGATCGACCTCGTCGGCGCGCCAGCCGTTCTTCTCGAACAGTTTGCGAATCGCCCCGACCGGCGCGGTGGTGAACTTCGCCGGTTCCTGCGCGAAGGTCGAGTGACCGACCACGCGCGCGATCGGCTCGACGCCGAGACGCTTCGCTGTCGACTCGCGCATCATGACGAGTGCGGCCGCGCCGTCGGAAATCGACGACGAGTTCGCCGCCGTCACCGTGCCGGTTTTGCTGAACGCGGGTTTGAGCGTCGGAATCTTTTCGAGATTCGCCTTGAACGGCTGTTCGTCGCGATCGATGGTGACATCGCCTTTGCGGCTCTCTACTTTCACCGGCGCGATTTCCCAGGCGAACGAGCCGTCTTCGTTCGCGCGCTTCGCACGATTGAGCGACTCGACGGCAAACGCGTCCTGCGCCTCGCGCGTGAAGTCGAACGACGCCGCGCATTCTTCGGCGAAGGTACCCATCAGACGGCCTTTTTCGTAGGCGTCTTCGAGGCCGTCGTAGAACATGTGGTCGATCACCTGGCCGTGGCCCATGCGCATGCCGCCGCGCGCTTTGGGCAGGAGGTACGGCGCATTCGACATGCTTTCCATGCCGCCCGCGACGATCACGTCGACGGAGCCCGCGGCGAGCATGTCGTGCGCGAACATCGCCGCGCGCATGCCGGAGCCGCACATCTTGTTCACCGTGGTGCTGCCGGTGGCGAGCGGCAAGCCGGCGCCGAGCGCGGCCTGACGCGCGGGCGCCTGGCCGAGGCCGGCGGGCAGCACGCAGCCCATTACCACTTCGTCGATCTGTTCGGGCTTCAGGCCCGCGCGCTGCACGGCCGCCTGGATCGCCACCGAGCCCAACTGCGGTGCGGTCAGCGCGGCGAAGTCGCCTTGAAATGCCGCCATTGGCGTGCGAGCCACGCCTACGATGACGATCGGATCACCTTTTGTCTCACTCATGATTAAGCTCCTTGATTACGCCTTCGACGATAGCCGGCACGTCGCCGAGCTGCGCCGCATCGGCGGCGACCACGTCGTTCTCTGCCTTGTGCGCGCCGCTCGCCGACACCGCCGCGACGCACTTCTGATAGGTTGCATCGAGCGCAGCCGGCTCGCTGATCGTCATGCCGAGGTTGCGCACCTTGCCGTCATGCACGCCGTACGCCCAGCCGTGCACCGTCAACTCCTGGCCACGCGCCCACGCATCGTTGACGATGGTGGTGCGGCACACGTTCATCACCTGTTCGATCGCGTTCAGTTCGACCAGCCGCCGGTGCCGAACCTCGCCGAGCGGCCATTCCTCGATCAGCGCCGCATGCTTGGTGCGCACGTCCTGCACGTGATGCAGCCAGTTGTCCGCGAGACCCACGCGACGGCCATGCAGCGCCGCGCCGACACCCGAGCAGCCGTAGTGGCCGACCACCATGATGTGCTTGACCTTCAGCAGATCGACGGCGAACTGGATCACCGAGAGACAGTTCAGATCGGTATGCACCACTACGTTGGCGATGTTTCTGTGCACGAACACTTCGCCCGGCGGCAAGCCGATGATCTGGTTTGCCGGCACGCGCGAATCGGAGCAGCCGATCCACAGATACTCGGGCGTCTGCTGATGCGCGAGACGCGAGAAATACTCGGGGTCTTCGGACAACTTGCGGGCGACCCACGCTTCGTTGTTGTCGAACAGATGCGAGAGCGGATTGTCGGGAGTGGAATCGTTTGTGTTCATGTTGCGTCTTGGCGGTTGCTCGACCGATTGACCGGTCGATGTCGTTACATAAGGTTCGGACGCGGCAGTCAACGCTGCCGGGTGCGTATGAGCTTCACGCCACCCGCACGCTGCGCTCGTCGGCTGGCGCGTCCGGCGCGGGCGATGCGCGGCCGGCGGCATCGGCAAAGCGTTCCGGATAGCGGTTGCAGAAGCGCACGCTGTCGTCGTACGGGAAAAAGTCGGGCAGTTCGCCTTTCAATAGATGATCCTTGTGCCGTTGCCATAGCGCAGGATCGAAGAAGTCCGCGTGATGCTGCATGAAGGAACGGCGCACGCGTGGGTCGCCGAGCAAAAATGTGCCGTACGTTTCCGGGAAGATGTCGTGCGGGCCGACGGAGTACCACGGCTCGCCTGACATTTCGTCCTCCTCGTTACGCGGCGCCGGCACCGCGCGCACGTTGCAGTCGGTCAGATATTCGATTTCGTCGTAGTCGTAGAACACGACGCGGCCATGACGCGTCACGCCGAAGTTCTTGTACAGCATGTCGCCTGGGAAGATGTTCGCCTGCATCAGTTCCTTCACCGCGTTGCCGTATTCCTTGATGCCGTGCTCGACGTCCTCGTCGTTGCCGTTCTGCAGGAACAGGTTGAGCGGCACCATGCGGCGCTCGATATACATATGTCGAATCACCAGGTTGTCGCCGTCGTATTCGATCAGCGACGGCACTTCCCTTTCGAGCTCGCGCACCAGCGCGTCGTCGAGGCGAGAGCGGGGCAACGCGACGCTCGAATATTCGAGCGTGTCGGCCATGCGACCCAAGCGGTCGTGCCGCTTGACGAGCTGATACTTGCCCTGGATCTGCGCACGCGTGGTTTCCTTAGGCGGTGGGAAGTTGTCCTTGATCAACTTGAACACGTACGGAAACGACGGCAGCGTAAACACCAGCATCACGAGCCCCTTGATGCCGGGCGCGACGATGAACTGATCGCTCGAATGCGACAGATGGTGCAGCAGGTCGCGATAGAACAGATTCTTGCCCTGCTTCTGCAAACCCACCGACGTATAGATTTCCGCCTTCGGCTTGCCCTGCATGATCGTGCCGAGAAATTCGACGTACGCGGACGGCACTTCCATGTCCACCAGGAAGTACGAATGCGAGAAGCTGAAAATGATCAGCAACTGGTCGCGCTTGAGCAGCACCGTGTCGAGCGCGAGCACGCCCGGCGTCACGTGACGCAAGGGCACGGCGAACGGCAGCAGCAGATCGCCGTTGATGATCCGTCCGACGATATATGCCGACTTGTTCCGGTAAAACAGCGACGAGAGCACGTGAATCTGGAAGTTGGCCGCTTCGTCGAACACGCCGAACGCGTCGTGGATCGCCTGCATCACGCAGCTGGCGTCGCGCGTCAGGTCTTCGAACGGCGGCTCCAGCTGGAAGTTCGTGACGATGCGTTCGAGCGTCGCCGCGAGCCCGTCCTTGCCGGGATAGTATGCACGGTAAGTCGGCTTCGCGGCCGGCTCGTCGTTCTCGATGTATTCGGTCGAGATGGCCGGGCGCACGAAAATGAAGTCGTTGTTGAAGTACGAGCGGTGCAGGATCTTGCAGCACACCGAATTGAAAAACGTTTCCGCGCACTCCGGCTGGCGGTGCGTGGTCAAAAGGCCGATGTAATGCAGCTTGATCTGCTGCCACACTTCGCTGTCGATTTTTTCCGCGTCGTATTCGTCTTCGAGCAATTCGACGCATTCGTCGACGCGCTCGTCGTATGAGGTAATGCGATCGCGCGCGAGCTTCTGCAGACCGTGCCAGTCGGCCTTTTCAAAGAGCGTTTTGGCATGGATCGCGGCGTCGCGAAAGATCCGGTAATGCCGGTCGAATCCTTCGAGCATTGTTTGCGCGAGGTCAAAGCCGATTTGCGACGACAACAGTTTGGGGAAGTGATTCATGTCGACCGTGCATTCGTCTCATGTCGTGAAGACACCCGTGATTGTATCGTTCGGGTGGACCCGCGACGCATCGCGCCGCTCGACTCGTGCCTTGGCGCCTTCGCGCGTTATCAGGCGTTCGCCGACTTTCAGACTATCTCCGCTTAATGCCTCAGTTTGGCATGCCTTAACAGGCGTAACTCTCGACAAAAAATATTTCGCCGAGCGCCGTTCATGCCGGTTTGGCTTCGCGCGTGCCGCTTTCCAGCAACGCGCGCGCCTGGGTTTCGTATTGCGCGAGGTCTTCGAGCGTCGCGTTCAGGTCCTCCAGTTGGCGCTCCAGCACTTCGCGATGACGCGCCACCGTGGCGAGGAACGCATGCAACTGCGGCACCGTGTCGGTGGGCGACTCGTACACGTCCAGCAGATCGCGAATCTCCGACAACGTGAAGCCGAGCCGTTTGCCGCGCAACGTGAGTTTCAGACGCGTTCGATCGCGGCCCGAATAAACGCGCCGCAATCCGCTCGATCCTTCGCGGCTTGGTGAGAGTAAACCCTGATCTTCGTAGAAGCGGATGGCGCGCGGCGTGACGTCGAATTCCCGCGCGAGCTCGGTGATCGTGTATTGCGTGTTCATCGGGGCATTCCGTGGCCGGGCAGAAAATCAGATTGAACGATAGAATCGACGTTTACGTTATCGTCAACTTGAGTTGAACGCAACCAGGCGCAGTACGGCGGCGGTACGTCACTCGCACGCCGCAACCACGCCGCCCGGCATCGCATACCTCGCCATGCCGGACGGCCGACGGAGGAAGACACCCACAATGAATGCACTCGAACATCAACTCGACTACCCGTTCAGCGACACCTTGCCGGACGCGGGCCACGCGATGGAAGTCGCGCCAGGTGTGTTCTGGCTGCGCATGCCGCTGCCTTTTGCCCTGGATCACATCAACCTCTGGCTGCTACGCGATGAGGTCGACGGCCAGCAGGGCTGGACGGTGGTCGATTGCGGCATCACCTCGGACACGATCAAGGAGAACTGGGAGAAAGTGTTCGACTCGGTGCTTGACGGCCTGCCGGTGCTGCGCGTGATCGTCACGCATTGCCATCCCGATCACATCGGCCTCGCGCACTGGATCTGCGCGGGTGGCGACAAGAAGCGCTGGGACGTGCGGCTATGGATGACGCTCGGCGAATACATGCAGGCGCGCGTAATGGGCGCCGGCGACGGTTCGAATGCGGGCGGCGAGGGCGCGGCGCGGCACTTCGCGCGGCACGGCGTGACCGACGAGGAATCGCTTGAGAAACTGCGCAATCGCAAGAGCTATTACGCGAGCCTCGTGCCGGCGATTCCGGGGCAGTATCGCCGCTTGCGCGAAGCCGATGGCGTGAAGATCGGCGGCAAAACGTGGCACGTGGTGACCGGTTTTGGCCATTCGCCGGAACACTGCGCGCTGTTCTGCGAAGAGACCGGTGTGCTGATTTCGGGCGACATGGTTCTACCGCGTATCTCGACTAACGTGTCGGTGTTCGATATGGAGCCGGAAGGCTCGCCGCTGGCGCTGTATCTGGAGTCGCTCGGCCGTTACGAGACGATGCCGGAAGATACGCTAGTGCTGCCGTCGCATGGCAAGCCGTTTCGCGGCGTGCGCACCCGCATCCGGCAATTGCGCGAGCATCACGACGCGCGTCTGGCCGAAGTGCGCGAGGCGTGTGCAGAGAAACCGCAGAGCGCCGCGGATATCGTGCCGCTCATGTTCAAGCGCCAACTCGATATCCATCAGATGACGTTTGCGATGGGGGAAGCGCTGGCGCACTTGCATCTGCTGTGGCTTGCGGGTGAGTTGAAGCGTAAGCAGGATGCGGATGGTGTGATTCGGTTTTCGCCGGCGTGAATGCGGTGGTGTATCGATAAAAAAAGCCCGGTACTTTCGCAACCGGGCTTTTTTTCACACGTTGAAACGCGAAGGCGATTACTGCACCGACACCGCCCCAAAGTTCTGCCGTCCAAACGGACTCACGTGATAACCGCTCACGTTCGTGCGCGTGATCGCCGCCGCAGTCGGATACCCGAGCGGAATCCACAGCGCCTGGTCGTGGATGATCTGCTGCGCCTGTTCATATGCCTTCGCGCGCTTGGCCTGATCCGGCGTTGCCTTGCCGTCGGCGATCAGCTTGTCCAGATCCTGGTCGCAGAAGCGCGCGAAGTTGATCCCCGACTTCACCGCGTTGCAACTGAAGAGCGGCGACAGGTAGTTGTCCGGGTCGCCGTTGTCGCCGGCCCAGCCCATGAAGAGTGAATCATGCTGGCCTTGCTTGGCCTGCTTGATCAACTCGCCCCATTCGATCACCTTCACGTCGGCCTTCACGCCAATCTTCGCGAAGTCGGCTTGCAGCAGTTCGGCCCCGGCCTTCGGATTCGGATTCAGCACGCTGCCGTTCGGCCGCACCCAGATCGTCGTTTCGAAGCCGTTGGGATAGCCCGCGTCGGCAAGCAGCTTCTTCGCCTTCGCCGGGTCGTATGGCCAGCCCTTCACGGCCTTGTCGTAGCTCCACGTGTTCGGCGGATACGGGTTCACGGCCGGTGTCGCCGTGTTGTCGAACACGGTCTTCAGATACGTGGTGCGGTCGAACGCCATGTTCAGCGCGGCGCGCACCTTCTGGCTGTCGAGCGGCTTCTTCTGCGTGTTCAACGCGACGAACGCCGTCATGAACGCGGGCGTCTGCACGATGGCGAGCGACTTGTCGCCCTTCGCATCGGCGAGATCCTGCGGCTTCGGCGACAAAGCGATCTGGCATTCACCGGCCTTCACTTTTTGCGCCCGCACCGTGGCGTCCGGCGTGATCGCGTAGATCAGACGGTCGATCTTCGGCTTCGGGCCCCAGTAGGTCGGGTTCACGTCGTAGCGGATGACCGCGTCTTTCGTATAGCTCTTCAGTTCGAACGGACCGGTGCCGATCGGCTTCGAATTCAGATCGACCTGCTTGCCGGCCTTCAGCAACTGGTCGGCATATTCGGCCGAATAGATCGAGGCGAAACCCATCGTCAGGATCGACACGAAGGTCGCGTCGGGCGCGTTCAGCTCGAACTTGACGGTGTTGTCGTCGACCTTGCTGATCGACTTGATGAGCTTCGGCAGACCCATCGACTGCGCATGCGGGAAGCCGCTCGCGCCCGTCACCTTGTGCCACGGATTGCTGTCGTTGAGCATGCGGTCGAACGTGAAGACGACGTCGTCGGCGGTAAGCGGCCGGGTGGGCTTGAAGTAGTCGGTGGTCTGGAACTGCACGTTCGGGCGGAGATGGAACGTGTAGGTGAGGCCGTCGGCGCTCACGTCCCACTTGTCGGCCAGCGCCGGCACCACTTTCTTCGTGGCCTCGTCGTACGAGACCAGCGAGTTGAAGATCACGTCGGCCGACGCATTGGTCGTGACGAGCGAATTGAACTGCACGACATCGAAGCCGTCGGGGCTCGACTCGGTACAGACGGTCAGCGGTTTGGCGAGCACGAGCGCGGGCGCCGTGAACAGTACGGCGGCTGCGAGCAGTTTGAAGCGCATAGGATCTCCCATAACAAGCGCAGTCAGGCAGTGCGTCTGGTTGTGTGGTTATGTTCCGTTGACGAGGGACGGGCGGCCTTGCGGCGTAGCCGTCGTCTTTATTGTGATACGTTTCCGGCGCTGGCGCATGGGTCGGGCAATGCCGCCTACGCGCGCGTCGGCCTTCGCGAAAGCTTATCGAAGGGTGGTTGCGGCGACAACAACATAATCCGCATATTCATATGGAGCGGGCAGCGGGCTTGCGCTCACGCCGTCGCCGCGTGTCGCAGCAGATAGGTGACGCCTTCAATCGCGCGCACGCCGTACCACGACACCATTTCCCCATCGATCAACTCGATGCGCTTGCCGGCCAGTCGCGGATCGCGTTTCAGCGCGTCGCAATGGACTTGCGTGAAGCGATACGGCTCGCTGGAGAGCAGGATGCGGTCGACCTGGGCGAGCCACGGCGCGGCGTCGAAGTCGAGTGTCGGGTAACGCGCGGCGCCTGCCGCACCGCCTTGCACGTCCGGCAGCGTGTGCCAGTTCACGAGCCGCAGCATCGTCGAGATATAGGTGTCGCGCGCCACGGTCATCCACGGCTCGCGCCAGATCAGATACAGCACGTTTTGCGGAGTGAACGCGCGCGCCGTCGCCTCGCTCAGACGGGCTTCGAGCGCATCGCTCAGGCGCCGCGCTTCCTGGGCGCGATCGAAGATCGCGCCCAGCAGCGTATAGAGCGCCAGATTGTCCCGCGGTGTTTGCGGATGTGTCACGACGATATGCGGCACGAACGCGCGCAATCGCTCGACGGTATCGCGCTCGTTTTCGTCGATATTGACGATCAGATGGGTGGGGCGCAACGCACGAATGGCGTCGGGATTCACGGCCTTGGTGCCGCCGACCTTGCGTACCTGCCGCACCTTGTCGTGAGGATGCACGCAAAAGCCGGTGCGGCCGACAATCTGGCTGTCGAGTCCGAGCGCGAACAGCAGTTCGGTGATGCTCGGCACCAGCGAAACGATGCGCGCTGCGGCGCCCGCTGGTTCGTGCGCGACGCCGGCTGCATCGACCGCACGAGGTTGCATGAGTTACTCGGCTTCGGCGGTGGCGCGCGGCTTGCGCGGCGCGCGTTCGAACGCGCGGTCGTAGAGCCAGCGCGGCAGCACGTGCAGCAGCATGGCCACCACGCGCATCTGCCAGGGGAACACCGCGAATGCCGTTTGACGCTCGATCGCCTGCGCCACCTTCACCGCGAAACGATCGGCGTCCATCAGGAAAGGCATGGTGTACGGATTGTGCTCGGTCATGGGCGTGCGGATATAGCCGGGCGCGATAGTGACCACGCCGACATCATACGGTCGCATTTCAACGCGCAACGCTTCCAGATACTTGAGCGCCGCCGATTTCGACGCGCTATACGCGCCGGAGCCCGGCAAGCCGCGCACGCTCGCGACGCTGGCGATACCGACCAGCGTGCCGCGTTTTGCGGCGCTCATCGCGGCGGCGAACGGCTCGAAGGTGGCGACCATGCCGAAGTAATTGATGTCCATCACTTCGCGGAAGGTGCGCAGATCGCCGTGACCAGTGACCGCGCCGCGGCTGATGCCGGCATTGGCGATCACGACATCGGGCAAGCCGTGCCGCGCGATGAACTGCGCGGCTGCATCGGCGAGCGCTTCGGCGTCGCGAACGTCGACGGAATAGATGGAGACGGTGTTCTGCGGATGGGACTGCTGGAAGGCGGCGAGAGCGTCGCCGCGGCGGGCAACGAGGCCGAGAATCGCGCCGCGCCGCGCATATTCGGCGGCGAGCGCGAGGCCTATGCCACTCGATGCGCCGGTAATGAAAACCTTCAGGGGTGAACTCATTCCGGCGCCTCGGCTTTACATCTTCTTGGCGCGGACCTGCGCGACCAGGTAGTCCAGCACCTGAATCGTGCCCGGCAGGCTGTTGGTCGCAGCCGGGCCGGTTTCATACTTGCCCTGCACGGCCAGCGTCGGCACGCCGTCGATCTTGTAGTCGTCCAGCAGCTTCTTGTCCTTCTGCAGCGCGCTTTGCGTCGAGAACGAGTTGTACGCGTCCATGTACTTCTTCGGATCGACGCCGTTCTTCGCGAGGAATTTGGCCTGATCTTCCGGCGTCAGCAGGTAGTCCTTGTTGACGTGGATTTCATTGAAGACCTTCGGCGTGAGCTGCGATGCCAGGCCGAGCGCGTCGAGCGCGTGATACATCTTGGAATGTGGAATGAAGTCGTCACGGAAGGCGACCGGCACGCGCTTGAACACCACGTCCGGACCTTGCTTCTTCACCCACGCTTCGAGGTACGGGTCGAATTCATTGCAGTGCGGGCAGCCGTACCAGAAGAATTCGGTGACTTCGATCTTGCCGGCCGGCACGTCGGTCGGCTGCGCGGTGGGCAGCACGGTGAAATCCTTGCCCGACACCGGTGCGGCCGGCGATGCCTGTGCCGAGGCTGCAACGAGGCCCAGCGAGAGGAACAGAATGCTCAGCAGTTTCTTCATGTTGTGTTGACCCAAGTAGGCGTAAAACGGTGGCGCCACGCAAATGCCCGTCACCGTCTTCAAGATTCGGCGTTGGACGGTTTGAACCGTCCGTCGTGTTTGTGACACGCGCCGCACGCCGATAGTTCGGCGGCGGCGCGTTCCGGCAAATCACCGTAGGTTTATTGTTGGCTTATTGCTTCGTGAAGCGGATCACTGCGGTATCCACGCCCGCGTCCGACAAACGCTGACGGCTCGAATTCATATCTTCGAACTTCGAGAACGGCCCGATGCGCACGCGGTAATACGTGACGCCGCCGGCATCGCGCTGCGTGACTTTCGATTCGAACCCCTGGAAGGCGAGACGCGCGCGCTGCTGTTCGGCATCCGCCGAGGTCTTGTACGCGCCCACTTGCAGGAAGTAGCCGGTGTTGGCATCGCCCGGCGCCGGCGCCGCGCCCGAACCGGGCTTGGCGTTGGCGGCCGTGGCGGACGAACCGCTCTTCGGCGCCGAACCTGCCGCGGTGGCGGCCGGTGCGCTGGAGGCTTGCGGCTTCTTCGCCTGCGTGGTGGCCGTGCCGTTGCCGTTATCCTGCGCGGGCTTCGGCGCTACCGCCGTGCCGTTCGCGTTGCCGTTGGCGGGCGGCACTTCGACGATCTGCGGTTCTTCCAGCATGCCCGACTGCGTCTGCGAGTTGGTCTGGCCCGGCGCGGTGTTCGGCGGCGCCGGCTGCGCGGCTTGCGGCACCGGCTGGCCCGGCGTCTTGCCTTGCAGCGGACGGTTCGGGTCGTACTGCGGCTGGCTCGCGCCCGAATCGGGTGCCGCCGGCGGCGCCACCTTCGAGACGAATGGCGTGGGCGCGCGGGTGATATACAGCGCCACCACTACCGCGATCGCAAGGCCGACGATCAGGCCCAGCACGATGCCGAGAAAAGTCCCCCCGGTTTGTTTCGATTGCTTTGTTGTGCGGCGTGGTTTTGCCATTGTATGAATCACCTGCAAAAAGAATCCTGGAACGGCCGTCGATTATAACGACGGCCGCATGCATGTTGCGCCGGAGGACTTACATCTTGACGGGAGCGGAGACGCCGATCGTCGCGAGACCGTTGGCCAGCACTTGACGCGTGGCCGCGAGCAGCGCGACGCGTGCATTGCGCTCGGCCGCATCGTCGACCAGCACGCGCTCGGCTCTGTCATTGTAGAACGAGTGGAATTCCCCGGCGAGGTCGCGCAGATAGAACGCGACGGCGTGCGGCGCGAGTTCGTCGGCGGCATGTTGCAGCATGTCCGGGAATTCGGCGAGCTTGTTCAGCAGGGCCATCGCGCGTTCGCTGGTGAGCGGCGCGACGTCCACGTCAGCCAGCGTGCTTTCGTCCGTGCTGTAGCGCGCCTTGCACTCGGCGATGACCGAGCAGATCCGCGCGTGCGCATACTGGACGTAGTGCACCGGATTCTCGTCGTTCTGCTTCAGCGCGAGGTCGATGTCGAACACGAATTCCGTATCGGCCTTGCGCGAGATGAGGAAAAAGCGCACCGCGTCGCGGCCACGGCGAATCGTTTCCTCGTCGATCAGATCGAGGGCGGCTTCCGAGCCCGGCGTCGCGCCGCCCGACCATTCGATCAGGTCGCGCACCGTCACGTAGCTGCCGGCGCGCTTGGAGATTTTCACCTCTTCGCCGTTGCGCATGACCGTGACCATCTTGTGCAGGATGTAGTCGGGATAGCCCTTCGGAATGCCGATGCCGAGACCCTGCAGGCCGGCGCGCACCCGCGCGATCGTGCCGTGGTGGTCCGAACCCTGAATGTTGATGACCTTGGTGAAGCCGCGTTCCCACTTGGCGACGTGATAGGCGACGTCCGGCACGAAGTACGTGTAGGTGCCGTCGCTCTTGCGCATCACGCGGTCTTTGTCGTCGCCGTCGTCGGTGGTGCGCAGCCACAGCGCGCCTTCCTGCTCGTAGGTCTTGCCGGCGGCGATCAATGCGTCGACGGTTTTCTCGACGCGGCCTTCCTTGTACAGCGACGACTCTAGGTAGTACTGGTCGAACTTCACGCCGAACGCCTGCAAGTCCATGTCCTGCTCGCGGCGCAGGTACGCCACGGCGAAACGGCGGATCGCTTCGAGGTCTTCGACGTCGCGCGCGCCGGTGACCGGCTCGCCGTCGCTCGCGGCCACGGTGGCGCCGCTCAGATAGTCTTGCGCGATCTCGGCGATGTACTCGCCGTTGTACGCCGAAGCCGGCCAGCCTTCGTCGCCGGGCGCGAGGCCGCGGGCGCGTGCCTGAGTCGACAGCGCGAGCGTCTGGATCTGCACGCCGGCGTCGTTGTAGTAGAACTCGCGATGCACGTCCCAGCCTTGCGAGGCCAGCACGTTCGAGAGCGCGTCGCCGAGCGCGGCCTGACGGCCATGGCCGACGTGCAGCGGGCCGGTCGGGTTGGCCGAGACGAATTCGATCAGCACATGCTTGCCGGCGTCGCGTTGCGAGCGGCCGAAAGCCTCTTTCTCAGCGAACACGGCGGCGATCACCGCCTGCTTGGCAGCGGACGCGAGGCGCAGGTTGATGAAGCCGGGGCCGGCCACTTCGGCGGCTTCGATGAGGCCCTTGGCCTGCGGTTGCGCGAGCAGCGCGTCGACGATCTGTTGCGCCAGCTGGCGCGGATTGGCGCGCAGCGGCTTGGCGAGTTGCATCGCCACGTTGCACGCGACGTCGCCGTGCGCGGCGACCTTGGGGCGCTCCAGCGTGATGGTGGGCGACACGAACGCGGCTTCGGCCGCGCCTTGCGAGGCGGTCGCGACTTGCTTCACCGTGTCGGCGAGCAGTGTTTCGAGGGTATGTTTATGTGCAGGCAGCATGCTTGTTGCGAGTCCAGTGAGGCAATCCGGTGATGCGGGAGAGGCGCCGGCCGCGCGGCAGGCGCGGCCGGTTCGTCAGAAGCGTGGAAAGCGGCATGCATTTGCCGAAGCGCAGCGGTCGCAATGGGTGCGGTATCAGGCACGTTGCCTGCAACGCATCAAGCGCGGTGCGCGCCGGCTTGCCGTGGCGTTGGCTGGCGCGGCATGCGGGTTGCGCCCAACCGGCCGGGCCACGCTCCCTGCGCTTCGCCGCACACGGCGCATTGCGGCACGCTTTTCCGTCCAGACGGATTTTAGCAGGTGCTAATATGTTCAATGAGATGCCCAACAAGGGCCGTGGCCGCCGCGCCTGATCGGCGAGCCAACGTAACGCGCGCTGGCAGCCGCCTTTGAGCCGCTCGCGCGCCAATCCAACATAACGAAAAAGGGAACAGTCATGTTGATTACTTTCAAATGCCGAGCCAGCCCGGACGTGATGATGCTGGAAAACCTTGCCCAGTACCTGGTCGGCATCGTCGGCAAGCGGCTGGGTCAACGCGGCGTCATCACTCACGACGAACTGGCCCCCGCCATCGAGAAACTCGAGGCAGCGATTTCCGTCGACAAGCAGGAACGTGCCGAGCACGACGGCCATTTCCACGAAGGCGAAGACGGCCACGAGCATCACGAGATTCCGCCGGGACTCGCGCAGCGCGCGTATCCGTTCCTCGACATGCTGCGCGCGGCGCAGAAGGAAAACGCGGATATCGTCTGGGGTATCTGAGCCGGCGCTGAACCGCTGTGCGCGGCGCTTTAGATAGAGCCGCGGCGCCCGGCGGCGCGAACCTTGCGCACCAACGAAAAGAGCCCGCTCGATGCGGGCTCTTTTTCGTTCAGAGATTCAGACCGACCGGCGCTGCCGTACTGTGCTTACTGGCTGGCGGCGTCCGCCGGCGCGGCCGCGGGAGCCGACGCACCCTTCTTCGCTTTCTGTTTCTTCGGTTTCTTGACGTGTTTCACCGTGGGCGGCGAATACGAACTGACCGAGCTGGAACCGCCAGGCGCGGCGGGCTGGGCCAGCGCCGCCGTGGCGCCCAAGGCAAGCGAAACAGCGGTCAACAACAGCGTCAGCTTCTTCATACGATTTTCTCCGTTGACGATTGCAATTAGTAAGCCGACGCGTTTTGGCCGCGTCTGGCGGGGTCAAGCCGCCTCAGTCTACAAAGCCGAAAATTACGTTGCCGCAAATATTCAGTCTTTCAAGGCCGATATAGTGGGCTTCCCGCCACGCCCGAAGGCTTACAGCAAAGGCGCCAAGGCCCGTTCCGCATCCGTTTTCGACAGCGACATGCGCTTTGCGTAGTCTTCCAACTGGTCCTGACCGATCTTGCCAACCGAGAAGTAAGTGCTGTCCGGATGCGCCAGATAGAAGCCGGAGACGCTCGCCGCCGGCAGCATGGCCAGCGATTCGGTCACGCTCATGCCGATATCGGTGGCTTGCAGCACGTCGAACATGTCGCGCTTCACCAAGTGATCCGGGCAGGCCGGATAGCCGGGCGCCGGACGGATGCCGTGGTACTTTTCCGCGATCAGGTCGTCGTTGGAGAGGGTTTCGGCGTTCGCGTAGCCCCACAGGTCGCGCCGCACGCGCGCATGCAGCGCTTCGGCGAAGGCTTCGGCGAAACGGTCGGCGAGTGCCTTCAGCATGATCGCGCTGTAGTCGTCGTGGTCCTTTTCGAACTGTTTTTCCTTCACGTCGACACCCAGACCCGCCGTCACCGCGAACATGCCGATGTAGTCGGCCACGCCCGAATCCTTCGGCGCGATGAAGTCGGCAAGCGAGCGGTTCGGCCGCATCACGCCGTCCACCACCGGACGCACGCTCTGCTGGCGCAGATTGCGCCACGTGAGCGCGACTTCCGAGCGCGATTCGTCCGTGTAGATTTCGATGTCGTCGTCGTTCACGGTGTTGGCCGGCAGCAGCGCGATTACGCCGTTCGCTTGCAGCCAGCGACCCTGGATCAGACGCGCGAGCATCGACTTGCCGTCCGAGAATACACGCCGCGCCGATTCGCCGACGATCTCATCGTTCAGGATGGCCGGATACGGGCCGGCCAGGTCCCACGTCTGGAAGAACGGACCCCAGTCGATATAGTTCGCCAGGTCGCTCAGATCGAAGTTCTTGAACACGCGGCGGCCGATAAACTTCGGCTTGACCGGCTGGTAGCTCGCCCAATCGACCTTGGTTTTGTTGGCGCGGGCTTCGGCCAGTGTCACCATCGGCAGCGCTTTCTTGTTGGCGTGCTGATCGCGGATCCGGTCGTAATCGGACTTGAGTTCGTCGAGGTACTTCGCCGCGCCTTCGTCGGACAGCAGGCTCGATGCCACCGAGACCGAGCGCGACGCGTCCGGCACGTAGACCACCGGCCCTTCGTAATGCGGCGCAATCTTCACGGCGGTGTGCACGCGCGAGGTGGTCGCGCCGCCGATCAAAAGCGGAATCTTCTTGATGCGGAAGTAGTCGTCGCGCTGCATTTCCGAGGCGACATACGCCATCTCTTCGAGGCTCGGCGTGATCAGGCCGGAGAGCCCGATGATGTCCGCGCCTTCGACCTTCGCCTTGGCGAGAATGTCGTTGCAGGAAACCATCACGCCCATGTTGACCACTTCGAAGTTATTGCACTGAAGCACCACCGAGACGATGTTCTTGCCGATGTCGTGCACGTCGCCCTTCACCGTGGCGATGACGATCTTGCCCTTCGCGCGCACGTCGGCGCCCGCTTCGGCCATCAGCTTCTTTTCTTCTTCGATGTACGGAATCAGATGCGCGACGGCCTGCTTCATCACGCGCGCCGACTTCACCACTTGCGGCAAGAACATCTTGCCCTGGCCGAACAGGTCGCCGACGATGTTCATGCCGTCCATCAACGGCCCTTCGATCACGTTGATCGGGCGGCCGCCGTCCGCGGCGATCTTCGCGCGGACTTCTTCGGTGTCTTCGACGATGAAGTTGGTGATGCCATGCACGAGCGCGTGCGACAGACGCTTCTCGACCGGCTGGTTGCGCCACTCGAGGTTTTCTTCCTTCTTCGCCGCGCCGGTCTTGAACTTGTCGGCGATTTCGAGCAGCCGGTCGGTGCCGTCTTCACGGCGGTTCAACACGACGTCTTCAACGCGTTCGCGCAACTCCGGATCGAGGTCGGCATACACGCCGAGCTGGCCCGCGTTGACGATGCCCATGTCCATGCCCGCCTGGATCGCGTGATAGAGGAACACGGTGTGGATCGCTTCGCGCACGGGATCGTTGCCGCGGAACGAGAACGACACGTTCGACACGCCGCCGCTCACCTTTGCGTATGGCAGATTCTCTTTGATCCAGCGCGTGGCGTTGATGAAGTCGACGGCGTAGTTGTTGTGCTCTTCGATGCCGGTTGCGATCGCGAAGATGTTCGGATCGAAGACGATGTCTTCCGGCGGAAAACCGACTTCGTTCACCAGAAAGTCATACGAGCGCTTGCAGATCTGCGTCTTGCGCTCGAAGGTATCGGCCTGGCCCTTTTCGTCGAAGGCCATCACCACCGCGGCCGCGCCATAGCGGCGAATCAGGTTCGCGTGGTGGCGAAACGCTTCTTCGCCTTCCTTCAGCGAGATCGAGTTGACGATCGCTTTGCCTTGCACGCACTTCAGGCCCGCTTCGATCACTTCCCACTTCGACGAGTCGATCATGATCGGCACGCGCGCGATATCCGGTTCCGACGCGATCAGATTCATGAAGCGCACCATCGCCGCTTTCGAATCGAGCATCGCCTCGTCCATGTTGACGTCGATGACCTGCGCGCCGTTTTCGACCTGCTGCCGCGCCACCGCGATCGCGTCGTCGAACTGGTCGTTCAGGATCATTCGCGCGAACGCCTTCGAGCCGGTCACGTTGGTGCGTTCACCGACGTTGATGAAAAGCGTCCCGGACGTGACGTTGAACGGCTCGAGGCCGGAAAGGCGCATGGTGTGATCGGTCATGGCGTATGTGCTCGATTGCTGCGATTAAGTGCGTCGTGTTCGATAGCGGAAGTGCGGCGGCGCCTGCTCGGCGAGGCGCCGCTGGGCTCAGGCTGCGTCGCGGTATTGCGTGGGCCACGCGCGCGGCTTCACTTCGGCCAGCGCCTGCGCAATCGCCGCGATATGCTCCGGCGTCGTGCCACAGCAACCGCCGGCAATATTCACAAGCCCGGCCTGCGCGAATTCCTTCAGTAGACCCGACGTATCCGCGGGCAGTTCGTCGAAGCCCGTATCGCTCATCGGATTCGGCAAGCCGGCGTTCGGATAGCACGACACGTAAGTGTCGCAAAGCTTGGCCAATTCGGCGATATACGGGCGCATCAAAGCCGCGCCCAACGCGCAATTCAAACCGAACGTGAGCGGCTTCGCATGACGCAGCGAGTTCCAGAACGCTTCAACCGTTTGACCCGACAGAATGCGGCCCGACGCATCGGTGACGGTGCCGGAGATCATGATCGGCAAACGCTCGCCGGTGTCTTCGAACAGTTCGTCGAGAGCAAACAGCGCAGCCTTCGCATTGAGCGTGTCGAAAATGGTCTCGACGAGGAACAGATCCGCGCCGCCGTCGAGCAAAGCCTTGGCCTGGTCGTAGTAGGCCGCGCGTAGTTCGTCGAACGTCACATTGCGCGCGCCCGGATCGTTCACGTCAGGGGAAATGCTCGCGGTCTTCGGCGTCGGTCCGATCGCGCCGGCCACGAAGCGCGGCTTGTCGGGCGTCGAAAATTTGTCGCAGGCGGCACGCGCCAGTTTCGCCGATTCGAGATTCATCTCAACGGCGAGCGCTTCCATGCCGTAGTCCGCCTGGGCAACCGTGGTCGCACCGAACGTGTTGGTTTCGATGATGTCCGCGCCCGCCGCCAGATACTGCTCGTGGATCTCGCTGATGATTTGCGGCTGCGTGATCGACAGCAGTTCGTTGTTGCCTTTGATGTCGCGCCCGTAGTCCTTAAAGCGCTCGCCGCGATAGCGGGCTTCGTCGAGCTTGTAGCGCTGGATCATCGTGCCCATTGCGCCGTCCAGGATCAGGATGCGCGACTTGAGCAGCGCGGGCAGCCCCGTGCCGCGCGTGTAGGCGGCGTCGGGACGGACTGGCGTGGCGGTTTGAGCGGGCTGGTTCATGGCGGACGAGGGCTTGCGCCGGCTTTTTCGGGAAACCTGTCATTGTAGCCGCTGCCGGGCAGATCCGCCCGGCGCGGGCGAGGCGCAGTCACCCGGGCTGTCGAGGTGCGCTGCATGGAAAAGAACGTAAAAGCGAACGTTAAAGCAAACGTTAAACCGGCATGGCAAAGAAAACGGCCCAGCGAGGCAAAAGCCTGCTGGGCCGCTTCATATTTGCCGACCGACTTGTAAAAGCCGCCGGGTTACCCGGTTACGGGGCCGGACGGCGCGGTCGATGTATGTCGCCAAAAACGTTAAATCGAACCCTGCCGTTAGTGAAGAATCACCGGTTGATGCATCAGGCTGTCGAACTGGCCGAGGAATTCGTCTACTTCATCCAGCGACGGCTCCTCTTCGATCAACTTCTGCACGTGCTCGCGAAAACGCGCCGCCATTGCTCCGTCGATATAGATCTCACGCTGCATGTTTTTGTCGACGATCTCGTAGCCGCCCGACTTCATGGCCAGCGGGCCTTCCTGCGGCGGAAACTCGACGACACAATAGTTGGGGCTGTTGTAGATCATTTGCATGGCGACACTCCTTATTTCCGTTGGCTCCTGGCCATTCCTGCGCCATAGGTGGAGCGTATGGTTTGGAATTCAAGGGGTGGGTCCGGATTGACGCTTGTAAAGTTCCGAACCTACCGGTTAGACCGGCCTTTCAAGAAACGTTTCAAGCAGTGCAGCAAAACGGTGAGATTGCTCGATGGGCGCGAGATGAGCGGCATCCAGCAGTTCGAAACGTGCGCCTTCGATGGCGTCTGCTATTGCCTGTGTAGAAGCAGGCGGCGTGCCCGTGTCGTGGCGGCCCGCCACGGTCAATGTTGGGCATCGGATTGCTCCCAGCTTACTGCGTACGTCGAAATCGCGCAGGGCTTCGCACGCCATGGCGTAGCCTTCTGACAACGTGTGGGTCAACACGTCGCGGATCTGCTCGACCGCTTCGGGATGCGCGGTCTGAAAATCGGGCGTCAGCCAGCGGCTCAATGTCGCGGGCACGAGCGACGCCATCCCGTCGCGGCGGGCCGCCGCGGCGCGCTGATCCCACGTGGCGCGGGCTTCCGGCGGCGTGCCGGCGCTGCTGTCGGCGATCGTCAAGGAGTCGACGCGCGCGGGATGATCGAGTGTAAATTGCTGGGCGATCATGCCGCCCATCGACATGCCGACCAGATGCGTACTGGGTGCGTCGAGTGCATCGAGCAGCGTGACGAGATCGTGCGACAGATCGGCGATGCTGAAGGGCGCGCCGGATGCGGCGGTCTTGCCGTGGCCGCGCACGTCGTAGCGCAGCACGGTGTAGTCGTCGCGGAAATAGCCTGCGAGCTGGTCCCACACGGACAAATCACCACCGAGCTGATGGATGAACGTCAGCCACGGGCCGCCGCCCTCGTTGCTCAGCACATAGCGCGTCTCGATACCGTTGATGTTCACTTGCATGCGGGCTCCTTTGAAGGGGAACGCAGTGGAAGGGTCCATTCGCGCGCGCTGTGTCCCATCTGTCATGGGCTAATTACCGCTGATCCATATACGCAGCATAGGCGCGAACGGTTGCAGCAGGTGGTGCGAGTCAACCTTAATGCGGAAGTTTCGCCGATCTGATGGAGACCTAGTTCGGATTCGTCGCTTAGGGTTTGATGATGCCGGGTGTATTGGCGGGATCGGTCGGATCGACCGGAGATGAGGGCATGGCCTCGGGCGTAACTGCCGATGCGGCCGGCGCTGGCGGGCTGGTCGAAATATCAGGGGAAGCCGTGCTTGCATCGCCATTGCTGCTGGGCGGGCTGCCGGCCGTGTCGGCATTGAGCTTGCCGCGCCACACCAGTTCGAATTGCGTGCCGTTAGGTTCCGTCTGAACGATACGCGCGGGCAGCCAGCCGAGCGACGGCGCAAGCCACACGTCGATGCGGCGCAAATCGCCATCACGGCGGGGCAGGCGCTTGAAATGGCGCGTGTCGAGGAAACCTTGGGCGGTGCGGATGGTTTCATCGCCGATCGTCTCGACCGGCCAGTTTTCGCCGCTATCGTTATCCACCACGAAGAACTGCCGCGTCACGCCCGGTTTGTAGGCGGCCGGGTCACCGCGCACGAGGCTGGCGAGTTGCATCACCATGCTGAAACGGTCCTGCGCGCCGTCGGGCAACTGCAGCGTGGTCGGGGTGCGGGTAAAGGCGATTTTCTTGTCAGTGCGGTTGAAGATCGCGATGTCTTCCGGCCGGCGGCCGCGTTTTTCGACGTACTGCTCTGGCGCGAGGCCGAATGCGTCGATGCGGCCGTGGCTCGAATACACGAATGTACCGATGAAAGGCAGCGGCACGGAGACGACCATTTCGTAGCTTTGCGCGTTGCTGGTCCAGTGGATCGTGCCGGGCTGGTTGCGCACACCGTTGTAGAACGTGTCGTATTGCAGTTCGCCCGATGGCGGGACGGAGAACTTCACGCCGGGCGACGCTTGCGGCGCGCTCGCGGCAGCGGGCGCGCTGGCTGTGCCGGCGGCGCTGGCGGTGGCATTGGGTGCCGCGGTGGGGCCTGCTGCGGCCGGGGAGCTTGCCATGACGTCAGATGCCGCGGCAGGTGCTGCTGGCGCGGCCTGCTTTGCCGGTTGCAAGGCGGTGAGCACATGTTCGCGCGGCTTGCTCGCCGCGGCGTGGCGCGCCGGTGCCGGTTCAGGCACGGGTGACGCGGCGGCCGGTTTGCGTTCGATGCGTTCGGGCGTCAGCAACGCGACCTGCACGGGAACATGCTCATTGTCCGAGGGGTTGAGCGTCGCGCGATTGCGCTCGACCCATTGCGCGGCGATCCAGTGCAAAACGGCCACGACCAGCAGCACCACGATCCAGCGCCACACGCGCAAACCGGTGCGCGGCCCGCTGGGCGGCGTGCGATCGGAACGGCGGGTCACGGGAGCTGAGGACATCGGTCAGTGAATGTGTGCGGGCGGAAAGCTTCGGGATCGACGAGCAGCACGTGCGAGCGGCGATTATTGCGAAAAAGGCGCCAGGCCTGATGCCTGATGCGTACGAGGCAGGCAGCGAACCGATTCGACCGCACAGCCGCGAGCGATGTTCCGCGCCGATGAAAACAGGCGTACGTTCAGTACGCAGAACCACGCATGCAACGCCGTATCGTCGCCTTGCCGACTGAGTTCGCTTCAAGTCTTGCGACCAACAAGCGCCCAACGCGCAACAACACGCCTATTCGTCGCGTGGCGACGCACTATACCCCAGCTCATACGACAGCTTTTCCGCGCACTCGCGCAACGCCGTATCGATCTCGCCGCCCCAGCGAATATCGAACGCGCCTTCATGACCGAGCGCGACGAGGCCGAGCGCGAGTTCGCCGGTCGAATCGAACACCGGCATGCAGAACGCGTGAATGGTCGGCAGCAACATGCCTTCCACGCGCGCCGCCTGATGCTCCCGCACTTGCGCGAGGATCTGCTCGACTTCGTCGCGCGTGCGCGGGCCACCCATATGCGACGAACGGCGCGAGTCGGCCAGTTCGCGTTCGAGCATCGCAGCGGTCTTGCTCGATGGCAGGTACGCGGCGAACAGCAGACCGGTGGCGGAACTGAGCAGCGGCATCACATCGCCGAGTTTCAGCGACGCCTTGGCCGGATAGCTCGATTCCATCCAATGCACCATGGTCGGCCCCTGATTGCCCCATACCGCGATGCCCACCGTGAGATCGAGCCGGTCGCGCAGTTCCGACAGCGCGACGCGTGCGAGCTTGACGCCGTCGACCCGAGCCAGCCGCGCGAGTCCCAATTGCAGCGCGAACCCGCCAAGCTCATAGCGGCCCGACAGCGGGTCTTGCGACACCACACCGAGGCGCAGAAAACTCACGAGATAACGATGCGCCTTCGCCGGGCTCATGCCCGCACGCTGGGCGAGATCGCGCAGCATCATGGCGCGCGGCTCGTGGGTCAGCACGTCGAGCAATTTGAAGCCGACTTCGATCGACTGGATGCCCGAGCGCAGCTTTTCCTCGCCGCTCTCGACGCTGTCGTCGTCGGGTTCGGTCGGGTCGAGCGGTGGAGCGGAGTCGGCGTCGGTACGGATCGCGCCGGAGCGGGCATTTGGAGGCATGAGCGAGGCGCACGCAGCGCATTCAAAAAGTGGTACACGGATGACGCAGACTGCGGGCACTTGGGCCGCGCCGATTCACCATCGTAGAATAGATTCCTTCTATCGTCACTAACACGGTTCATTCCTCTATGAAACTTGCCACGCTGAAGGACGGCACGCGCGACGGCCAGCTGATCGTCGTGTCCCGCGACCTGCACACCGCGGCTATCGCCGACGTGATCGCGCCCACGTTGCAGCGCGTGCTCGACGACTGGGCCTTCTACGCGCCGCAATTGCACGATCTGTACGACGCGCTCAATCAGGGCCGCGCGCGCAACACCTTCTCGTTCGACGCCAAGGAATGCATGGCGCCGCTGCCGCGCGCGTTTCAATGGGCCGACGGCTCGTCGTATGTGAATCATGTCGAACTGGTGCGGCGCGCGCGCGGCGCGGAAATGCCGCCGGAATTCTGGACCGATCCGCTGATGTACCAAGGCGGCAGCGACGACTTCATCGGGCCGAAAGACGACGTGCTGTGCGCATCCGAAGCATTCGGTATCGACTTCGAGGCGGAAGTCGCCGTGATCACCTCCGACGTGCCGATGGGCGCCACGCCCGACCAGGCGCTCAGAAGCGTGCGTCTGATCACGCTCGTCAACGACGTCTCGCTGCGCAATCTGATTCCCGCCGAACTCGCGAAAGGTTTCGGCTTTTTCCAGAGCAAGCCGGCCACCTCGTTCGCGCCGGTCGCGGTGACGCCCGACGAACTCGGCGAACACTGGCGCGAAGGCCGCGTGCATCGGCCGATGATCGTCCACTGGAACAACAGGAAGGTCGGTCAGCCGGACGCCGGCACTGACATGGTGTTTCACTTCGGCCAGTTGATCGCGCACGCGGCGAAGACACGCAACCTGCGAGCAGGCGCGATCGTCGGCTCGGGCACGGTGTCGAACAAGGACGCCAAGCGCGGCTACTGCTGTATCGCCGAGAAGCGCTGCCTCGAAACCATCGAGCACGGCGCGCCACAGACCGAGTTCATGAAGTACGGCGATACGGTGAAGATCGAAATGTTCGACGAAGCGGGCAAGTCGATTTTCGGTTCGATCGACCAGGGCATCGCGCCGCTGGATTGAAGCACCGCTTTTGTGCGGAGTGCGGCGTCCGGGCCGCGTTCCGCAGCGCGCCGCGCCGGATTCGAAAGGGTTTCGCCCGATGCCGCGGCGAGTGCGCGCGGCTACACTGACTGGCGCGACGGCGTGGCGGGGGTGGCCGACTGCGGGTTCATCGCAGGACCGTCGCAAAGCCGCGTGTGAACGGCACGTGAGCAGGGCATGAGCCGGGACATCGGCAGCACATCAAAAACGAAAAACCAACGTGAGGAGACAGCATGCCGCGATTCGAATCTCTTGAACCTGGAACCCGGCGCGCTCGCGCATCCAACCACTTGGGCTTGACGCCCTGGCGCAATCGGCTTGCGCGCCGCGCCGTTGCGTTATGCGCGACGCTTGCCGGCGTGTTGCCCGGCATCGCGCTGGCGCAAGTGAAAATCGGCCTCGTGTTGTCGCTCACCGGGCCGGCAGCGTCGCTCGGCATTCCCGCGCGCGATACGGTCGCGCTGCTGCCCAAACAGATCGGCGGTCAGAGCGTCGAATACATCGTGCTCGACGACGCGTCCGACACGACCCAGGCCGTACAGGACACCAAGAAGCTGATCTCCGAAAATCACGTCGACGCGATCATCGGTTCGTCGATTACGCCGAATTCGCTGGCGATGATCGACGTGGTCGCCGAAGCTCAAACGCCGATGATCTCGCTGGCGTCGTCGGCGAAGATCATCGAGCCGGTGGACGCAAAACGCCACTGGGTCTTCAAGACGCCGCAAACCGACGCAATGATGGCGTCGGCGATCGCCGAACATGCGAGCCTGCACGGCGTCAAAACCATCGCGTTCATCGGCCAGGCCGACGCGCTCGGCGAGACCTTCTACGCCGAGGTCGCGAAGTTCGCGCAACTGCATCACATCGAGATGGTGGCGAGCGAGCGCTTCAATCGCACTGATCCGAGCGTGACTGGCCAGGTCCTCAAGATTCTCGCGACGCACCCAGACGCGGTAGTGGTCGGCGCGGCCGGCACGCCCGCCGCGTTGCCGCCGAAGACGCTCAGGGAGCGTGGCTACAAAGGCATGATTTATCACAATCACGGAGTCGGAAATAACGATTTCCTGCGCGTGTGCGGCGCCGACTGCAACGGCACGTTCCTGCCCGCGAGTCCGGTGCTGGTCGCCGCGCAATTGCCGGCGGATCATCCGGCCAAGCGCCTCGCGCTCGACTACATCGCGCGCTTCGAAGCGGTGCGTGGCGCGGGCAGCGTGTCGGCGTTCGGCTCGTACACATGGGACGCCGGCATGCTGCTCAGCAACGCTGTGCCGATCGCGCTGAAAAGCGGCACGCCGGGCACGCCGGAATTTCGTCGCGCGCTGCGCGATGCGCTCGAGGCGACGCGCGGTCTCGCGGACACCAACGGCGTCGTCAACATGAGCGCCACGGATCACCTCGGGCTCGATCAACGGGCGCGTGTGATGGTCGAAATCAAGAATGCAAAGTGGGTTTATCAGCCGCGTTGAATGAACGCGGCACGGTTCAACCGATACACCGATACACGGATTGCTCATCATGTCTCAGGCACCACACCGTAACGACGCGTTTTACGCGCACTACCAGTCGCTCCAGTTGCATCGCCATCCGCACGGCGTGCTCGAAGTCGTGATGAGCGGCGAGGGCGCCAACAAGAGCGCGCTCGCCACCGCCAACGCGCGCATGCACTTCGAACTCGCGGAGATCTGGCGCGACATCGACCGCGATCCCGATACGCGTGTGGCAATCATTCGCGGTGAAGGCAAGGGCTTTTCGGCGGGCGGCGACCTGCAACTCGTCGAAGACATGGCGACCGATTTCGACGTGCGCGCGCGAGTGTGGCGCGAGGCGCGCGATCTCGTCTACAACGTAATCAATTGCAGCAAGCCGGTTGTGTCCGCCATGCACGGACCGGCGGTGGGTGCCGGGCTCGTCGCGGGCCTCCTCGCCGACATCTCGATCGCGACGAAGACGGCGCGCATCATCGACGGGCATACGCGTCTGGGCGTGGCCGCGGGCGATCATGCGGCGATCGTCTGGCCGCTCCTGTGCGGCATGGCGAAAGCCAAGTACTACCTGATGCTGTGCGAGCCGGTGAGCGGCGAGGAGGCGGAGCGCATTGGGCTCGTCTCGCTCGCCGTCGACGAGAACGATTTGTTGCCCAAAGCATTCGAGGTCGCGCAGAAGCTGGCCAACGGCTCGCAAACGGCGATTCGCTGGACCAAGTACGCGTTGAACAACTGGCTGCGCTCGGCGGGACCGGCGTTCGATACGTCGCTCGCGCTGGAATTCATGGGCTTTGCCGGGCCGGACGTGCGCGAAGGCGTGAACTCGCTGCGCGAGCGGCGCGCGCCGGATTTCGGCGGCGCCGACCCGTGGCGCGCACCGCCGTCGAACGGCGGCGCGACAGGCGGCGAGGGCTCCTGAGGCCGCCTGCCGCACGGTATGATCGAAACAGACGCGCGCGGGACGGCGCTCCTTCTTTACTTTACGCAGCGAGGCGACAAGCATGACCGATACTCCTGGCTCCACGCCGCCCTTTCCCGGCTTTCCCGGTTTCCCGCCCGCTGAAATGCTCGAACGCATGTGGGGCATGATGCGGCTGTCGCCGTTCGGCTCGGCTTTTTCCGGCGCGCAGCCGGCCGGCGGCGGCCTCGGACCGTCGCTCTCGATGATGTCCGACATGATGGCGCCGCTCACCAACGTCGAGGAACTCGACAAGCGCATCACCGACATGCGCGCGGTCGAGCAATGGCTCAAGCTGAACCTGAGCATGTTGCAATCCGCGATTCAGGCGCTCGAAGTGCAACGCGCGACGCTCGCGACACTACGCGCGTTCGGCGCTTTCGCGCAGTCGTCGATGGCGCAACCCGCAGAGTCGGCCGCGCCGAGTCCCGCGCCGGCGACGGGCTGGCCGCATCCGGCGGCGCCTGCCCCGGCGCCAGCGCCGGCCGCTTCGGCGAGCGCCGCTTCGTCGGCTGAGGAGCCGGCCGGCGGGGAAGAGGAGGCGCCCGGCACGCCGCCCTTCGACGCATCCGCGTGGTGGAATCTGCTGCAATCCCAATTCAACCAGATCGCCCAGTTCGCGATGACGCAACCGCCGAACGCCGGTGCGGGTGCCGAGGCATCTGATTTTGTGCCCGACGATGCGGAGGCTTCGGCAGCCGGCGGCGGGCCAGCGGCCGACGCGCCGCAGGCGCCGGCACAGGACGCGGAATCCGCGGCCAGGCGACCGGCGGCGAAGCGGGCGCCGGTGGCCGCGAAGCGCACGAGCGGCGCGAGCGCCAGCCCGAAAGCCACGAAAAAGTCTGTCTAAAGGCGGGAATGAAACGCGGTGGCGTGACGCGGGTGACGACGCAGCACAGAAAGGCGAGTTCGCCGTCTGTCATGGTTTTGACCCCGATCGTCCGCCACACTCCGCGAATCGCGCGTTTTCTTGCGCAAGGTCAGCAGGCACCGGAATTGCGGCTGTTACGGCGCGGGTTCGGCCAGGTCAGCGTGCTATCATTGTGTAAGCTTTATTTTTGGCTTTTGGGCGTGCGCTGAAAACTACCAATCCAGCCGCCCTTGCTCCATTCACCGCCGGCAACACCGGCGCAGGGCTGGACGGTGCGGTTTTCATCGCAAACTGGCTCGACCTCAGGCACAGGGTATCCCTCACCCACGGTTGGCCGCGCAGCGCGTAACGTAGGGGTAGGCGCGCGGGCGCAAATGCCTGGACTTCTTTGCCGTCGGGTGCATCTAGGCGGCCGATTACCGCGTAAAATTGAATGCTTGGCCGGCAAACGGTGCACATCCGTTCGTCGTGAGCAAAAGTACTACACGTAGTAGTGACAGACACACACAGTATGCGCAGAACAGGGGTGGGACTATGAACACCATGCTTTATCCGGAACTTTATAAATCGCTCGAATCCGTTCGATGGGACATGGAGAAAGACATTCCCTGGGACAAATTCGATGCATCGCTATTGACCGACGAGCAGGCAGCGACGATCAAGATGAACGCGATCACCGAATGGTCGGCGTTGCCCGCCACGGAAATGTTTCTGCGTGACAACCATCACGACAGCGATTTCTCCGCGTTCATGAGCGTGTGGTTCTTCGAAGAACAGAAGCATTCGCTGGTGCTGATGGAATATCTGCGCCGCTTCAAGCCGGAAATGTGTCCGACCGAAGAGGAGCTGCACGCCGTGCGCTTCGAATTCGATCCGGCGCCGCCGCTGGAAACGCTGATGCTCCACTTCTGCGGCGAAATCCGCCTGAATCACTGGTATCGCCGTGCCGCCGAATGGCACACCGAGCCGGTCATCAAGCACATCTACGAAACCATTTCGCGCGACGAAGCGCGTCATGGCGGCGCGTACCTGCGCTACATGAAGAAGGCGATGGCGCAAACCGGCGACATCGCGCGTGCCGCGTTTGCGAAGATCGGTGTCCTGATGGCATCGGCTCGCCGCACGGAAAAGCCGCTGCACCCCACCAACTTGCACGTGAACCAGGCACTGTTCCCGCGCGACACGATTCAATCGCGTTTGCCGGATCCGGAATGGCTCGAACGCTGGCTCGACGAACAGATCCGTTTCGACGACGGCTGGGAAAAGAAGGTGGTGGAGCGCATTCTGCACAACCTTTCCATTCTGTTCGAGCGCACGTTCAACACGGCGCAGGAACTGAATCGCTACCGCAAGGAAGTGGTCGCGCGTCTGCAGGCGGATCAGAAGTCGGCTGAACAGCCAGCCTGATGGTCACGAGCAGGTGACTCGGCTTCGCGGCGCCAGGCGCTGCGAACTGGTTTGAAAAAAAGAACGGCCTAGCGCACTTATGTGCGCCAGGCCGTTTTGTTTCATGCGGCCCATCGTGTATGGTGACGGCACCTTCCTGTCCTTTCCGATTCCTCCATGGCTGCCATTTTTGAACGCAAGATTCTGACGCGCGACGCACTGGTGACGCTGCGTCCTTCGCTGAACGCGCCGGTGGTGTTTACCAACGGCGTGTTCGATATCCTGCATCGCGGGCATGTGACTTATCTCGCGGATGCGAAGGCTTTGGGCGCTTGCCTGATCGTCGGCGTGAATAGCGATGCGTCGGTTCGTATGCTGGGCAAAGGCGACGATCGGCCTATCAATAACGAGGCTGACCGGATGGCGTTGCTGGCGGCGCTAGAGAGTGTCGACTACGTGGTGTGCTTCGGCGAAAAGACGCCCGTCGAGTTGATTTCGGCGGTGCGGCCGGACGTGCTCGTGAAGGGCGGCGACTACGACATGGATGTGCTGCCCGAGTCGGCCATCGTGCGAAGCTGGGGCGGAAAGGCGTTGGCGATTCCCTTCGAACACGACCGCTCGACTACCGCACTGCTGAAAAAAGTTCGTACGCAGGGCTAAAGGCCAACTGCCGCGCGAACAACGCACCGACTTCGCGTCTCGCGTCGCCCGCCGCCCGCCGCCCGCCGCGAAGTCTGTCCGCTCGTTGCGTGACTGCTCGAGTTACTGCTTGCGTTACTGCGACAGCGCGGACGCCGCGATCGGCGCCACCGGCGCTGGGCCGCCGACAACAGCCTGATCGGCAGCGTCCGACGCCGTGACCGGCTGCACCTTCAACCATTCCTGATGAACCTGGCGATTCAGATGGTTGGGCTCGCGTCCGCCGGCTGTAGGCGTCGGGCCGAATACGCCGCGCACCGCGACGAATGCCAGCATGTTGGCAAGAAACAGTATGGCGATCAGCCAGCGCAGCATTGTTGGTTTTCCCCGTCCAGAAGTTGAGCCGCCGTTATCCCTATGGCCGCGATTCAGTTGCCGCGTTCCATGACGCGCTCGGCAGCAATCAGCGCAAGACCGGAGAGCACGAGCGAATCGTGGCGAGTATGCGGCACTTTCAGCGCGCTCGCCACTTCGTCCACGGCGCCGCCGCTGACCAGGAGGCGCACCGGAACCTGCCATTCATCCTGCAGATCGCGCCACATGCGCTCGATCAAGCCCGCTTGCGCCAACGTGCAACCGGCGGATAGCGAGCGCGGCGTGTCCGTCGCGAAGAACGGGCCGCGGCGCGTCGTATCGGGCATGCTGCCGTCGAGCAGGCCGCGCGCGGCTTGGGCGTCGAGCGTCGGCAGTTGCGCCGTGTGCTCGCCGAGCGAGCGCATCATCAAGCTCCACCCCGGCGCGATCAGGCCGCCGACAAAGCAGCCGTCCGCGCGCAATGCTTCGAGCGTGGTCGCCGTGCCGAAAGTCGCTATCAGCAGATGTTCACCGGGAAACGCCGCGTGCGCGCCGATCATGCCGGCCCAGCGGTCGCTGCCGAGTGCATCCGGCGTGGTGTAGCTGTTGGTCACGCCGCATTGCCGCGCGCAGGCGCGAATCGTCGTAAGCGGCAGTTGCGGCCAGCGCGCGTCGAGCAATGCGGCAATCCGTGCCGCGACGTTTTCGCCCGCCACATTCGACAACCACGCGCCGCCGGGCGCCGGCAAATCCGACCAGTCCGGCTGATCCGCGCCGCCATGCGTCAGCGCGCCGGCCGCGATCTGGGAGGCGTCCGCCTGCACCAGCGCCCACTTGATGCGGCTATTGCCCGCGTCGATCAACAGCCAGGGCGCGCCGCTCGTCATGCGGCACCGTCGGCCAGACGCAGCGAGACGTCGCCGGTCGCCACGGTCTCGCGGCCGGTCGGCGTGTCGAGCAGCAACTGGCCGCGCTCGTCGACGCCCGTCGCCACGCCGCGCATCTGTTCTTCGCCTTGTTCCAGCAACACCACTTCGCGGCCCGCGTAGGCGTGCACCGCGTTCCAGCGCGCCTGGAACGGCGCGAAGCCTTCAGCGCCGAAGCGCTGCAAGGCCGGTTCGAGCGCGTTCAGCTCGGCGGCGAGCGTGTCGGTGAGGTTGGCGTTGGGCAGCGCGCGCTGCAGCGCGGTCGGCGCGGTGCCGCGCGCTTGCGGCGGCACGCCGGCGTTCAGCGCGCCGACCTTGGCCGCGAGTTCGTCCGCGCCCTTGACGTTGGTGCCGATGCCGATCACCACCGCGCTGGTGTCGTCGGTGCTCCACGCGGTCTCGATCAGGATGCCGGCCAGCTTGTCGCCTTCGAGCAGGACGTCGTTCGGCCACTTCAGCGCGATCTGGCCGGGGCCAGCGACGGGCAGCGAGCGCAGCCCGTCGACCAGCGCGACGCCCACCGCGAGACTCAGACCCGCGAGCCCTTCGAGCGGACACGGCAGCACGCACGCCACGGAAAACAGCAGCGCATTGCCCGGCTCCGCATACCACGGACGGCCACGGCGGCCACGCCCGGCGGTTTGCAGATACGCGACCCGCACGATCGGCCGCGGCAGCGCGCCGGCCTTGCGCGGCAGCGCTTTGACGCGTGCCATCAGGTCGGCGTTGGTCGAGCCGGTTTCCTCGACGATTTCGATCGGCCAGTCATGCGCGTGCGGGCCGAACAGGGCGACGGCGCGCTCGCGATCGATGCGCCAGTCTGCTTGAGGGGGAGTCTTGGAAGCGTTCATGGTTCATATTGTAGCGACAGCGAACCCGGTAAGCCCGCGCGCACGGTTCCTGCGCCGCGCCTTCGTTACAATGGCCGCTAATCCGATAACCAGATTCAACGATCCTTGAACTACGACACTCCGCCCGGCCTCGAAGTCGCGGCAGGCAGCCAAGGCAAGATCGTCCGGCTCTCGGGCCAGTGGACGGCGCTCGCGCTCGCGCGCGACAAGGCCACCGGGCACGTGATCCCTCTATTGCGGTCGCTGGTCGGCGCCGAAGGCATCGGTCAATGGGACCTGTCGCGTATCGACCGGATGGACCACGTCGGCGGCCAGGCGCTGTGGCGCGTGTGGGGCCACAAGATGCCGCCGGACACCACGCTCACCGACACGCAACGCGACATTTTCGAGCGCATCGCCCTGCTGGACACCGTGCGCGAAACCGCCGAGCCGGTGATCAAGTTCGATCCGTTCACGCGGCTGGGGCTCGCGATCTTCTCTTTCTTCGAGCATCTGTATGGCGGCGTGGCCATGCTCGGGCGCGTCGTGCTCGATCTGTTGGCGATCGCGCGCAAACCGAAAATCACGCCGTGGACCGAGATCTCCGCGAACATCTATAACGCCGGCACCAAAGCCATGCCGATCACCGCGCTGGTCGCGTTCCTGATCGGCATCGTGCTCAGCTATCTGTCGGCGCAGCAACTGCGGCTGTTTGGCGCGAACCAGTACATCGTCAATATTCTTGGCCTTTCGGTGATTCGCGAACTCGGGCCCGTGCTCGCGGCGATTCTGGTGGCAGGCCGCTCGGGCTCGGCGATCACCGCGCAGATCGGCGTGATGCGCGTGACCGAGGAACTCGACGCGATGCGCGTGATGGGCATCCCGCACGGCCTGCGGCTGATCCTCCCGCGCGTGGTCGCGCTCGGCGTGGCCATGCCGCTGCTCGTGATGTGGACTAACATCATTGCGCTGGCGGGCGGCGCGCTCGCCGCCAAGATCGCGCTCGGCATCGACATGAACTACTTCGCGCGGGCCTTGCCGAGCGTGGTGCCGGTCGCGAATCTGTGGATCGGCTTGGGTAAGGGCGTCGCGTTCGGTATGCTGATCGCGATCGTCGGCTGTCATTTCGGTTTCCGTATCAAGGCCAATTCGCAGAGTCTTGGCGAAGGCACGACGACCTCGGTGGTGACCTCGATTACCATCGTGATTCTCGCGGACGCCGTGTTCGCGATTCTCTTCCAGAACGTGGGGCTCGGATGATCGCGCCACTCACTCAGGCCGTGCGCGGCCAGCCAATGCCCTCGATCGCCGAGCCGGTGATCGAAGTGATCGACGTGACCAAGCGCTACGGCCGCAACATCGTGCACCAGCATCTGAACCTGGACGTGCGGCGCGGCGAGATCGTGTCGATCGTCGGCGGCTCGGGTTCCGGCAAGACCACGCTGGTGCGGCAGATTCTCGGTCTCGAACGTCCTTCGTCGGGCACCATCAAGCTGTTCGGCGAGAATCTCGCGACCATTTCGCCGGAAACCGCGCTGCTGATGCGCAGCCGCTCCGGCATGCTGTTTCAGCGCGGCGCGCTATTCTCGTCGCTGTCGGTGTTCGACAACATCGCGCAGCCGGTGCGCGAACTCGGCAAGGTGCCCGAAGATCTGTTGCGCGACATTGTGATGCTCAAGCTCGAGATGGTCGGTCTGCCGTGCAAGCACGCGTCGAAAATGCCGTCGGCGCTGTCGGGCGGCATGATCAAACGCGTGGGCATTGCGCGGGCGATCGCGCTCGAACCCGAGTTGCTGTTTCTCGACGAACCGACCGCCGGGCTCGATCCGCAGGCGTCGGATGAATTCGTCGAACTGATCTCCGCGCTGCATCGCGCGCTCGGCCTGACGGTGGTGATGGTCACGCACGATCTCGACACGATGATCGCGCTGTCCACCCGCGTCGCCGTGCTGGCCGATCGCAAGGTGCTGGTCGCCGCGCCGGTGGAGGAGGCCGCGGGGGTCGATCATCCTTTCATCCGCGAATATTTCCTCGGCCTGCGCGGACGCCGCGCGTTGCAGGCGCTGCCGCCGGAGCGCCGCGCGAGGCTGCCGCGGGCGGCGCTCGAGCCGGCATCGTCCGAATTGCCGCTGTGAACCAGGGAACCTGACAATGGAAAACAAATCACATGCCTTCTGGGCCGGGCTCTTCACGATCGTTCTGCTGGTGGCCATTGCGCTGGCGGCATTTTTGTTCAACGTCGACCGTGCCGTGCGGGTGCCGTACGATCTGATTGCGCGCACCAACGTGACGGGCCTGTTTACCGACGCAGCGGTGCGTTATCGCGGGCTCGACGTCGGCAAGGTGCAGTCGATCAAATTCGACCCGGCTCATCCGGGGCAGATTCTGATCCGCATCCTTGTCGATACGCACGCGCCGATTACCCATTCGACGTTCGGCAGCCTGGGGTTCCAGGGCGTGACGGGTATTGCCTTCATCCAGCTGGATGACAATGGGCGCGACCCGTCGCCGCTGCCGTCGTCGGCCAAACAGGTGGCGCAGTTGCCGATGCGCCCCGGCTTGCTCGATCAACTGCAGCAACGCGGCGACGTGTTGCTGCGCAAACTCGAAAAAGTCGCGGACGACGTCGACAATTTGCTGTCGCCGGAAATGGCCGACCAGTTGCAAGGTACGGCCGCAAGCCTGCAGAAAGCCGCCGACGGCGTGGCCACGCTGAGCCAGAAAATGACGCCGGCCGCCGGCATGCTGCCCGACACGATCAAACAGTTGGATCGCACGCTGGTGTCGACAAATCAGCTGATCACCGGCCTGAACCAGCCGAACGGCCCGTTCGAGACCAACCTGAACAAGGTCGGCACGGCCGCGCAGCAGGCCGGCGACGCGCTGGTGTCGATCAATGGCGTCGTGCAGGAACTGTCGGCGCGAGTCGGCTACGACACCTTGCCGCGCGTCAACTCGCTCGCGGAAGACGTGCGCTCCGCGGCCCGCTCGGTGGACCGCGCCGCCGATACGTTCAGCACCAGCCCGCGCAGCGTCCTGTTCGGCGCGCCGGGTGCGGCGCCCGGCCCCGGTGAAGCAGGCTTCAAGTGGCCCGCCGCCCGCGCTGCTCAATGATTTTGAAGGTTTGAAGAAAGGAAGATTGTCATGTCACGTTCGATTCACCGATTCTTGTCCTCGCGCGCCGCGTTCGCGGTGCTGCTCGCATTCGGCGTGCTCGCCGCGGGCTGCGCCGGTACGCCCGCAGCGCTCTCGGACATCCGCTACGACTTCGGCCCGCCGAGTCCGGCAGCGTCAGCGGGCACGTCGCCGGCTGTGAAGGTGCTCGATGTGAGCGCGCCCGACGTGCTCGAGTCGGACAAGCTGATTTACCGCCTGAGCTACGCCGACGCACAGCAGACGGCCGCGTACGCGAACAGCCACTGGACCATGACGCCTTCGCAGTTGCTGACCCAGCGTCTGCGTGGCGCGCTCAGTTCGCGCGGCACCGTGCTGACGGGCGCCGACGGCGTCGCCGCGCCGGTGCTGAAGGTCGATCTGAGCGAATTCGAACAGGTCTTCGACAGCCAGTCCCAGAGTCACGCCGCGGTCACCGCGCGCGCCACCCTGACGCAGAACGGCAAGGTGCTCAGCCAGCGCACGTTCATCGCGCGCGCGCCGTCCAGTTCGGCGGACGCCGCCGGCGGCGCGCAAGCGCTCGCCACCGCCAGCGACGATCTGGTCGCGCAAATCGGCGCATGGCTCGGCGTGCAGGCGCTGGTCGCCGCGCAATGACCGGCTTGCAGCGCACACACAGGAGCGCTGCATGAGCGTAAAACCCTGGGCGCGCCGTCCGTCGGTGCTCGCCCGGCAGGCGCTGGTGCTGTATACCGCGTTGATCGTCTACGGTTCGTGGTATCCGTTTACGGGCTGGCGTTCGCTCGGCCTCGGCCCGTTTGCCTACCTGTCCGATCCCATGCCGCAGTACCTGACGGCGTTCGACGTCGTCACCAACGTGCTCGGCTATATGCCGTTCGGCGCGCTCGTGGTGCTCGCGGTCTATCCGCGCTGGCGCGGCACGCTGGCGGTCGCGTTTGCCTTCGTGCTCGGCGGGTTGCTGTCCGGCGTGATGGAAGCCGTGCAAACCTATCTGCCGACGCGTGTCGCCTCCAACCTCGATCTCGCCGCCAATGCGCTCGGCGCGTTGCTCGGCGCGGCGATCATGTCGCCGGCGACGGGCGCGCTGCTCGATCGCGGCTTGCTGCGGCGCGTGCGGCTTCTGTGGTTCGAGCGCGACCGAGCGGCGCTCGCGTGCCTGGTGCTGGCGTGGCCTTTCGCGACGATGTATCCGGCGCCGCGTCTGTTCGGTCTCGGCAACTGGCCGCGCGCGCTCTGGCTGCGTTTCGATTCGACGACGCAAGATGCCTTGCTCGCGTGGACGCCACCGGGCTGGCACGTCGGTACATGGCCGGCGCTCGCCGCCGCCTGGATGCCTGACGACGTGTGGGAAGCCGTGATCACCACGCTCAACCTGTTCGCCGCGCTCGCGCTGGCGTCGTTGCCGGTGCGCCGCCATGCGCCGCGCGTGCGCCTGTTGCTGCTGTTTATCGTGATGACCTTGTGCGTAAAGGTGGGCGCGACCTTTCTGCAGTCGCAGTCCGGTCTCGCATTCGACTGGGCGACGCCCGGCGCGTTGGCGGGCCTCGTGTGCGGTACCGGCGCGGCACTCTTCACGTTGCGTCTGCGGCGCAGATCACGCGCGGCGCTGGCGGGCGCCGCGCTGACGGTCGCATTGGTGTTCGTCAATCTGCTGCCGGTGAATCCGTATTTCGATGCCGTGCTGGCCGACTGGCGGCAAGGGCGTTATCTGCACTTCAACGGTCTGGCGCACTGGCTCGCGTGGATCTGGCCATATGCCGCACTCGTGTGGCTCGCCTATATCGTCGAGCAGGCATGGCTCAAACGGCGCATGAAGCACACGTGAAGCGCGCACTCGGAGCGTGGGGCAAGCGTGGCCAGCATCAGCGACCGCCAGCCCCGCTCGTTATAATCGTTCGCACAACAGGCGCGCCGCCGTGCATCCAGCGCCGTTCCCCACATTGACAGCCTCGCCCCCGGACATCATGGACTCCTTCTACAAGTATCACGTCTTCTTCTGTCTCAATCAGCGCGAGCCCGGCGCCGAGCGCCCGAGCTGCGCGAACTGCAACGCGCAGGTGATGCAGGAGTACGCGAAAAAACGCGTGAAGAAACTCGGTCTCGCAGGTCCGGGCCAGGTGCGCATCAACAAGGCCGGTTGCCTCGACCGCTGTGAACTCGGCCCGACGGTCGTCGTGTATCCGGAAGGTATCTGGTACACGTACGTCGACGAGAGCGACATCGACGAAATCGTCGACTCCCACCTCGCGAACGGCAAGATTGTCGAGCGTCTGAAAATCGATCAATAAAGCGTCGCCATGAACGTACATACCAGGAAGTATCTGATCGACGGCCCGGTCGGCAAGATCGAGGTCGCGCTGGATCTGCCCGACGAGACGCGCGAGAACGGCGCCGCGCCGCGCGGCATCGCGCTGGTCGCGCATCCGCATCCGCTGTTCGGCGGCACCATGGACAACAAGGTCGCGCAGACGCTCGCGCGCACGCTCGTGCAGTTGAACTACGTGACGTATCGCTCGAATTTTCGCGGTGTCGGCGAAACGCAAGGCGAGCATGACGCGGGCATCGGCGAGCGCGACGACCTGCGCGCCGTGCTCGATCACATGCGCGCCGAACCGGGTCAAGGCGATCTGCCCCTCGTGCTGGCGGGTTTTTCGTTCGGCACGTTCGTGTTGTCGCACGTGGCCGCGCAGTTGCGCGAAGAAGGTCAGGAGATCGAGCGAATGGTGCTGGTCGGCACCGCGGCGAGCCGCTGGGACGTCGCGCCCGTGCCGGAAAACACGCTCGTGATTCACGGTGAAACCGACGAGACGGTTCCCATTCAATCCGTTTACGACTGGGCGCGGCCGCAGGAATTGCCGGTCGTCGTGATTCCGGGGGCGGAGCATTTTCTGCATCGCAAGCTGCACGTGCTGAAGCGGATCATCGTCGACGCGTGGCGGTAATCGGCAGGCGATGTGTGTTTTCCGGGGTACAGGTACGCACAAACGCAAATTAATCGCCGACCTTGGCGCAAAGTAACCGGGATAGCGCGCGTATAATGGCGACTCTTTTTTGGGCGCAGCGCCGCCCATCCGGCAGTTCGCGCGACGCGTAGCGTCTTTTCGCGCGCAGCGGTGCCGGATGCAAGGCGTGCTGCGCGAACCGATCGCGTGGCCGGAAGTCCAATGGGCGCCGCGCCGTTTTTACGGCCAGACGCTCGCCGACCGGCTCTTCCAAACTTTGCGCCCTGCGCGCGATGTATTTTTCTGCACCAATCGACCCTATGCGTTTCTCCACCTCCGGCCGCACGTCATTCCCTTCAGTTGCTTCCTTCGTTCCTTCCGCGCTTAGCCGTGCCGTGACCCTCGGTGTCGTGCTGCCGGCCACGCTCGTCGCCAGCACCGCGTTTGCGCAAGTGCCGCCGCCGGCCGTGAACGCGCGCTCATGGGTGCTCGTCGACGCGACCAGCAACCAGGTGCTCGCCTCGGGCAACCCCGACGAGCGCGTGGAACCGGCGTCGCTGACCAAGCTGATGACGGCGTACCTCGTCTTCGAAGCACTGCAGACGAAGAAGATCAACATGGACCAGACGGTCATGCCGAGCGAAGCGGTGCGCCGCGTGCGCACCGACGAATCGCGCATGTTCATCGAAGCGAACAAGCCGGTGACCGTGCACGATCTGGTGTACGGCATGATCGTCCAGTCGGGTAACGACGCGGCGATCGCGCTGGCCGAACTGGTCGGCGGCAGCGAGTCGCAGTTCGTCAACATGATGAACACGGAAGCGCAGCGCCTCGGCATGAAGAACACGCATTTCGCCGATGTGAACGGCATGCCCGATCCGCAGCACTACACCACGGCGGGCGACCTCGCGGTGCTGTCGGCGCGTCTGATTCGCGACTTCCCTGACTACTACAACATCTTCTCGGTCAGGGATTTCACGTACAACAAGATCAAGCAGCCGAACCGCAACCGCCTGCTGTGGATCGACCCGACGGTCGACGGTCTGAAGACCGGTCACACGCAAGCCGCCGGTTACTGCCTGATCGCGAGCGCGAAGCGCTCGCTGCCGGGCGCGACCGATGCGTCGCGCCGTCTCGTCTCGGTCATGATGGGCGAGACCAAGGAACACGACCGCGTGCAGGACAGCCTGAAGATGCTGAACTACGGCTACAGCGCGTACGACACGGTGCGTCTGTACAAGGCGAATCAGGTGGTGGGCACGCCGCGCGTCTACAAGGGTGCGCAGGACACCGTGCAGATCGGCGTGAAGAGCGATCAGTACATCACCGTGCCGAAGGGCATGGGCGACAAGGTGAAGCCGCAGATCGAGCAGGTCGATCCGCTGATCGCACCGATCGCAAACGGTCAGCAGGTCGGCACGGCGAAGCTGGTCGCCGACGGCAAGGTGCTGGCGCAATTCCCGATCGTGGCGTTGCAGGCTGTGCCGCAAGCCGGCGTGGTCGGCCGCGTGTGGGATTCCCTGATGCTCATGTTCAACAAGAAGAAGTAAGAGCCCGATTGCGATGACCGCTGTTTCCGATGTGTCGCCTGATCCGATTGTCTACCTGAACGGCGAGTTGGTGCCGTTGTCCGAAGCGCGCGTGCCGGTTCTAGATCGCGGCTTTATTTTCGGCGACGGCATTTACGAAGTCGCGCCGTTGTATGCGCAAACCGGGGCCGCGCGCGGCCGTACGCCGTTTCGCTTTCAGCAGCACCTGGCGCGGCTCGCGCGTTCCGTCGACAAGATCGGCATCGTCAATCCGTTCGACGACGCCGGCTGGCGCGCGCTGATCGAGCGCGTGGTCGCGGCGAACGAGGCGGACGGCAGTCTGCGTGCCGATCAGGACGCAATTGCCTATATTCAGGTCACGCGTGGTGTCGCCAAACGCGGTCACGCATTTCCGGCCGGCATCCGGCCAACCGTGTTCGTGATGGTCACGCCGCTGAACCTGCCGAACGCGGCGCAGCGTGCAGAAGGCGTACGCTGCGTGAGCGCGGAAGATCGTCGCTGGCTCAATTGCGACATCAAGTCCGTGTCGCTGCTCGGCAATGTGCTGATGGCGCAATATGCCGCGGAGAACGACGCGTTCGAGACGATCCAGTTTCGCGACGGCATGCTGACCGAGGGATCGTCGTCGAATGTGTGGATGGTGAAGGACGGCGTGTTGTCCGCGCCGCCGCGCAGCCACAAGATCCTCGAAGGGATCCGCTACGGTCTGATCGAGGAGCTGACGGGCGAGTGCGGCATCCGTTTCGAAGCGCGTGAGATTAGCGAAGCCGAACTGCGCGCGGCTGACGAGATCATCGTCAGTTCGGCAACCAAGGAAGTGCTGCCGGTCACGCAGCTCGACGGCCAAGCGGTCGGCGAGGGCAAGCCGGGTGCGGTCTTTGCGGCGCTGTACGCTGCTTATCAGCGAGCTAAGACCCAGGAAGCGCGCGAGGCGCAGCAAGGAGTAGAGAATGAGTCCCGTGAACGAGTCACTGTTTGAGTTTCCTTGCGATTTCCCGATCAAGATCATGGGCAAATCGCATCCCGAGTTCGCCGAGACGATCGTCACGGTTGTGCGGCAGTTCGACAATGAAGTCGATGCCTCGCGCATCGAAACGCGCCCGTCCAGCGGCGGCAACTATACGGGCCTGACGGTCACGGTGCGCGCTACGAGCCGTGAGCAGCTCGACGACATCTATCGCGCGCTCACTGGCCATCCGATGGTCAAAGTGGTGCTTTAAGCCCCGCTCGCCGCCTCGTTCGTATTACGGCGTGACGCGCAATGCGTCCTCGGACAGATCGGCGCTTGCGGCGGGTCTCAACTCGCAAGCCCGGTCGAAAAGCTGCTTGAAGCGTCCCACCTCCTCGAACACCCAGTCGCGAAACGCCTTCACGCGGGCGGTCTCGAGCATCTGCGGCGGGCAGATGAGGTAGTACTGCCACGGACTCGGCCCATCCACATCGAATAGCCGCACGAGGCGGCCCGCCGCGATCTCGTGCATGGCCAGCGAGCGGCGCGTGAGCGCGACGCCTTGGCCGTCGATGGCCGCCTGCAACAGGTTCGACGAATCCTGATACAGCACGCCGCGCTTCGGCTCGGGCCAGTCGGTGAGGCCGGCGGCGTCGAACCAGGGGCGCCAGAGTTCGTCGTCGGAGCGCAGGAGCGGGACTTTCGCTAAATCGGCCGGCGTTTTCGGCAGCTTGCCGCCGTTGAAGTTCGGCGCGCAGGCGGGAAAGAAAATCTCCTCCAGCAGCAACTCCGAATGCAAACCCGAATATTTGCCGAAGCCGAAACGGATTGCCACGTCGACGTCGTCGCGCGCAAAGTCCGTGAGCGCGTTGGTGGACAGCAGTTCGAGGTCCCACTGCGGATGCGCCTCGATAAAGCTGCCCACGCGCGGCGTCACCCAGCGCGCCGCAAACGACGACAGCATGGACACCACCAGCCGCCGCTCGCGGTCGCCGGCGCGGATTTCGCGAGTGGCATCGGCGAGCGCCATCAGCGCCGAGCGCACGTGCGTGGCGTAGCGCCGGCCGGTCTCGGTGAGCCGCACACGCTTGCCGTCACGCGCGAACAGCGAGACGCCCAGTTCGGCCTCGAGCGCGCGAATCTGGTGGCTGACGGCGCCGTGGGTGACGAACAGCTCGTCGGCGGCGCGCGAAAAGCTTTCGTGGCGGGCGGCGGCCTCGAATGCCTTGATCGCGTTCAGTGGCGGTAATTGCCGAAGGTCCATGGCAATATTTCTCACATAGAGGTGAAAATAGATCGTTTTGCGTAAACCCTTGTTACGCCTAGGATTGTAGTCATGAAACGATTTTTGGCGAGGGCATCATGCGAGAAATTTCCTCTAGCATCGCGTTTGAAATCCGCAGTGGCGAAACAGTTCCCCTGAAGGTGGCGCGCAGCACCAAGCTGGTCGTTCGTGGCGGTGCGGTGTGGGTCACGCGCAGCGACGATACGGAAGACTACTGGCTGCAGCCCGGCCATACGCTGAGACTGCGGCGCGGCGAACGTTTGTGGTTGAGCGCCGAGGGCAACGGACAGGCGAGAGTGGCGTTTTCCGTGCCGACGCGCTGCGACGAGCGTGCGCTGAACTGGTTTGCGCGCATCGGCGAACGGTTGGCGGCGCGTATGCGAGGCGGCTGGCGCACGGTTTGATCGAAGGACGCGGCGCGCCGGTTCGGCGGAACGGCGCGCCGCGCAATTGATTCTGGCGGCGGCCCGGCGCGGCCACGCCGCCGCGCGATTTAACACATTCCTAATGTAGCCGCCTCCGGCGGGAATTCCCAGATTTCGGTAAACTGCCGGGATCATGTGCGCCACCCCGGTTTCCCCGACTCCCTTGCCCCTCGCGGTGCCGCTCACGCTGCGCTGGCGTGGCCGCGAACCCTATGAAGCCAGTTTCGAAGCCATGCGCGCATTCACGGACGGGCGCACGGCCGACACTCCCGACGAAATCTGGCTGGTCGAACACCCACCCGTCTTCACGCTAGGCCAGGCGGGCGATCCCGCCCATCTGCTCGCCGCCGACAGCGGCATTCCTCTGGTCAAAGTCGACCGGGGAGGGCAGATCACGTATCACGGGCCCGGCCAGGTGGTGGCCTACCTGCTGCTCGATTTGCGCCGCCGCAAGTTGATGGTGCGCGAGTTGGTCACGCGGATCGAGCAAGCCGTGATCGACACCCTTGCGGCGTATAATCTCGCCGGAGAACGAAAGGCGGGCGCTCCCGGTATCTACGTGGCGCCTGGGCCGGACGCCGGGCTGCACGCCGGCGCCAAGATTGCGGCGCTGGGTTTGAAGATCCGCAACGGCTGCAGCTATCACGGCGTGAGCCTGAACGTGAACATGGATTTGCGGCCGTTTCTGGCCATCAATCCATGTGGCTACGCAGGGCTCGAAACAGTCGATATGGCCACGCTTGGCGTGACCGCCGGCTGGGACGACGTGGCCCGTACCTTTGCAGAACGCCTCACCGCAAACCTCGACGGCAGTCCCGCGGCCGTCGCCCAACCACGGGCCGGTGCCCTCACCGCCTGACTGGACCGAACGAATGACTGACGTTACCGCGAACCTCGCAGCTTCCCCCACTCCTGACGCCGTGCCGGCCTACGACGCCACCGCGAAGCAGAAGGCGCAAGCCAAGACCGCCCGTATTCCGATCAAGATCATCCCGATCGAAAAGCTGAAGAAACCCGACTGGATCCGCGTCAAAGCGGCGACCGGCAATTCTCGCTTCTACGAAATCAAGCAGATTCTGCGCGAGCACAATCTTCATACGGTGTGTGAAGAGGCGAGCTGCCCGAACATTGGCGAATGCTTCGGCAAGGGCACGGCGACCTTCATGATCATGGGCGACAAGTGCACGCGCCGCTGCCCATTCTGCGACGTCGGCCACGGCCGCCCGGATCCACTCGATGTGGACGAGCCGGGTAACCTCGCGCGCACCATCGCCGCGCTGAAGCTGAAGTATGTGGTGATCACCAGCGTCGACCGCGACGATTTGCGCGACGGCGGTGCGGCCCACTTCGTGGAATGTATCCGTCAGACGCGCGAGCTTTCGCCCGAGACGCGCATCGAAATTCTGACGCCGGACTTCCGCGGCCGTCTGGATCGCGCGCTCGGTATTCTGAACGCCGCCCCGCCCGATGTGATGAATCACAACCTCGAAACGGTGCCGCGTCTGTACAAGGAAGCGCGCCCGGGTTCCGACTACGCGCATTCGCTGAAGCTGCTGAAGGACTTCAAGGCGCTGCACCCTGACGTCGCCACCAAGTCCGGTCTGATGGTCGGCCTCGGCGAAACCGAAGAAGAGATTCTGCAAGTGATGCGCGACCTGCGCGAACACGACGTGGACATGCTGACGATCGGCCAGTACCTGCAACCGTCGGAACACCATCTGCCGGTGCGCTCGTACGTGCATCCGGACACGTTCAAGATGTACGAGGAAGAAGCGTACAAGATGGGTTTTACACACGCAGCCGTGGGCGCGATGGTTCGTTCGAGCTACCACGCCGATTTGCAGGCGCATGGAGCTGGCGTGGTCTGAATGTCTTAGCTAGAGCTGTCAGTTTGAGAAAAGCCTGCACGTGTGGCAGGCTTTTTCTTTTGGACGGTCAGACTTTGACTGCCGGCACTGCGCATCTTTGCGCTTCTCTGCGAAGCGTTACCGGTAATGCCGTGCGAGCAGCATGCAGATCGAGGCAATCGTGCTACCGATGATTGAAAAAGGAGCGGCAAGTTCGATCAGGCGATTGCGCAGTTCGCGATTTTCCATGACGTAGTCGATCAGATTGGGCATTTAAGTTCTCCCTGTTAGACGTGCTTGAAAGTATAGCTCTGACGATTGCCAATTAGTTAGTTTAACGAATAATGAGATAGGGAAAATGAGGCAACCACCGCTGCAGTCATGATCGCCGATGTCCACATCAACCTTCGTTCGCGTGCCTCGTCGCCGCGATGATAATCAAGATGCGGCGCCGAGTCAGCCGCGCCGAACGTGACGAGGATGGACGCCACGACGAGAAACAGAACATGCCAGAGCAATCCGGCCAGCATGAAGGCTAGCGTGCTATTTGTCGAAGCCTCGCCCAGCGCGCTGCCGATCTCGTAGTACGCGCCGGCGCGCATCGAAATGACGACCCAGAGAAGTTGTCCGTTCTGCGCGGAACGTATCGCAATACCTTTCGACGACTCCCGATAGAAGCGCGAGAAGCTCAACAGAGGCAGCCGCGCAAAGGGCGCGCACACTGGCACGCCGACGTTGAAAAGCAATCAGCAAATGCGCCCAATAAAATCGATCATAGGAATGCGAAGCTTTGGCAACGCAAAGATGATCCCGCTCCGGTCAATTGCAGGTCAATCTCCCGAACGGCCAGCTTGCATATAAGCGCCACGATCCGCCATCATTCGCTGGAACCGTCCGCCCCCCGCAACAGCAGTCGCCGCTAACCAACCGAACGTGAAAAGCAATGCTCGAACAGCGTGATTAGCAATCGCGGATTAATTAGAACCGGCCGCGAACAAACTGCCTATAGTCGAAAGCCTCCCGAACAACACCTGCTCAAGGGGCTTTCCGATGAACCGCTTCCGCCGTCCGCTTGCCGCGTTCGCTACGCTGCTTGCACTGTCCGCGTCGTTTGTTTCCACGGCGCACGCCGACACCAAAGAAGTCGTGATCGCGTATCAGGACATGGTGGTGCCGTGGCGCTACGCGCAGGCCACCGGCGAAGTGGAGAAAGCCACCGGCTACAAGGTCACCTATCGCAAACTCGGCAGCGGCGCCGACGTGATCCGCGCGCTTGCGTCCGGCTCGGTGCAACTTGGTGAAGCCGGTTCGAGTCCGATCGCAGCGGGTTTGTCGCAAGGCGTGGATATTTCGCTGTTCTGGATTCTCGACAATATCAACGACGCCGAAGCGCTAGTCGCACGCGACGGCTCCAATGTAACGAGCGTCGCCGGTCTCAAAGGCAAGAAGATCGGCGTGCCGTTCGTGTCGACGTCGCACTTTCACACGCTGGTCGCGTTGCAGAGCGCCGGCGTGAATACGTCCGATGTCAAGATCGTCAACTTGCGTCCGCCTGAAGTCGCGGCGGCGTGGGAGCGCGGCGACATCGACGCGACGTATATCTGGGACCCGGTGCTCGCCAAGGTCAAGAAGAACGGCAAGGTGCTCATCACCTCGGGGCAGGTTGCGCAGCAGACCGGCAAGGCGACCTTCGACGGTTTCGTCGTCGATCGCAAGTTCGCCGGTCAGAATGCTGAGTTCGTCGCGCGTTTCGTGAAGGTGCTGGCCGCGACGGACGCGAATTACCGCGATCACACGTCGGCATGGACGGCAGCGTCGCCGCAGGTCGAGGCGGTCGCCAAAGAGTCCGGCGCGAACGCGCAGGAAGTGCCGGCGAGCCTCGCGTTGTACGCGTTCCCGACGCCGGCCCAACAGGCTTCGAATGCGTGGCTTGGCGGCGGCGCGCAATCGGGTGCGGCGAAGTCGCTGGCCGCCACCGCGGCGTTTCTCAAGACCCAAGGCACGATCCAGAACGTGCTGGCCGACTATTCGACCGGCGTCGATCCGCAGTTCGTGCAACGCGCGGCGCATTGATCGTCGCGCGCTGTCTCCTATCGACATCATGAGGTGCGGCGATGAGCGGTCTTGAAATCCGGCGACTGCACGTCGCCTACGAAGGCGCGCGCGGCGCGGCGCCGCATGTCGCGCTGGCCGATGTCGATCTGCGTATCGAACCCGGCGAGTTCGTGGTCGCGCTGGGCGCGTCGGGCTGCGGCAAGACGACCTTGCTCAATTGCATTGCCGGCTTCATCCCGCCGACCGAAGGCGAGGTGCGGCTGAACGGCGAGCCCGTGCTCGGGCCGGGCGCGGACCGTGGCGTCGTGTTCCAGAAGTACGCGTTGATGCCGTGGCTCGACGTGCTCGACAACGTCGCGCTCGGTTTGCGCTTTCAGCGCGTGCCGAAGGCGGAGCGCGAGCGCATTGCGTTCGAGATGCTGAAGCTCGTCGGGCTTGAGAAGCATGCGCGCTCGCGGGTCTATGAGTTGTCGGGCGGCATGCAGCAGCGTGTGGGTATCGCCCGTGCACTCGCAAGCGATCCGCACGTGCTGCTGATGGACGAACCGATGGGCGCGCTCGACGCCATGACGCGCGAGTCGATGCAGGAACTCGTACTCGATGTCTGGGGCCGCACACGCAAAACGGTGTTCTTCATCACGCACAGCGTCGAGGAGGCGCTTTTTCTCGCGACCCGTCTCGTCGTCATGACGCCGGGCCCGGGCCGCATCGCCGATAGCTACGACTTGCCGTTCGCGCGGCGTTTTCTACAGACACGCGACGCACGCGCGGTGAAGTCGTCGGCGGATTTCATCGTATGGCGCGAGCGGCTGGTGCATCGGCTGCATGAGCGCAATCAGGAAGAGGTGCTGTCGTGACGGCTTCGCGGGAATCTTTGGGCAAGGTGCCGCTCGCCCAGACCGGCAAGCGGCCGCAGCGGGCCGCGCGCCCCGTGCGCGGCTGGCGTTTGCCGGGCGAAGGTCCGAGCGCGGCGCTTAGCGCGGTCTCGGTCTCGACGCTCGCGGCGTTGTGGTGGCTTGCCACGCATCTGCACTGGTTGCCGCCGCTATTTCTGCCCACACCCGAAGCGGTGTGGAGCGCATTTCTCGACGCGTGGCACGGCCGCATTCAAGGCGGCTTGCCGCTCTCCGAGCATCTCGCGTGGAGCGCCTTGCGTGTGTTCGGCGCGTTTGCGCTGGCTGCGGTCACGGCCGTGCCGGTCGGCATTCTGATGGGAGTGAGCCGGGTCGCGCGCGGCCTTCTCGATCCGCCGCTCGAGTTCTATCGACCGCTGCCGCCGCTCGCGTATCTGCCGCTCGTGGTGATCTGGTTCGGCATCGACGAAACGGCGAAGATCGTCGTGATTTATCTGGCCTGCTTCGCACCTATTGCCATGGCCGCGCGGGCCGGCGTGCGCAGCGCGACCATCGAGCAGATTCATGCGGCGTATTCGCTGGGCGGCCGCTTCTCGCAGATCGTGCGGCACGTGGTTTTGCCTGCGGCGTTGCCGGAGATTCTGACCGGCCTGCGCATCGCGATCGGCTTCGGCTGGACTACGCTGGTCGCCGCCGAAATGGTTGCGGCCACTGCGGGGTTGGGTCAGATGGTGTTGAACGCATCGAGCTTTCTACGCACCGACGTGGTGGTGATGGGCATCGTGCTGATCGGGCTGATCGCGTGGCTCTTCGATCTCGGTATGCGTGCGCTGGAACGGCGGCTCGTGCCGTGGAAAGGGCGCGCGTAGCGCGGCGGCTCAGGCTCAGGTCAAGACTCAGGCAAACAGTTCAATCACCGGCCAGCCGCGTTCTGAGGCGATGGCCCGCAGCCGCGCGTCAGGATTGGTCGCAACCGGATTCGTAACGCGTTCCAGCAACGGCACGTCGTTGATCGAATCGCTATAGAACCAGCTCTGCGGGAAATCCTGCAGACGATGCCCGAGCGAGGCCAGCCAACTCTCGGTGCGCGTGATCTTGCCTTCGCGAAAGGTCGGTGTGCCGACAGCCATTCCCGTAAAGCGCGCCAACGGATCGCCGCCTTCGGTGCCAAGCTCGATTCCCAGCAGATGCTCGAAGCCGAGCGCCTTACCGATCGGCTCCGTGATGAACACATTAGTGGCGGTAACGATGCAACACAGGTCGCCCGCATCCAGATGGCGTTGTACGAGCGCACGCGCTGCCGGCAGGATCGCAGGCGCAATCACCTGCTGCATGAACTCCGTATGCCACGTGTCGAGCTGCTCGCGCGAGTGGCGGGCAAGCGGCGCGAGCGTGTAGTTCAGGTAAGCAGCCATGTCGAGCGTGCCGGCCACATATTGCCGGTAGTAATCGTCGATTTCCTGCGCGTGCCGCGCGGCGCCTTCTATACCCAATCCCGCAATGAAGTGGGCCCACGCCTGATCGCTATCCAGCGGCAGCAACGTGTGATCCAGGTCGAACAGCGCAAGGTTGCGGCTCATCCAGAGTCCTCGTGATTAAGTGGGCGAGCGGTCGAGTGGTCGAACTCCCCGTATGACTGACCATGAGCCGGCACACAGCCATCCACAGCTTGACACGAGCCTATATTTAAAAGCACAAAATTACAATAAGGCAAAAATGTGCAACACTACTGTCATACGCCCCGGGTGCCGGTTCGCGCGGCATGCGGTTCGGGTCATGGCAGCAGGAACGGATGCGCAGTGCATTATGTTGATTCTCCTAAACCTTCTGGCCGGTGTGGCGCTCCTCGTGTGGGGTTCGCACATTGTGCGCACCGGCATCCTGCGAGTCCTCGGCGCCGACCTGCGCAGCGTGTTGGGGCGCAGCACCAGTAGCCGCTGGCGAGCTTTCCTCTCGGGTGTTGGCGTCACGAGTCTCGTGCAAAGCAGTAATGCCACTGCGGTGATCGTCACGTCGTTCGCGGCGCAGGGACTATTGCCGCTCACCAGTGGTCTCGCGATCATGCTCGGCGCCGACGTCGGCACCGCGTTGATGGCGCGGATCCTCACCCTCGATCTGTCCTGGTTGTCGCCGATCCTGATTCTGCTCGGCGTGCCGCTGTTCCTTTCGCGAAAGCAAACCCGTCTCGGCCAGGCCGGCCGAACGTTGATCGGCCTCGGCTTGATTCTGCTGGCGCTGCGTCTGATCGTCGAAGCTGCTCAGCCGATGATGCAAGGCGCCGGCGTGCGCGTGATGTTCGGTGCACTGACTGGCGACACCATGCTCGACGCATTGGTCGGCGCCGCGTTCGCCATGCTGTCCTATTCGAGCCTTGCCGCGGTGTTGCTGACCGCGACGCTCGCCTCGTCCGGTGTGATTTCGCTGAAGGTCGCCCTGTGCCTCGTGATCGGCGCTAATCTTGGCAGCGGCTTGCTCGCGCTCCTTGGCACCGTCGCACAAAATGCGGCGGCGCGGCGTCTCGCGTTGGGCAGCTTTGCGTTCAAGCTGGCCGGCGCGCTGCTGATCCTGCCGTTCACTTCGCTGCTCGCGCGCGGTCTGCCCGTGCTGATCGCGAATCCGCGTGAAGCCACGGTCGGCTTCCATCTGATCTACAACACGCTGCGTTGCTGCGCGTGCCTCTCGCTGATCGATCCGGTGGCGCGCGTCTGTGTGCGCATCTTGCCCGACCGGCCGATGCCGAATGGCGAGCTGCGGCCGCTCCATCTGGATACCGCGGCGCTGTCCACGCCGACGCTTGCGCTCGCGCATGCCGCACGCGAGGTGCTGCGGATCGGCGACATTGTGCGCACTATGCTCGACAACGTCGCGGACCTGATCCATAACAACAATCTGGACAAAGCGCGCGAAACGGCGCGCATGGACGACGACGTGGACGAGCTCTACGCCGCCGTCAAAACCTATCTGACGCTGATCTCGCGCGAGCAACTCGACGAAGCCGACAGCCGCCGCTGGACCGACATCATTTCATTGACGATCAACCTGGAGCATGCGGGCGACATCATCGAGCGGATCGTGCGCGACATCGAGGAAAAGAAGATCGCCCACCGTTTGTCGTTTTCGGAGGAAGGGCTGGGTGAACTGGACGACTTGCAGACGCGGCTCGTCAGCAATTTGCAGCTTGGCTTATCGGTCTTTCTGAACAACGATCTGCGTTGTGCCGAGCGCCTGCTCGCGGAGAAGGAGCGCTTTCGTGATCTGGAGCGCGCGTATTCATACCGGCATCTGGACCGGCTCACCGGACAGACCCTGCGAAGCATCGAAACCAGTGCGCTGCATCTCGATCTGATCAGCGACATGAAGCGGCTCAACTCGTTGTTCTGCTCGACCGCCTATCCGGTACTCGACGCAGCCGGCGCATTGCACGACACCCGCTTGCGCAAGCGTTCGCTCGACACGATGCATGTGAAGGAATAGACCTCGAGTCTTCTGACCTAAGGCCCAAGCCCTAAGCGAGCACGATCTCTTCGAGCTTCTTTTTCAGCGATGCAAACTCGGCGGCTTCGGCCGCCTTTTTGTTGGTGACGAGCACGTCGATCCGCTCGACCGGGCAGTACGAGATACGGCTGCGCTGGCCGATCTTGCTGTAGTCGGCGAGGATCACCACGCGGTCCGCGTTGGCGACCATCGCGCGCGCGACTTCGGTTTCGGCGTGATCGTAGTTGGTCGCGCCATGCCGGTGATCGATGCCGACCGGCGACAGCAGCGCGAGGTCCGCGCGATAGCGCTGGATGTCGAGCACGGTGGTGGCGCCGGTGGTCGCCATGGCGCGGTCGCTGATCGATCCGCCCAGCAGAATGACTTCGTTGGCGGCTTCGGTTTGATCGACTGCGCCGCGCATCTTCAACGCGACATCGATCGAATTGGTGACGATGGTGAGGTTCGCGAGTTTCGCCAGTTCTTCGGCTAGCGCGGCGGTGGTGGTGCCGGCGTCGATGAAAAGCGTCTGGCCGCTCGCGATCAAACGCGTAGCCGCCTTCGCAATCGCCGTTTTGGATTTGACACGCATGTGGGCGCGTTCCGCGATCGGCGCTTCGTCGGCGGGCTTGATCGCGCCGCCGTGCACGCGCCGCAGTTCACCTAGCGCTTCGAGATCGAGCAGGTCGCGCCGCACGGTTTCGCGCGACACCCCGAGATCCGCCATGATCCGTTCCGTGGACACACGTTGCAGCGTGGACAGCAACGCGCGAATTCTTTGATGCCGGTCTTCCTGCCACATGCATTTTTCCCTGGATGCGTACGCGCGTTGATTCAGCTTGTATTTAACTGCGACATCGTGGTCACGAATGTGTGTCCGGAGGATGTCAAGCGTACTACTTTAGCCGGATTGTGTTGTATTTTTTTGGCAGCTTGCAAGTTTGTGTATTTCAACTTAGCCTTCGCAGATCGAAGCGCTGAGTCTATTTCGAACATCAAATGTTCGAAAAGGAATTGAAATGTCCGGTTCCGAGCATTTCGCGGCGTTTTTGGCAATTTGATTGACCCGTGCCGCCGCCATAATGGCTCTTGGGGTTTGCCGTCCGGGCGATAGGCCGGTGATGTTTCGCGCTGCGGGATGACTCCACGCTTCGTCATCCTGACAATGACATTGCAGTGTGCGGCGCGATGAGAACATGCAGCGTACGCCCGGGTATCGCCGCGCTCGCCTTAGCGCGATACTACGCACGGACTCGCGCGTGGAGACAGCATGGGGCCTCGCATGCCTCATGATGGCCGGGGCGACGGTGATGGCCGGGAACGTGTCGAGAGCATAGTCAACCCGCTCTATCTGAAAGGTAACGAGACGTGGGAAACGGGATTAATCGCACCTTATCCGCAGACTGGCCTTATCCGCGACTGGCCGCGCATCGCTGTGGCGGCACGCTGGCGCCGGAAAACACGCTAGCCGGTTTCGACGCCTGCGTGCGCTATGGGTACCGCATGGTCGAATTCGACGCCAAGCTATCCGCCGACAACCAACTCTTCCTGCTGCACGACGACACACTCGAGCGGACCACCAACGGCCACGGCGCCGCCGCCGAACACACATGGCAGCAACTGGCAACGCTCGACGCCGGCGCCTGGTACGGACCGCAGTTCGCCGGCACGCGTTTGCCGACGCTCGCCGAGGCGGCCGAGCGTTGTGCGCGCGACGGCATTGCCGCCAACATCGAAATCAAACCGTGTCCGGGCCGCGACGAGATCACCGGCACTTTGGTGGCAAGCGGCGCGCTGACGTTATGGCAAGGCCAGACGCCGCCGTTGCTGTCGTCGTTTTCGTTCGAGGCGCTCGCCGCGGCGCGCGACGCGGCGCCGTCGGTGCAACGCGGCATGCTGTTCGACGAGGTGCCTGACGACTGGCTGCGCATCGTGCGTGAACTGGACTGCGTGTCCTTTCACGCGAACCAACGCTATCTCACGGAGCGGCTGGTTGCGGAGATTCACTGCGCCGGCCTGCGCGTGCTCGCCTACACGGTCAACGACACGGCGCGCGCGCAACTGCTCGCGCAATGGGGCGTCGACATGATTTGTACAGATCGCATCGATACACTGCGACCCGACATGTTCTCGGCGCCGGCCAATCCGGCCTGAACATGGCGCGGGCGCGCAAGTGCAGGAGTGCACGACGCGCCCCGAAGCTCGAATTAGAAATTTTCCAAACGTAGCAATTTCGGCAGAGGATGGGGAAAGACTATGAACCGCACCGCGTTAGCTCGCATACTTTCGATGTCGGCCGTTGCGGGTGTCACCGCCGCCGGCGTCAGCAGCAGCGCTTCGGCCGCGCCGCTCGACGCACTGATCGCCGCCGCCAAGCAGGAAGGCCAACTCACCGTGATCGCGCTGCCGCACGACTGGTGCAATTACGGTGAACTGGTGGCCGGCTTTCAGAAGAAGTACGGCATCAAGATCAACGAATTGAATCCGGACGCGGGTTCGGGCGATGAAATCGAAGCCATCAAGGCGAACAAGGGCAACAAGGGTCCGCAGGCGCCCGACGTGATCGACGTGGGTCTGTCGTTCGGTCCGTCGGCGAAGGCGGAAGGTCTGCTGCAGCCGTACAAGGTCGCCACGTGGAACTCGATTCCGAAAGAGTCGAAGGATGCCGACGGCTATTGGTATGGCGATTACTACGGCGTGCTCGCGTTCGAAGTCAACGCCGACATGATCGACAAGGCGCCGTCCGACTGGAGCGACCTGCTCAAGCCGGACTATAAGAACGCGGTCTCGCTGGCCGGCGACCCGCGCTCGGCCAACCAGGCGATTCAAGCCGTGTACGCCGCCGGTCTGTCGCAAAGCAAAGGCGATGCGAGCAAAGCCGGACAGGCCGGCCTCACGTATTTCGCCAACCTGAACAAGAGCGGCAACTTCGTGCCGGTGATCGGCAAGGCCGCATCGCTCGCGCAAGGTACTACGCCGATCATCGTGCGTTGGGACTACAACGCGCTGGCCGACCGCGACACGCTGAAGGGCAATCCGAAGGTGGAAGTGGTGGTACCGAAAACGGGCGTGGTCGCCGGCGTGTATGTTCAGGCGATCAGCGCCTACGCCCCGCATCCGAACGCAGCCAAGCTGTGGATGGAGTATCTGTACTCCGACGAAGGCCAGATCGGCTGGCTGAAGGGTTACTGCCATCCGATGCGCTACAACGAACTGGTGAGCGGCAAGAAAGTGCCGCAAGCGCTGCTCGACAAGCTGCCGCCGCCGTCGGCTTACAAGAACGTGGTGTTCCCGACGCTCTCGCAACAGGACGCGTACAAGGAGACCATCACGAAGCACTGGGACGAAGCGGTTGGCGCGAACGTCAAGTAAGCGGCATAGCGTGAGTCGCGGCGGCAACGCTGCACGCGCGCCGCGACGCCGAACCGAAGCCTGAAGTTTTGTCGCCCCGGCGCGCCGCCGCTCGTGATGAGCGCTGCGCGCCGGGTGCGTTTGCCAGATTGCCTCAAGGGTGAGCTATGAGCGCTTCATCGGATGCTGGATCGGTGCAGCCGGAATTGCTGGTTCCGCCTGTGCCCACCCCAACGCCTCGCGTCAACGGTCCAAGCCGCGCGTCGTCGTTGCTCGCCTGGATCGGCGTGGTGCCGTTTTTCACGTTCGCGCTGCTGTTCCTGATTCTGCCGACCGGCTTTCTGATGGTCGGCGCGTTCCAGGATTCGCAAGGCCATTTCACGCTCGCCAATTTCCGCGACCTGCTCCAGCCGACCGTGATGGATGCGTACTGGATCAGCTTCAAGGTGAGCGCCGCCTCCTCGATCGGCGGCGCGGTGATCGGCTCGCTGCTCGCATGGGCGGCGGTGCAGGGCAAATTGCCCGGGTGGATTCGTCCGACCTTGATGACGTTTTCGGGCGTCGCGTCGAACTTTGCCGGCGTGCCGCTCGCGTTCGCTTTCATCTGCACGTTGGGGCGGGTCGGGCTCGTCACTGTGCTGCTGAAGAAATACCTCGGCTTCAATCTGTACTCGACCGGCTTCAGCATCCTGAGCTTTTCCGGTCTGACGCTGACCTATCTGTATTTCCAGATTCCGTTGATGGTGCTGATCGTCACGCCCGCGCTCGACGGCCTGAAGCGCGAATGGCGCGAGGCCTGCGATTGCCTCGGCGGCACCGCATATCAATACTGGCGCTACGTCGCGCTGCCGGTGCTGTGGCCGAGCGTGCTCGGCGCCGCGCTGCTGCTGTTCGCCAATTCGTTCGGCGCGGTCGCCACGGCCTATGCGCTGACCGGCAGTTCGCTGAACATCGTGACGATCCTGTTGTACGCGCAGATTCGCGGCGACGTGATGCACAACCAGAATCTCGGCTATGCACTCGCGCTCGGCATGGTGCTTGTCACCGGCCTTTCGAATGGCGGCTACATCTGGCTGCGCTCGCGCGCTGAAAGGGGACGTCGATGAAAAGCCAATCGCGTGTGGGTGCGTGGACCGCGATGATCGTCGGTTCGCTGTACTTTCTCATTCCGTTGATCGCGACATTCGAGTTCAGCCTGCGCATGAAGCGCGGCACCTATAGCTTCGAAGCGTACAGCGTCGTGCTCGGCGATCCGCGCTTTCAGGCCTCGTTCGGCTACTCGATTCTGATGGCGCTGCTGACGATCGTCGTCGGCGTGTTGCTGGTTGTGCCGACCGCGTACTGGGTGCAGTTGCGCTTGCCAAAGCTGCGGCCGCTGGTCGAATTCATCACGCTGTTGCCGCTGGTGGTGCCGGCGATTGTGATCGTGTTCGGTTATCTGCGCATCTATAACAGCAGTTCGATTCTGCCGCTCACGGGCAACGAGCGCGCCACCGATCTGCTGCTGGTGTTCGGCTATGTGACGCTCTCGCTGCCGTACATGTACCGCGCCGTCGATGCCGGGCTGCGTGCGGTCGACGTGCGCTCGCTCACCGAAGCGGCAGAGTGTCTCGGCGCGAACTGGCCGACGATTCTCTTCAAGGTGATCTTCCCGAACATCCGCTCGGGCATTCTGTCCGGCGCGTTTCTCACCTTTGCGGTGGTGATCGGCGAGTTCACGCTGGCGAGCCTGCTCGACCGTCCCGCGTTCGGTCCCTACCTGCAATTGATCGGTGCGAACCGCGCGTACGAGCCGTCGGCGCTCGCGATCATCGCGTTCGTGATCACGTGGGCGTCGATGGGATTGATTCAGGTATTCGGCTCGGCCCGCGCGATGAGCGGCCAGAAAGTGTGACCAATGAGTTTGACGGACTGAGGCGGCGAATCATGGCATTTCTTGAGATCGAAAATCTGCATAAGTCCTTCGGGGCGAACATTGCGCTGCATCACTTCGACATGCAGATCGAACGCGGCGAATTCATTACTTTCCTCGGACCGTCAGGCTGCGGCAAGACGACGGTGCTGCGCATGATCGCCGGCTTCGAAACGCCGACGCGCGGCATCATCCGGCTCGACAACAAGGACGTCACGCACCTTCGCACGCGGCAACGCAAGGTCGGCATGGTGTTCCAGTCGTATGCGCTGTTTCCGAACATGACGGTGGCCGAGAACATCGGCTTCGGACTGAAGATCACGCATCGGCCGCAGGCGGAGATCAGTCAGCGCGTGGAGGAGATGCTGCAACTGATCAAGCTGCCGCATCTCGGCGGGCGTTATCCGTGGCAATTGTCCGGCGGCCAGCAGCAGCGCGTGGCGCTCGCGCGCGCGCTCGCCGGCAAGCCGCAGGTGTTGCTGCTCGACGAACCGCTCTCCGCACTCGACGCCAAGATTCGCATCTCGTTGCGCCAGGACATTCGCGCGTTGCAGCGCGAACTCGGCATCACGTCGATTTTCGTCACGCACGACCAGGAAGAGGCGCTGTCGATTTCCGACCGCATCGTCGTGATGAACGAGGGCCGCGTCGAACAGATCGGCACGCCCTCGGAGATCTACAACTTTCCGCGCACACGCTTCGTTGCATCGTTCGTCGGCACGCTGAATATCCTGGCCGGACATGTGGTCGATCCGGCGACCGGCAAGATGATCGTGGACGGCCAGGAGCTGACCACCACGCAGGAGTTGCCGTCGAACGATGCGGGCAAGAAACGCCTGCTCGCGCTGCGGCCCGAAGCTATCGTGCTGGAGCCGGCCGCGCCTGGCCGCAACACGTTGAACGCCACCGTCGAGGAAGTGAATTTCCTCGGCGCCGTAGTGCGCATCCGAACCCGCGTGAAAGACGCCGTGATTTCGCTCGACATATTCAACGACCCGAATCGCGGTTTGCCCGAACGCGGGCAGCCGGTGTCGCTCGGTTTCTCGCACGAGAATCTGCTGGTGCTGGAAGAGGGCAGCGTTTAAACGATACGAGTCAGGCGGCGCTTGCGTCCGGCAGTGCACGCCGTAGAAAGCCCTACGGGTTATCCCGAGGCTGCCGCCACAATGGATTCCGGATTCCCCGACAGCCCTTGTCCGGATTTCCGGAATCCCGGACGGCACATAGGATGAAGCGCCAGAAAACCCATAAGAATCAAGGCGCCGAGCCCGGCATCAAGCTGGCATCGACCTTGCGAAATAGAAGCCGCGGCCGCAACGGTCCGACAACTAAAGCAAGGAGACAACGATGTCCGATTTCCCTTCCCGGTATTTCTGAATTCGTCGTCTTGTCGCGGCCTAATGCCGTGCACAGGCGTGACGACTATTCGTTCGCATGATGCGCAGCGTGGCAGGCCATTGAGCTCATCCACATCGCAGGAACCATCGTGAAGAAACCTATCCACAAAGTGCTGTACGTCCAGGTGATCGTGGCGATCATCATCGGCATCGCGCTCGGGCATTTCTACCCGAATTTAGCCGTCGACATGAAGCCGCTCGGCGACGGCTTCATCAAGCTGATCAAGATGGTGATCGGGCCGATCATCTTCTGCACGGTGGTGACGGGCATCGCCGGCATGGAAGACATGAAGAAGGTCGGGCGCGTCGGTGGCAAGGCGCTGCTGTACTTCGAAATCGTCTCGACCTTCGCGCTGGTGCTCGGCCTGATCGCCACGCACGTGTTGAAGCCGGGCGTCGGCTTCAACATCGACCCGGCGACTCTCGACGGCAAGTCGGTCGCGTCGTACGCCGCCAAGGCGCACGGCCAGACCACGGTCGACTTCCTGATGCACATCATTCCGGACACGCTCTCGTCGGCATTCGCGCAGGGTGAAATCCTGCAGATTCTGCTGATCGCGCTGCTGTTCGGTGCGGTGCTCGCGACGGCCGGCGAGAAGGGCAAGGTCGTGACGAACTTCATCGACGGGCTCTCGCATATCCTGTTCGGCATTGTGCGGATCATCACGAAGCTGGCGCCGATCGGCGCGTTCGGCGCGATGGCCTTCACGATCGGCAAGTACGGTATCGGCTCGCTGCTGCCGATGCTGAAACTGATCGGCACGTTCTATCTGACCTCGATCGTGTTCGTGGTGGTGGTGCTTGGCATCATCGCGCGTGCGGTGGGCTTCAACATCCTGCGCTTCGTGGCGTACATCAAGGAAGAGATGCTGATCGTGCTCGGCACGAGCTCGTCCGAAGCCGCGCTGCCGCAACTGATGCTGAAGCTCGAAAAGCTCGGCTGCTCGCGTTCGGTGGTGGGCCTCGTGGTGCCGACCGGTTATTCGTTCAACCTCGACGGCACCAACATCTACATGACGATGGCCGTGCTGTTCATCGCGCAAGCCACCAACACCGACCTTACGTGGACGCAGCAGCTCACGCTGCTGGCGGTGACGATGCTGACCTCGAAGGGCGCGAGCGGGGTGACCGGCGCGGGCTTCATCACGCTGGCCGCGACGCTGGCCGTGGTGCCGACCATTCCGCTGTCGGGCATGGTGCTGATTCTCGGTATCGACCGCTTCATGAGCGAATGCCGCGCGCTGACGAACATCGTTGGCAACGGCGTGGCGACCGTGGTGGTGTCGGCGTGGGAAAAGGAACTGGACCGCAACAAGCTGAACGCCGCCTTGCGTGGCGACGTGACGGTCAAAGAGCCGGCCGGCGTTTAAGCCGCGCATCGGCAACGTCTTGTAACGCAACCCTCCCGGCCGCGGACACCAGCGTATGAATCCGGTGCCCGCCGGCCAGACTCCCGCGCCGTCGGCCGACGAGGCTAGCGCCGACGACGCGTCGCCTTATGCCACAATAAACGATCCTCATCGATCGGATATTGCCAACGTGACGCGACGCCTGCTGATCCTCTTCGCGCTCGTCGCCGGGCTCGTGGTGGCGTGCGGGCTCACGTACAGCATCGCGTGGCAAAGCGGCATCGACCATTTGCGGCGCAACGCCTCGGTACGGGTCGACCGTACGACCAGCGCGCTGAAGAGCACGCTCGAACGCTACGAATCGCTGCCTTATCTGCTGGCCGAACATCCCATCGTGCAGGACGTGCTGGTTAGTCCCACTCCGGCCAATGTCGCGCGCGCCAATGTTTATCTTGAAGACCTGAACCGCCACGCGCGCGCCACGGTCACCTACATCATTCCGCTCGACGGCTTTTGCGTCGCGGCGAGCAACTGGCGCGGGCCGGGCAGCTTCGTCGGCGCGGGCTATCAATTCCGGCCGTATTTTCTCGATGCGGTCAAAGGCAGCGTGGGGCGCTTCTTCGGCATCGGCACGATCTCGCAGGCGCCGGGCTACTACATCTCGCAGCCGGTGCGGCGCGAGGGCAAGATCGTCGGCGTGGCGGTCGTCAAACTCGACCTCGAATGGTTTCAGGGCGCGGATGCGTCCGAGCCGCTCGTCGTGACCGACGACCACGGCGTGATCTTTCTGTCGTCGGTACCGGCGTGGAAATACCATACGATCCGGCCGCTGTCGGGGCCCATCGCCGATTCGATCTACCAGGCGCGTCAATACGCGCAGCAGCCGATCGCGGCGCTGCCGGTGTCGATCGAACGCACGCTCGAAGGCAACGCGCAGATCGTGCGCATTGGCGGCGGCCGCTACGCTCCGCGTTATCTGGCATCGCGGCGCGGCATGGGCGAGCCGGACTGGCATCTGATCACCCTGTCGCCCGTCGATCCGGTCGACGCCGACGCGCGCAAGGCGACCATCGTGACCGCCTTCGGCTACGTGTCGCTGGTGTTGCTCGCGTTCTACTGGAGAATGCGCCGGGCGCGCGTGCGCGAGGTGATGCGCAGCCGCGCGCTTCTGCAAAAAGCCTACGCTGAACTGAACCGGCGAGTGGCCGAGCGCACCGCGGATCTTTCTCAGGCGAATGAACAGTTGCAGAAGGAAGTGGCCGAACGCACGCGCGCCGAGCAGGAGTTGCGCGCCGCGCACGACGAGCTCATCCAGGCGAGCAAGCTCGCCGCGCTCGGTCAGATGGCCGCCGGTATCACGCACGAACTGAATCAGCCGCTCGCCGCGTTGCGCGGTTTCTCGGACAACACGCGTGTGCTGCTCGAGCGCGGCGACCAGGCGTCGGCGCGCGAAAATCTCGAAGCGATCGCCGCGCTCACGGAGCGCATGGGCAAGATCACCAATCAGTTGAAACTGTTCGTCGGACGCGCGCGGCCACGCAGTGCGCGCGCGCCGATCGTGCGGGCGTTGCGCAATGTCGTCGCGCTGTTGCAAAAGCGCTTGCAGGGCGTCGAGGTCGAATTTGCTTTGCTCGATGCGGACAGCGGCATGCGCACGCCGCTGAATCTCGCCGACGATCATCCCGAACTGATCGCGCATTGCGACGATCTGCGGCTCGAACAGGTGTTGATCAACCTGCTCGGCAACGCGCTCGATGCAACCGCCGACGTGCACCCGCCGCGCATTTCGATCGAGATCGAAGTCGCCGATGCGAATCTGTCGTTCGCCGTGAGCGATAACGGCCCCGGCATTCCCGACGATGTCCTGCCGCATCTGTTCGAACCGTTCTTCACCACCAAGGAAATGGGCCACGGGCTGGGGCTCGGCCTCGCGATCTCGTCGTCGATCGCGCGCGATTGCGGCGGCACGCTGGTGGCGCGCAACGCGCAGGACGGCGGTGCATTATTCGTGTTGACGCTGCGCCGTGCGCGCGTGCAGACGAACCACACATCGGACCCGCTGACCACGGGCTCCTGAATCACACGGAAGACGCCATGCTGAACCACGGCCTGCAAGTGCTGTATATCGAAGACGACGAACTGGTGCGGCGCGCCAGCGTGCAGAGTTTGCAACTGGCGGGTTTCGACGTGATCGGCCATGCCTCGGTGGAGTCCGCGGCGAAGACGATCAGCGCGGACTTCTCCGGCGTGATCGTCAGCGACATTCGCCTGCCGGGCGCGAGCGGCCTCGATTTGCTCGCGCAATGCCACGAGCGCGCGCCCGACGTGCCGGTGATTCTGGTGACGGGCCACGGCGATATTTCGATGGCCGTTCAGGCGATGCGCGACGGCGCATACGACTTCATCGAAAAGCCTTTCGCGTCCGAACGTCTGATCGAAACCGTGCGGCGCGCGTTGGAGCGTCGCAAGCTGGTGCTGGAGAACCTCGCGCTGCGACGGGAGTTGGCGGAACAGAACTCGGTGGCGCCTCGCATCATCGGCAGGAGTCCGGCCATCGAACAGGTGCGGCGGCTGATCGCCAATGTCGCGCCGACCGACGCCTCGGTGCTGATCAACGGCGACACCGGCGCGGGCAAGGAATTGATCGCGCGCAGCCTGCACGAACTGTCGCCGCGCCGTGACAAACCGTTTATCGCGGTGAACTGCGGCGCGTTGCCGGAGCCTATGTTCGAGTCGGAAATGTTCGGCTACGAGCCGGGCGCTTTCACCGGTGCGGCGAAACGCCGCATCGGCAAGCTCGAACATGCGTCGGGCGGCACGCTGTTTCTGGATGAAATCGAAAGCATGCCGCTCGCCTTGCAGGTCAAGCTGCTGCGCGTGCTGCAGGACGGCGTGCTGGAGCGGCTCGGCTCGAATCAGCCGATTCGCGTGAATTGCCGCGTGGTCGCCGCCGCCAAGGGCGACATGGCCGAGCATGTTGCGGACGGCTCGTTCCGGCGCGATCTGTTGTACCGGCTGAACGTGGTGACGATCGCGCTGCCGCCGTTGGGCGAGCGTCGCGAGGATATCGTGCCGCTCTTCGAGCACTTCCTGCTGGACGCGGCCGTGCGTTATCAACGTCCCGCGCCGATCCTCACCGATCGTCAGCGCGCGAGCCTGATGCAGCGCGACTGGCCGGGCAACGTGCGGGAGTTGCGCAACGCCGCCGACCGCTTTGTGCTCGGCATCGCCGACGATCCGGTCATGTCTTTCGGCGACGACGGTGCGGACACGCAGCCCTTGAAGGAGCGCGTCGAGCAATTCGAGCGGGCGGTGATCGCGGAGGCGTTGGAGCAGACCGGCGGCGTGGTCGCGGTCGCGGCAGACAAGCTGCAACTCGGCAAGGCGACGCTCTACGAAAAGATCAAGCGATATGGCCTCGCGGCCAAAGGGGAAGGGGAACGGTGAGGATATGAAAACGCCGGCCTTGAGATGCGAGGCCGGCGTTTTTTGAATCAACTGAATCCGGTCAAGCCGCTTTGAGCGCCTTTTCCAGCAACTGGTCGAGTTCCGCGAATTGCGGTTCGCCGACATAGCGCTTCAGAATCTTGCCGTCCTTGTCGATGAGGAACGTGGTCGGCGTGAGCTGGACGTTGCCGAACTGCTTGGCGGCCGAGCCGTCGTCCATTGCCACCTTGAACGGCAACTGGCGAGTTTGCGTGTAGTTGGCCACGTACATCGGCGCGTCGTAGTTCATGGCCACGGCGACGAATTCGAGACCTTGACCCTTGAAGCGGTTATAGGTCTGGACCATCTGCGGCATTTCCTTCATGCAGGTATCGCAGCTCGTCGCCCAGAAGTTGACGAGGTAGACCTTCCCTTTCAGGTCGGCGGTCGAGACTTTCTGGCCGGACAGCAACGTGAAGGTCGCATCAGGCACGCGCTGCTGGCCGGCAAACGCGAAATAACCGGCGATGGCGATCGCAACGGCCACGGCGGCGATGATGATGTAGCGAAGCGGACTCGCGCGCCGGGCGGCGGTGGACGGGGTGGAGCTCATGAACGGAACCTCGAGAGTCGCGCGGAACGCGCGGGACAGTGCGTCGGTTTGGGCTTTCGGCCCGTGCTGAACAGCGTCGCTATTGTAGCCCCATTCCGGCGGCGCGGCAGGACGTCGGCCGGGAGCGGATAATAGGGTTTTACGTTCTCGTCAGTCCGATCTTCTGTCCCCATGTTCCGAACTGTTTTTCGCGTCAGTCGCGTTGGCCGCGTCAGTCACTTCCTCGCTCGAATTCCGTCCCGTCCTACTTCTGCCAGCCGCTCAACGGAGCGCTCTTCGCGTTGTGTGGCGGCCGACTCCACGTCTCGGCTGTCGAGCGCGCGTGCAATCCTCGGCACGCTGGCTTGCACGGTCGTTTTGGGTGCCGCGCTGAGCGCCTGCTCGCCGACCTTCGACTGGCGGACCATCATGAATAACGACAACGGTTATACCGTCGACTTGCCCGCCAAGCCGGGCAACGATCAGCGGGCTGTGCAGATCAACGGCACGCCGATGCAGATGGCGATGCAGACGGCCGAAGCCGGCGACGCCGTCTTCGCGGTCGGCACCGTGATGCTGCCCAACGACGACGCGGCCACGCAACGCGCCGCACTCGATTTCCTGCGCAACGGCCTGGCCCGCAACGTGGGCGCCGCGCCCGAAGCGCGTGCCGTGCAGATCCCGCTGGCGGCCGGCGGCCAGGTGCTTGGCCTGGAAATGAAGCTGAGCGGCGAGGCGGGTTCGCAACACGAAGCGCGCACCGTCTACGCACGACTCGTCGCGCGCGGCCGGCACGTCTATCAGGCGGCGATCATTGCATCCAAGCCGATGCAACAGGAACAGATCGACCAATTTTTTTCGTCCTTCCAACTGTATTGAGAGCGGTATTTTTGTCCGATTCGGCGCGTGATGGGGCTCAACTGAGGCGCTGCGCACAGTGAAAGTTCCTTCGCAGCATCGCGCGCTAATTCCCGGTTTACGTTGAAGTTTTCCTGTTACTCACCGCGCCTGTGGATAACTCTGTTGAGAACTCGGGCAAATTGGCCGGAGATGCCCATTCTATGGGCACTCTGTCAGATTCGTCTCGCACAAGGTCGTTAAAAAAAGTCAATTAAATCAATGCTTTTTGGATGCTGCCCGCGACGTACCTTTCAGTTGTTTCAAAATCTATCTGGAACGTGCGCGTGTGCATAAGTCAAGTCTTGACAGCAGATTTTTCACCTCATAGGGAGCCAAAAGCCCGGCGATATTGGATCGCTTCGCCGATCTGCGCGGCGCTCGGCATGGTCGCGCCGGCGAGGTCGGCGATGGTGCGCGCCACCTTCAGAACCCGGTAGTACGCACGCGCTGACCAGCCGAAGCGCTCGCCTGCTTCGCGCAGCAAGGCTTCGCCCGCCGAGTCGGGGCGGCAGACCTCGTCCACTTCTCGTCCTCCCAGTTCGCGATTGGTTTTGCCCTGACGGCTCAATTGCCGCTCGCGGGCGCGGCTGACGCGTGCCGCAATGGCCGCGCTTGTCTCGCCGGCCGCCGTTGAACGGGCGGACAGTTCCGCCGGCGTGAGCGCTGGTATCTCAAGTTGGATGTCGATCCGGTCGAGCAGCGGCCCGGAAAGCTTGCGCAAATAGCGCGCAGCGATCTCGGGTGTGCAGCGGCAGCGGCCGTTGGGATCGCCGCGCCAGCCGCATGGGCACGGATTCATGGCGGCGATTAACTGGCAGGCTGCCGGAAAATCCGCCTGCAAGGCGGCGCGTGAGATCGTGATGCGCCCGGCTTCAAGCGGCTCACGCAGCGTTTCGAGGACTTGGCGATCGAATTCAGGAAGTTCGTCGAGAAAGAGCACGCCCAAATGCGCCAGCGTGATTTCACCGGCCTGCGGCGGATTGCGCCCGCCGACCAGCGCCGCGGCGCTCGACGAATGATGCGGGGCGCGAAACGGCCGTCGACGCCATTGCGAGGGCGCGAAACCGGCCCGGCTGGCGGATAGCAAGGCAGCGGAGGCGAGCGCTTCGTCGTCGGTCATGGGCGGCAGCAGGCCCGGCAGGCGGGCGGCGAGCATCGATTTGCCCGCGCCCGGCGGCCCGACCAGCAAGACGTGATGGCCGCCGGCCGCGGCGACTTCAAGCGCCCGGCGCGCGCCGCGTTGCCCGATGACATCGCCCATATCCGGTACGACGGCGGCTGGGCTTTCGGCGAGGTCCGGCACGGCGACTGGATAGAGCCGCGCGTCCGGCGCTCCCGCGAGATGAGCGCACAACGAAGGCAGATCGGCCGCGCCGTAGACATCGACGCCGGGTACGAGCGCCGCTTCCGCCGCGCTCGCAGCGGGCAGATAGAGCTGCGGCGTGGAATGAGCGGGCGTCTCGCATGCGGCAAGCTCGCTTGCAATCTCGCCGGACTGCGCCGCACCGTCGCCTTGAGCCACGGCGCTGCGCGCCGTTCCGCACGCCATGGCGAAAGCGCCGCGCATCGGCCTGAGCGCGCCGGTCAACGACAGTTCGCCCGCGAATTCACGATGCAGCAAGGACTCGGCGGGAATCTGGCCGCTCGCGGCGAGGATGCCCAACGCGATTGGCAGATCGAAGCGGCCGGATTCCTTCGGCAGATCGGCGGGCGCTAGATTCACGGTGATGCGTCGGACGGGGAAGTCGAAATTGCAGTTCTGCAGCGCCGCGCGCACGCGCTCGCGCTCGCGGCTTTCGCGCACTTCCAGATCAGGCAGGCCGACGATCGAAAAAGAGGGTAATCCGTTCGCGAGGTGGACCTCGACGGTTACTTCGGGCGCGCGGCCAGAGGCCGGCGCGCGACTGCGCACCACGGCAAGCGACATGTTTTCTCCCGTCGGACGGCGCGCCGAGGGCGCGCGCAAGTCCCCTAAAACGCTGATGACGTCACGGCTCGCTTGCCTGTGATGTGCAGCACTGCGCGGCGACTCCGCCGCGAGCAAAGCGTTACGGCGTTTGCGTGACCGGCAGCTTCTGTTCGAGCTCGGCAACGCGGCGTTCCAGCTCTTCCAGACGAGCGCGCGTGCGCACCAGCACCTGGGTCTGGGTATCGAATTCCTCACGCGTGACCAGATCGAGCTTCGAGAAACCCTGCGACAGCATGGCTTTGACGTTGCGTTCGACATCTTTGGCCGGCGAGTTCTTGAACAGCTCGCTCATGCGGGCCTGAAAGTCGTTAAAAACATCGTTCGGTTGTTTCATGGTGTTCCCCTAGGTGCACAAAAACTGTGCATGTTTCGTTACGCCTGTGCTTTGTGACGGCAAATGGGCGGTGTTGGTGCATGGCCCGTTGCGTTCCGCTGCCGCATGAGCCCCTTTGGTGCGCGCCCGTGCGTTCAAAACCTTCGAACACTCTAGCAACGATCCATACGCCGCGCCAGCGTGCCCCCGCCAACGTTGGCCGTCCGGCCAGGGCGGCTTGCGCCCCTTTTGCGACGGCCACGGTGCGGAGTCTGACACAACATGGCATGCGAGTTGCTGTTACTGCCCCGCGCGCACTGCCGGCGCCTTTTTACCGGCAGCGGAACGAGACCACGCGAACGTGTTACGGGAACGCACGAGAGTTACGCAACGAAAGTCAGGCAACACGGGTTACGCAAACGGGTTACGCAACTAAGCGAGGGATTTCATGAAACTCATTACCGCAATCATCAAGCCGTTCAAGCTCGATGAGGCGCGCGAAGCCTTGTCGGCCATCGGCGTCTCGGGCATCACGGTGACGGAAGTCAAAGGCTTCGGTCGCCAGAAGGGCCATACGGAGCTGTATCGCGGCGCTGAATACGTCGTCGATTTTCTGCCGAAGGTGAAGATTGAGGCCGCTGTCTCGGACGACATCGTCGACCAGGCGATCGAGGCGCTCGAACGCGCGGCACGCACCGGCAAGATCGGCGACGGCAAGATCTTCGTCACGCCGATCGAACAAGTGATTCGGATCCGTACCGGGGAGACCGGCGCGGACGCTCTGTAATACCAAAAGATAGCGACACAGATAGCGACAAGAGGAAACGAAAGATGCGCAAATTAATGATGTCCTTGCTGATGGCCGGTTCGCTGCTCGCGGGCGGTATCGGCGCCGCCCTCGCGGACGACGCTTCCGCCCCCGCAGCCGCCTCGGCCGCTGCTTCCGATACGACGGCGAGCGCGCCGGCGCCGGACGCTTCGGCAGCACCTGCTGCCGCCGCGGCCTCGGCACCGGCCGCTGACGCGTCCGCCGCACCGGCTGCCAGCGCGGCTGCCGCCGCACCCGCAGCATCGGACGCTGCGCCGGCTGCCCCGACCGCGCCGTTCTCGGTCGATTCGTCGAAGATCAATTCGGGCGACACCGCCTGGATGCTGACCTCCACCGCGCTCGTGCTGTTCATGACGATTCCGGGTCTGGCGCTGTTTTACGGCGGCATGGTCCGCAAGAAGAGCGTGCTCGCGATCCTGATGCAAAGCTTCGCGATCACCTGCCTCGTGTCGATCATCTGGGTCGTGGTGGGCTACAGCCTCGCCTTCACGCCTGGCGGATCGTTCATTGGCGGCTTCTCGCGCTTCTTCATGTCGGGCATGAACTACATCAAGGGCGACAAGGCCACGACGCTGACCGTTAGCCACCTCGCGCCGACGATCCCGGAAACGGTCTACGTCGTCTATCAGATGACGTTCGCGATCATTACCCCGGCGCTGATCACGGGCGCGTTCGCCGACCGTATGAAGTTCTCGGCCATGCTGGTGTTCATGACGCTGTGGTCGATCATCGTCTACTCGCCGATCGCGCACATGGTCTGGGAACCGACCGGCTGGCTGGCTAGCGCGGGCATCCTCGACTTCGCGGGCGGCACGGTGGTGCACATCAACGCCGGTATCGCGGCGCTGGTCTGCGCTCTGGTGCTCGGCAAGCGTGTCGGCTACGGCAAGGAAGCGATGGCGCCGCACAACCTGACGCTCACGCTGATCGGTGGCGCCATGCTGTGGGTAGGCTGGTTCGGCTTCAACGCGGGTTCGGCAGTGGCGGCTGACGGCCGTGCCGGTTTCGCGATGTTCGCCACGCAAGTGGCAACGGCGGCAGCAGCACTCGCATGGATGTTCGCCGAATGGGCAGCCAAGGGTAAGCCGTCGGTGCTCGGTATCGTGTCGGGCGCAGTGGCGGGTCTCGTGGCGATCACGCCGGCTTCGGGCTTCGTCGGTATGGCGGGTTCGCTGGTGATCGGTATCGTGGCAGGCGTGGTCTGCTTCTGGTCGGCAACCTGGCTTAAGCACAAGCTCGGTTACGACGACTCGCTCGACGCGTTCGGCGTGCACTGCATCGGCGGTATCGTGGGTGCGCTGCTGACCGGTGTGTTCGCGGTGAAGGACATCGGCGGCGCGGACGGCAGCGTGATCCTGCAAGCCAAGGGCGTGCTGACGACGCTGATCTACAGCGGTGTGGTGAGCTACATCCTGCTGAAGGTGATCGACATGGTGATGGGCCTGCGTGTAACCGAAGAACAGGAACGCGAAGGTCTGGACGTGACGCTGCACGGCGAACACGTCGAATAAGCAACGCACCGCGAGCCCGCGCTCCCGGGCTCGTTGGATCACGAATAAGCGCAGCGATTTTGGCCCGCCTTCATGGCGGGCTTTTTTCTTGCGGGCTATCTTGTAAACGGTAGTTTTCCCCGCCTATCATGGCGATAGCGAGAATGCATTCGCGTCCGCTTGCGAATGGAGAAACCGTCCCCAAATGGACAAAGCATTTGCTCTACAATCTTTTTTCTCCAGTCTGCGAGTGATCAATGGTTCCGCACCTAGTTACGGCGTTAAACGGCCCGCTGCTCGATCTTGAGCGGAAGATCCTCGACGCTACCCCCGCCATCGAACGCTGGTTCCGGCTCGAATGGCAGGAGCACACGCCGCCGTTCTACTGTTCCGTCGATCTGCGCAACGCGGGCTTCAAGCTCGCGCCGGTCGACACCAATCTGTTTCCCGGCGCATTCAACAATCTGCCGCAGGAAGTGTTGCCGCTCGCCGTGCAGGCCGCGATGGCATCGATCGAGAAGATCTGCCCGGACGCCAAGAACCTGCTGGTGATTCCCGAACGCCACACGCGCAATGCGTTTTATCTCGAGAATGTCGCCCGTCTGGCCGCGATCATGCGCCAGGCCGGCTTGAACGTGCGTTTCGGCACGCTCGACGAAACCATCAACGGGCCGGTCACGATCGCCCTCTCCGACGGCCAGAAGCTCGTGCTCGAACCGCTCGAGCGCTCGCAGCGGCGCCTCGGCCTGAAGAATTTCGACCCGTGCTCGATTCTGCTGAATAACGATCTGTCGGGCGGCATTCCGCCCGTGCTCGAAAATCTGCACGAGCAGTATCTGCTGCCGCCGCTGCATGCGGGCTGGGCCGTGCGCCGTAAATCGACGCATTTTTCCTGCTACGACGACGTCGCGAAAAAGTTCGCGAAGATGGTCGAGATCGATCCGTGGATGATCAATCCGTACTTCGCGCACGTGGAAGGCGTCGACTTCCAGGAACGCACCGGCGAGGAAGCGCTGACGGACGCGATCGACGGGGTGCTGAAGAAGATCGCCAAGAAGTATCGCGAGTACGGCATCTCCGAAAAACCGTATGTCGTCATCAAGTCGGATGCGGGCACGTACGGCATGGGTGTGATGACCGTGCACGACGCGTCGGAAGTCGCCGCGCTTACCAAGCGCGAACGCGCCAAGATGGCCGCGACCAAAGATGGCCTCGAAGTGCATGACGTGATCGTGCAGGAAGGCGTGTACACCTTCGAGCGCATCGGGGAAGAAGTGGCCGAGCCGGTCGTGTACATGATCGACCGCTATGTCGTGGGCGGCTTCTATCGCGTGCACGGCAGCCGCGAGCGCGATCAGAATCTGAACGCGCCGGGCATGCACTTCGTGCCGCTCGGCTTCGAGCATACGGCGCTGCCCGACGCGCACGCCAAGCCCGGCGCGGCGCCGCCGAACCGCTTCTATATGTACGGCGTGGTGGCGCGGCTCGGACTGCTGGCCGCATCGGTGGAACTGGAAAAGACCGATCCGGAAGCGATTCAGGTCTAAGCCACCTTGGGTGGTCGATGGCGGCATGCGTGCCGCCATCGCCATTTTCAACGACTATATTTACGATCAATGCCAAGCCCGTCAGGGCGCACCGGGACCTTCATGGACATTCTTTTCATCGCCGATCCGCTCACGCAATTCAAGATCTACAAAGACTCGACCTACGCGATGATGGCCGAAGCGGCGCGCCGCGGTCACGTGGTGTACACGTGCGAGCCGAAGCATCTGGCGTGGACGGGGGGCGACGTCGAGGCGAACGTGCAGCGCTTTGCGATTGTCGGCGACGTCACCGATCTGCATCGCGAAGTCTGGTACGACGCCGAACCGGCCGCGCCGCGCACGCTCAAAAGCTTCAGCGCCGTGGTGATGCGCAAAGACCCGCCGTTCGACATGGAATACGTCACGTCGACGTGGCTGCTCGAAATGGCCGAACGCGGCGGCGCGCGCATCTTCAACAAACCGCAGGCGATTCGCGATCACTCGGAAAAGCTCGCGATCGGCGAGTTCGCGGAGTTCGTCGCGCCCACGCTGGTTACGCGCGACGCAACCCGCTTGCGCGCCTTCCATGAGGAGCACGGCGACGTGATCCTGAAGCCGCTCGACGGCATGGGCGGCATGGGCGTGTTTCGCGTGAAGGCCGACGGCATGAACCTCGGTTCGATCATCGAAATGCTGAGTCATGATGGCGCGCGTTCGGTGATGGCGCAAAAATTCATCCCCGAGATCAAGGAGGGCGACAAGCGCATCCTGCTGATCGGTGGCGAAGCCGTGCCGTATTCGCTCGCGCGTATTCCTCAGGGCAATGAAGTGCGCGGCAATCTCGCGGCCGGTGGCCTCGGCGTGGCGCGTCCGCTGACCGAGCATGACCGCAAGATCGCCGATACGCTGGCGCCGGTGCTGGCCGCGCGCGGTTTGGTGCTGGTGGGGCTGGACGCGATCGGCGACTGGCTGACCGAAGTGAACGTGACCAGCCCGACGTGTTTCCGCGAGATCATGGATCAAACCGGCTTCGACGTCGCCGCCATGTTCATCGACGCCTTGGAGCGCGCGGCGGCTTGATGGCGCGGCCGATTGGCGGCACTTGAATGCCCGCCATGTCCCCCAAACTGTGTAGTAAATCCGCATCACGCAGCACGCCCGATTTGGCGCGAAAATGAGCCTGATACAATGCCCGCTCCTCCGCGCCAGGCGCAATCGCTGGCACCTGACGGGTGTCATAGGCATGGTTTGCGGACTGTAGGCGAGCAGTGTTTCGCCGGCGCAGGCACGAGGCCATGCGCGGCGGGCCGCTCGTCAAACGATGCGTTCCGGCCCTCATGGCCCACGGCCGGCAGAGGGCGCTGACGAACCGGGCTTGAGCCCGGTCCACGGTTCGGGGCCGTTCTTTTGCAGTAAGGCTGACATGGCAGGCATTCTGATCATTGCGCACGCTCCGTTCGCCACCGCGTTGCGCGATTGTATTTCGCACATCTATGGTGGTTTGCCGGCTCGCATCGGCGTAATCGACGTATCGCCGGATTGCGATCCCGTACAGCAGGTTGCGTTTGCGAACTCGGAAATCGAGCGCCTCAAGGAAGAAAACGGCGCGCTCGTCCTCACGGATATGTTCGGCGCCACGCCGGCGAATATCGCCGGACGGCTCGCGTCGCTGCCGGACGTGCGCGTACTGTGCGGCGTCAACTTGCCGATGCTGGTGCGCGCGGTCTGTTATCGCGCCACGCCACTCGACACGCTGGTCGACAAGGCACTCGCCGGCGCCACCAAGGGCGTGCATGCGATCGGACCGGCGACCCCGGCGCCCGTCGCGCCGACTGCGGAGTCCGGCGACTGTTTGCCGGCTCTGCCGCCCGATGCGGCGTGCGGTGGCGCGTGCTTGCCCGCCTTGCCGGCCGACGCCGACCTGACGCAGAAAGCCGACTCGGCTGGCTTGTAAGTAGCTCGGCCGGCGTGTCAGGGTGTCAAACGCATTGCAACCGCTTAGCAGTTTCACTTTTCACAACACTTACCCGCGCTTCGGACCATCACATGCTGCAACAGGAAACGACTATTGTGAACAAGCTGGGGCTGCACGCGCGCGCGTCGGCCAAGTTGACCCAACTCGCGGGCAACTACCAGGCGGAAATCTGGATGAGCCGCAATGGCCGCCGCATCAATGCCAAGAGCATCATGGGTGTGATGATGTTGGCCGCGGGCATCGGCAGCACGGTGCTGATCGAAACGGAAGGCTCGGACGAAAAAGAAGCGATGGACGCATTGTTGAAACTGATTGCCGATAAATTCGGCGAAGGGCAGTGAGCTAACGCGTCCACGTTGCGATGAGCAAAAAACGCCGCGGTTGTCCGCGGCGTTTTTTTTAGCGCGTGACAATGGCCGGACGAAACGCGCGTGAGGGCGCGCGCGTCGAGATGCACATGCAGGATTCGCATTGCCGAAACGCGAGACGGATGAAGGCGTATCACTACGGCTGCTTACGGTATTCGTGCTGCACTGCACACAGCCCCAGCGCACCTGCAAAGGGCGCGGAATTTATAATGACGACCAGTGTCTGAGAGCATTGCAGCGGTTTGCCGCGGCATTACACAACTAGAGGAGGTGCGCGTGTCCTTCACGCTGCATGGAATTCCCGTGTCACGCGGTATCGCCATCGGGCGGGCTTATCTGATCGCCCCGGCTGCACTTGACGTAGACCACTATCTGATCGAACCCGCCCAGATCGAGAGCGAGATCGAACGCTTTCGCGCGGCCCAGCAACACGTGCATCAAGAGCTCGACACGCTGCGCGCCGATCTCGCCGCGGACGCGCCCAGTGAAATGGGCGCGTTCATCACCGTTCATTCAATGATCCTGAACGATGCGATGCTCGTGCAGGAAACCTTCGACCTGATCCGCACGCGCCGCTACAACGTGGAGTGGGCGCTGACCGAACAACTCGAGCGCCTGTCGCGTCATTTCGACGATATCGAAGACGAGTACCTGCGCGAGCGCAAAGCCGACATCGAACAGGTGGTGGAGCGCGTGCTGAAGGCGCTTGCCGGTGCGTCGGTGGCGCTGGGCGCTGGCGTGCACGGCGCCTGCGACGAGATGATCGTGGTCGCCCACGACATCGCGCCGGCCGACATGATGCAGTTCAAGACCCAGACGTTTCAGGGTTTCGTCACGGACCTCGGTGGCCGCACGTCGCATACGGCGATCGTCGCGCGCAGCCTGGGCATTCCGGCCGCAGTCGGCGTGCAGCACGCGAGCGCGCTGATTCGTCAGGACGACCTGATCATCGTCGACGGCGATCACGGCATTGTGATCGTCGACCCCGCGCCGATCGTGCTGGAAGAGTACTCATATCGGCAGAGCGAGAAAGCGCTCGAACAGCGCAAGCTGCAGCGGCTGAAGTTTTCGCCCACGCAGACGCTATGCGGCACCCGCATCGAACTGTGCGCGAACATCGAGTTGCCGGACGACGCGCTCGCCGCGATCGACGCGGGTGCGACGGGCGTCGGCCTGTTCCGCACCGAGTTCCTGTTCATGAATCACAAGGACCGTTTGCCGGAAGAGGACGAGCAGTTCGGCGCGTACCGTCGCGCGGTCGAGTTGATGAACGGCCTGCCGGTCACGATCCGCACGATCGACGTGGGCGCCGACAAGCCGCTCGATTCGATGAGCGGGGGCGACGGCTACGAAACCGCAGCGAACCCGGCCTTGGGGCTGAGAGCGATTCGCTGGAGCCTCTCCGAGCCGCAGATGTTCCTCACGCAGTTGCGCGCGATTCTGCGTGCGTCGGCGTTCGGCTCGGTGAAGATTCTGATTCCGATGCTCGCGCATGCGCAGGAAATCGACCAGACGCTCGATCTGATTCGCGAAGCCAAGCGCCAGCTCGACGACGCGGGCATGGCCTACGATCCGAACGTGCAGGTCGGCGCGATGATCGAGATCCCGGCTGCCGCGATCGCGTTGCCGCTGTTCCTGAAGCGGCTCGATTTTCTGTCGATCGGCACCAACGATCTGATCCAGTACACGCTCGCGATCGATCGCGCGGACAACTCGGTCGCGCATCTGTACGACCCGCTGCATCCGGCCGTGCTGTATCTGATCGCATTCACGCTGCGCGAAGCGAAGCGGGCCGGCGTACCGGTCTCGGTGTGCGGTGAGATGGCGGGGGATCCGGCCTTGACGCGTCTATTGCTCGGCATGGGCCTCACCGAGTTTTCGATGCATCCCAGCCAGTTGCTGGTGGTAAAACAGGAAGTGCTGCGCTCGCATCTGAAGACGCTGGAGAAGCCGGTGGCGGATGTGCTGGCTTCGTTCGAACCGGAAGAAGTGCAGGCTGCGCTCAAGCGCGTGATGCTGGCCTGAGTCGCCGCGCTCGCTCCGTCAGATAAAGAAACGCCGCACGTTGTGCGGCGTTTCTGTTTTAGCGTGCGGTTGAGGCGCTGGCGTCAAGCCGTGTGCGTCTGCCCGCATACCGGGCAATCCGGCTGGCGCGCGATGCGCATCGTGGTCCACTCCATCCGCAGCGAATCGAGCATCATCAGGCGGCCGAGCAACGGCGTGCCGATTGCGCCGATCACCTTGAGCGCTTCGGCGGCCTGCATCGAACCGACGATGCCGACCGTCGGCGCGAACACGCCCATGGTCGAACACGCGACTTCCTCGAACGGCTGGTCTTCGGGAAATACGCAGGCATAGCAGGGCGACGCTTCGTCGCGGAAATCGAAGGTGCTGATCTGGCCGTCGAAGCGCAACGCCGCGCCCGACACCAGCGGCACGCCGTGCTTAACACAGGCGCGGTTGATCGCATGGCGCGTCGCGAAGTTGTCGGTGCAATCGAGCACGACGGTCGCATTCGGCACGTGCGCGTCGAGCCACGCGTCGTCGACGCGCTCGGCCACCGCGTTCACCACGACCTCGGGATTGATCTGCGCGATCGCGTCGCGCCCGGACTCCACCTTCTTGCGTCCGACCGAAGCGGTCACGTGCAGGATCTGCCGCTGCAGGTTGGTCAGGTCGACCGTATCGGCATCGACGAGTGTCAAGCGGCCGACGCCGGCCGCCGCCAGATACATCGCAGCGGGCGAACCCAGGCCGCCAGCGCCGACGATGATCGCGTGCGCGTCGATAAAGCGCTGCTGCGCCTCGATACCGATTTCATCGACGAGGATGTGGCGGGAATAGCGAAGGAGTTGATCGTCGTTCATGGCGGGGCGCGTGAATGTGTCGCGCGCTGAGATGCAGGACCGATGGGCCTGCCGTGCGCGTTTTCGATATTTTAATCGCGCCGGGAGCGGGTGTTCTTGCTGGTGCCGGGTATGACAGCGTGTCTTCGCAGCATGTTCCGCTGCGAAGACACGTCAGGTTTTGCTGCTTAGTTGCTTTGCGAAGCAGGCGCCGGTACCGGGCCCGATGCGCCCGGCACCGGTTGCGTCGGCTTCACCGCGACCGGCGCGGACGCCGACGTGGCCGGCTTGTTCTGCGCGAGACGGCGCTCGGTCAGCGACTTCGATTCCTGCACCTGCTTGCCCTCCAGCTTGTTCAGAGCCTGTTGCAGCATGAAGTCGTCGGTCGAACCGAATTCCACCGGCTTGCGCTCACGATCCTTCTGACGCTGTTCCGGCGTCTTCTTATCGTTCTGCTCTTCGAGCTGGCGCAACTGGTCCATGCGTTCCTGTTCGCGCTGTTCCGCTTCCTTCTTCTCGTTCGGGTCTTGCGTGTTCGCAAGGTGATTCGAGTAGTCGACTTCGCGGGTGACGAGTGCGTCGTCCGGATCGCCTTCTGCGTATTGATCGACCGCGATGTCAGGACGGATGCCCTTGTTCTGGATCGAACGGCCGCTCGGCGTGTAGTAGTACGCCGTGGTCAGACGCAGCGCGGTGTCGGCCGTCATGGGGCGCACGGTCTGCACCGAACCCTTGCCGAACGTAGTCTTGCCGACGATCAGCGCACGATGCTGATCCTGCAGCGCGCCCGCGACGATTTCCGACGCCGACGCGGAGTACGCGTTGGTCAGTACGATCATCGGCACGGTCTTGAAGATCGGCGCTTCGTCTTTCAGCGGATCGCTGTCGAAGGATTGCAGGCGGTAGTTGTCGTAGGTGTCGCGATAGACCTGTTTCGAATCCGGAATCTGGCCGTTGGTGGACACCACAACCGAATTCGGCGGCAGGAACGCGCCGGCCACGCCGACTGCGCTTTGCAGCAGACCGCCGCCGTTGTTGCGCAGGTCGAGCACGAGGCCCTTCAGATTCGGCTGCTGACGCGCGATGTCTTGCAGTTTCGCGGCCAGATCAGGCGTGGTGCGCTCCTGGAAGCTGGTTACCCGCACATAGGCGTAGCCCGGCGCGAGGATCTTCATCTTGACCGACTGGACCTTGATGATTGCGCGCGTGACGGTGAGCGGGAACGTGCGGTCGTCGGTCTTGCGGAAGATCGTGAGCGTGACCTTGGTGCCCGGGTCGCCGCGCATCTGCTTGACCGCCTGGTCGAGCGTCATGCCGCGCACGGGTTTGTCGTTGATACGCGTGATCAGGTCGCCCGGACGGATGCCGGCGCGGAACGCGGGCGTGTCCTCGATCGGCGAAATCACCTTGATCAGCCCGTCTTCCGACGAAATTTCGATGCCGAGACCGGCGAAGCGACCCTTGGTCTGCTCCTGCAGTTCTTCGTAATCGGTCTTGTCGAGATACGACGAGTGCGGGTCGAGGCTCGACACCATGCCCTTGATGGCGGCGGTGAGAAGCTTTTTATCGTCGACCGGTTCGACGTACTCGTGCTTGATTTGCCCGAAGACTTCGGCAAAGAGCCTGAGCTGGTCCAGCGGCAGCGGTGCAACAGCGTTCGACGCTGCGCTGGCGGGTTGCTGGGCCGAAGCCGAGAGTTGCAGGGTGGCAAATACACCGGTAGCAAGGCCCGCGGCAATCAGGCCGATATTTTTCAGGTTCTTTCGCATAGAGTCTGTTGCGGTCGGAAGCGCGTGGCAGCGTCGATAGAGATGGGGACGGACAAGTATAACTGCACACCCGCCAACTCAGGGCGCGGCGCAGCCAATCGTGATTCGACAGCACGCGCCGGGCCCGGTTCGTGGGATTGCGCGCACAACTATGAAGTAATGTGCCGTAACGGACTGATGGCGGCCAGAAGGGCGCTCGCAAATGACGTGAGCCGCGCTGACCGGTGCGTCTTGCCGGGCGGCGCGGCCCTTCTGCCGCCATTGCGCTGCATTTCTGACAGCAGCATGGCGGCAAGATGGCAGATCAGCCCGCCGCCTTACCCTGCTTGGCGACGGCAGCCTGCGCTTTGGCGATCGCTTCCTGGTCGCCCAGATAGTAGTGCTTGATAGGCTTCAGGTTTTCGTCGAGTTCATAGACGAGCGGCACGCCGTTCGGAATATTCAGGCCGACGATGTCGTCGTCCGAAATATTGTCCAGGTATTTCACCAGTGCGCGGATCGAGTTGCCGTGAGCGGCGATCACGAGCTTGCGGCCCGACTTGATGGCCGGCGCAATCGACTCGTTCCACAGGGGCAGAACGCGCGCGACCGTGTCTTTCAGGCATTCGGTGAGCGGCAGTTGCTCGCGCGGGACCTTGGCGTAGCGCGGATCGTCGTACGGTGCGCGCTCGTCAGTCGGTTCGAGCGCCGGCGGCGGCGTGTCGTAGCTGCGGCGCCAGACCAGCACCTGCTCGTCGCCGAACTTGGCGGCCGTTTCCGCCTTGTTCAGCCCCGACAGCGCGCCGTAGTGGCGTTCATTCAGACGCCACGAATGCACCACCGGCAGGTACATCAGATCCATTTTGTCCTGCACGTGCCACAAGGTGCGGATCGCGCGTTTGAGCACCGACGTGTAGGCGATGTCGAACGTGTAGCCCGATTCCTTCAGCAGCACGCCCGCTTGCTGCGCCTCATTGTTGCCCTGCTCGGTGAGGTCGACGTCGACCCAGCCCGTGAAGCGGTTTTCCTTGTTCCACGTCGATTCGCCGTGGCGGATGAGAACGAGTTTGTACATGAGATTGCCGGTCGGTAGTGAAGAAGCCGTCAAGCGCCGCGGAGGTCCTCTAGAGGAGCGCCGCCATCGCGTCAGATGGTTATTTTATAATGGCTGGATTGCCCTTTCCGATTTCTCCCTTTTTCGGCGGATTTTCCGTGAAGTTTTTCACTGATTACACAAACCTTGTACTGATCGCGATCGTCCTCATCTCCGGTGGGTTGCTGCTGTGGCCGACGATCAGCCGGCGCGGCCGTGGCGGCCTGTCGGCCGCTGAAGCCACGCAACTGATCAACCGGCGCAATGCGGCGGTCATCGATCTGCGTCCGTCCGCCGACTACGCCAAAGGGCATTTGCCCGCGGCACGGCACCTTGAATTTGCAGAGTTGCAGGCAAAGGTCGCGCAACTCGTGAAAAACAAGAGCAACCCGGTGCTGCTGGTATGCCAGACCGGCCAGCAGTCGAACAAGGCAGCGCGTATCGTGCAGGATGCAGGTTATGCGGAAGTCCATGTTCTCGAAGGCGGTGTCGACGCCTGGCAGAAAGCCGGCATGCCGGTTGTGAAACAAGGAGCAGCGAAGTGAACAAAGTGATCATGTACAGCACCCAGGTGTGCCCGTATTGCCAGATGGCCGAACGTCTTTTAAAGTCGCGCGGCGTTGAGCACGTTGAAAAGGTACTGATCGACAAAGACCCGGCCCGTCGTGAGGAAATGATGACCCGGACCGGTCGCCGCACGGTGCCGCAAGTGTTCATCGGCGAGACGCATGTGGGCGGGTACGATGACCTCTCCGCGCTCGATCGCGCGGGCGGTTTGATGCCGCTGCTCGAAGCAACCGCCTGAATTCGCGCGCCCGCAGGCGCGTGAGCAGGGCGGGTGAACACCAAGCCGGCGCGGCCTCGCCTCTTCAGGGCGGGCGGCGCGCCGCAACGATCTGGCGGCCCGTGCAAGCATGGGCCGCCGCCATGCATACCTATCAGGGAATCACTTCATCATGTCCGACGAGAATAACCAGCCGTTCTTCAACATCCAGCGCATCTACCTGAAGGACATGTCGCTCGAGCAGCCGAATTCGCCGGGCATCTTCCTCGAGCAGGAAATGCCCTCGGTCGAAGTCGAAGTCGACGTGAAGGCCGAGCGCCTCGCCGACACCGTGTTCGAAATCCTCGTCACGGGCACGGTCACGGCCAAGGTGTCGGACAAGGTTGCGTTCCTGATCGAAGCCAAGCAAGCCGGCATTTTCGACATCCGCAACATTCCGGCTGAGCAGATCGATCCGCTGGTCGGCATTGCCTGCCCGACCATCCTGTTCCCGTACCTGCGCTCGAACATCGCCGACGCGATCACGCGCGCCGGTTTCCCGCCGATCCACCTCGCCGAGATCAATTTCCAGGCGCTGTACGAGCAACGCCTCGCGCAGATGGGTGGGCAGGACGGCGCGGCGCAGAACGGCGTCACGCATTGATGTGTCACACGCGGTGTCGCAAGCAGTGCCGGCCATGAAGGTTGCTGTCCTTGGCGCCGGCGCGTGGGGCACAGCCCTCGCCGGCCATCTGGCCGTACGGCACGACACGGTGTTGTGGGCGCGCGAGCCCGCGCTCATTGCCGATCTCTCCGCTTCGCACGAAAACGCCCGCTATCTGGCGGGCGTTGCTTTGCCGCCGGCGCTTCGCTATGAAGCCGATCTGAACGCGGCGCTCGACCACGCGCTCGCCGACGATGCGTTATGCGTCGTGGCGACGCCCGTCGCCGGACTGCGCGGTCTGTTTCAGGCCATGCGCGACGCGGGCACAGTGCCGGCGCATGTGGTGTGGTTGTGCAAAGGTTTTGAAGCCGATTCGCAGTTGATGCCGCATCAGGTGGTCGCGGCCGAATTGCCGGAGCACGGCAGTAACGGCGTGTTGTCCGGTCCGAGCTTTGCGCGCGAAGTCGGGCAGGGCTTGCCGGTCGCGCTGACCATCGCGAGCGCGTCGGCGGCGTGCCGCGAGCGCACGGTCGCCGCGTTTCATCATGGCGCCATGCGCATCTATACCGGCGACGACGTCGTCGGCGTGGAAGTGGGCGGCGCGGTGAAAAACGTGCTGGCCATTGCAACGGGCATCGCCGACGGCCTCGGCCTCGGTCTGAACGCACGCGCGGCGCTGATCACGCGCGGCCTCGCTGAAATGTCGCGCCTCGGCGTGACGCTCGGCGGACGGGCGGAAACGTTCACCGGTTTGACCGGCCTGGGCGATCTGATCCTGACCGCAACCGGCGATCTGTCGCGCAATCGCACGGTCGGCCTGCAACTCGCCGCAGGCCGCACGCTCGACGATATTCTCGGCGCCCTCGGTCACGTGGCCGAAGGCGTGCGTTGCGCGCAAGCGGTCCTCGCGATCGCCCGCGCTCATTCAATCGAGATGCCGATCACGCAGGCGGTCTGTGCCGTGCTGTTCGACGGCGTGGCGCCGCGCGACGCCGTCAGCGCCTTGCTGCGGCGCGACTCCAAAGCTGAATAAGCCTTGTCTTTCAGCCGTTTAGCGCACAAATGCGCTGAACGGCTGCCCGCTATCGCTGTCCACGTTTTTATCGACGCTTCGGATCAGCGAGGTTCCCATGCTCAGATTCAATCGTTGCACGCTGGAAGCACGCGTGGTCGACATCACCACGCTCGCCGTGGATGCGATCGTCAACGCCGCGAATACGTCGCTATTGGGCGGAGGCGGCGTGGACGGCGCGATTCATCACGCGGCCGGCAAGGATTTGCTGCGCGAATGTGAAACGCTGGGCGGTTGCGCGACCGGCGACGCGAAGCTGACCGGCGCCTACCGTCTGCCGGCTAAACATGTGATTCATGCCGTCGGCCCGGTCTGGCGGGGCGGGACGCATGGTGAGGCCGACTTGCTCGCGTCCTGCTATCAGCGCTCGCTGGAGGTGGCGCGCGAGGCGCAGTGCAACAGCATCGCGTTCCCCGCGATTAGTTGCGGCATCTACCATTTTCCCGCTGACGAGGCCGTGCGAATTGCGGTCGGCACGGTGCTCGACACGTTGCCGCGCACGCCGCAGATCGAGCAGGTAGTGTTCGCCTGTTTCGACGACGCCATGTTCGCGCGCTACGCGGCCGAATTGAAACGCCGTCAGGCGCCGCCTTCGAAGCCGGTCTGACGCCACGCTTCGAACACCACGACCGCGACGGTATTCGATAGATTCAGGCTGCGGTTGCCCGGACGCATGGGCAGGCGCACGCGTTGCTCGTTGGCGAACTGGTCGAGCACCGAGTCGGGCAGGCCGCGCGTTTCGGCGCCGAACACGAACCAGTCGCCGGATTGAAACGCGTGCTCGTGAAAGCGGCCCGAGCCGCGCGTGGTGAAGGCGAACATGCGCGCCGGGTCCGGCGATTCCTTGGCGATGAACGCCGCCCAGTCAGCGTGCACGTTCATCTGCGCGTACTCGTGATAGTCGAGGCCGGCGCGGCGCAACTTGGCGTCATCGAGCGGAAAGCCGAGCGGCTCGATCAGATGCAGCCGGGCGCCGGTGTTGGCGCACAGGCGGATCACGTTGCCGGTGTTCGGCGGGATTTCCGGTTCTACGAGAACGACATTGAACATGGTGAACTCAGGTGGAGACTAGTTTTTCGGTGTGCGCAACGCGACGAAGTTGGTGACCCGCCGCGCGCCGGCTGCCTTGAGCGTGCGCGCCAGCGCTTCGAGCGTGGCGCCGGTCGTCATCACATCGTCGACGATGCCGACGTGCAGCCCTTGCACGGGCCCGGCGACCTTGAAAGCGCGACCCACGTTCAGGCGGCGGGCGTCGAGATCGAGCCGCGACTGCGGCGCGGTGTGAATCACGCGATTCAGCAAGGTCGCGTCGCTGCGTACATCCAGCGCGCGGGCCAGCGGCCTCGCGATTTGCCACGCCTGGTTGTAGCCGCGCTCGGTGAGACGTTTGCTTGCAAGCGGCACGGGCGCGATCACATCCGGCCATTCAGCAAGGTCTTGCCAGGAGTGCTGTGCAAGACGTGCGAGCCGTTGTGCGAACTCGCGCGCCAGCAGCAGGCGGGCGCGGAATTTCAGGCCGACCGCCAGTGTGTCGAGCGGCGCCCGATAGTCGGCGAGGGCGAAGGTCGCGTCGAACGGCGGCGGCTCGCCGATGCAATCCGCACAGCGATATTGCGTGCGCGCCGCCCATCGCGAACTGGATAAGGGCACCGCACAGACGGTGCAGCGCAACCGGCTTTCGTTCCAGTAGGCTTCGTCGCAACCGGCGCACAGCGTCGTATGCGACAAATTGCCGCATAACGCGCAGAGGTTCGGCAACGCGGCGTGCATCACGCGCGGCCAGGCCGATTGCAAGGTGCGCGCGAAACGCGCGAATCTGCCGCCGGAAAATGACGAATTGGGTCGGAATGGCATGATTGGACCGCCCGCGAAGGCCTCTCACGCTGAATTGAAGGAAGCGAGCGAGTATACTTCCTGCTCCACGCCAGCACGACACTCATGTCCCCAACTCCCGCTCAATCAGGCCGTCCGGCCTATGATTCCCGGCGCCTCCGGCGGATCTTCGACCGCCGCGCAGCGACGTTCAGCGACGTCGCGTTCCTGCCTCGTGAAATCGCGCAACGCATGCGCGAGCGGCTCGACTACATCAAGGTCACGCCGGCGAGCGTGCTCGACGCCGGCTGCGGTGCGGGCGAAGACATCCCCGCTTTGCGCGAGCGCTTTCCCGAAGCGCCGGTGTTCGGCTCCGACCTGTCGCACGGCATGCTCACGCGCGCGCTGCAACACGATTCCGGCGACACGAGCTGGCGGCGCTTTCTGCCGGCCTCGCTCGGCAAAGCGCTCGGCGCCCGCGGTCCGCGTTTCGCGCAAGCCGACTTTTCGGCGCTGCCGTTCGCGGCCGGCGCCTTCGAATTCATCTGGTCCAACCTGGCGCTCCATTGGCACTCGCGGCCCGATCTCGTGTTTCCCGAGTGGCAGCGCGTGCTCAAAGTGAACGGCCTGCTGATGTTCAGCACGCTCGGTCCAGACTCGCTCAAGGAATTGCGTGGCGCCTACGCCGAAGTCGAGGCTGCGCACGGCGTTGCCTCGCGCAAGCACGTGATCGACTTCGTCGACATGCACGATCTCGGCGACATGCTGGTCGAAAGCGGCTTCGAGATTCCTGTGATGGACCAGGAAGTGCTCACCATTACTTATAAGTCGCCGCAGTCGCTGCTCGCCGACGTGCGCCGCTGGGGCGCCTATCCGTTCGAGCGCGAAGCGTCGTCGAGCGCCGCCGCGCGCCGGCTGCACAAGGCTTTGCTGGCGGCCCTCGAAGCCCGTCGGCGTGCCGACGGCACGATCGCGCTGACCTTCGAAGTGATCTACGGACACGCATGGAAAGCCGTGCCGCGCACCACGGCGGAAGGTCACGGCATCGTCCGAATCGAGGACATCGGACGCGGTTCGTCGAGGAATCGTTGAGGAATCGACGAGGCGGTAAAGAGGACATCTGTTATGTCTGAAATTACCGCTTCAAAAGACGCGCAAAAGGTGCGTCAAAACGGCGCGGAGGCTTGTCGCGCCTGGCTTGTGGGCCAATAGAGGCTTGCTTGTGGATGCTATGGATCGCGCCTATAATGCGTCAGTTTGTCGCCCGGAGTTCCCACATTTGGGGCGGCAGGCCCGAGGCACAGGGCAGCAAGATAAGATGGCGCAGCGGTGATCGAGCGGCCGGAATAATGGTCGCGAGCAATGGCCGCGGGCGGCGATTGGAGACAATCGGCGGGAGGCAGCGATGGGAGCATCAGATCTGCTGGCGGATTCAGAACCAGTTCTCAAAGACTGGACGATGAAACGCAACTGTTCGATATCGCCGCGGCAGTTCGTATGTTTCTACGTGTCGCTTGCGTTGTTCTCGTTGGCAATTGCTTTCATGCTGGTTCTGGTCGGCGCCTGGCTGGTGTTGCCGTTCACCGGTGTCGAATTGCTGGCGGTGGGCATCGCGTTTGCCATATATGCGCGTCATGCTGTGGATTACGAGCGTATCCGGTTGTTTCAGAACCGGCTCGTCATCGAGCAGGTCAGCGCCGAGCAGCTTACGCAGTTCGAGTTCAATCCGCGCTGGGTGCGGATCGAGGCGGGCGCAACACCGCGTGACCGGATCAAACTGGTCTCGCGCGGGCAGACGATCATGATCGGGCAACATCTCGCGCAGTATCGGCGCGCGCAGTTCGCAGGCGAATTGCGTATGTGGCTCACGCGTTGTTAGGGGCCCCCAAACCTGGCGCTTGGCGCCGGGCCCTCCAAGGGGGAAGAAAACCTGGGGCGACCCAGACGTTTTCTTAGACGCGTGGAGTCGCGCGGCGTTCACGGGGAGCGCGAGGCAACCTGCCAGCGGGGTCGAGGGTTTGAATGGAAATTTTGGGTAAGGAAGCTATGAAAACAATCAAGCGAGCCCTCATGGGCGTGCTGGCGATGAGCGGACTGCTTTTCGCCGGCGCGGCCCTGGCAGTGGGCGATGTTCCGGGCGGCCCTGCCGTCAACGAGATCAATCTCCAGCCGCCTGCGACGAAAATCGCTGAGGAGCTTTTCAGCCTCCACATGTTCATGCTGGTTCTTTGCCTGGTCATCTTCGTCGGCGTGTTCGGCGTGATGTTCTATTCGATCTTTGCGCACCGCAAATCGAAAGGCCACAAAGCTTCCAACTTCCACGAAAGCACCACCGTCGAAATCATCTGGACGATCGTGCCGTTCATCATCGTCGTGCTGATGGCGCTGCCCGCCACCAAGACGGTGGTCGCGATGAAAGACACCACGAACGCCGACGTCACCATCAAGGTCACCGGCTATCAGTGGAAATGGGGCTACGACTACGTGAAGGGCCCGGGCGAAGGCATCAACTTCCTGTCCACGCTGGCCACGCCGCGTGCGGAAACCGATGGCCGTGAGCCGATTTCCACCACGTATCTGCAGGAAGTCGACAATCCGCTGGTCGTCCCGGTCGACAAGAAAATCCGCATCATCACCACCGCGAACGACGTGGTCCACTCTTGGTACGTGCCGGCTTTCGGCGTGAAGCAGGACGCGATTCCGGGCTTCGTGCGCGACACGTGGTTCAAGGCTGAGAAGGTCGGCACATTCCGCGGCTTCTGTACCGAACTGTGCGGCAAGGAACACGCGTTCATGCCGGTGGTGGTCGAAGTGCTGTCCGCCGACGACTACGCGAAGTGGGTCGACACGCAGAAGAAGAAAATGGCCGCCGGCCAGGACGATCCGAACAAGACCTACACCATGGCCGAGCTGATGGAGCGCGGCGGCAAGGTCTACGCGGCGAATTGCGCGGTCTGCCACCAGCCGACCGGCAAGGGCGCGGGCGCATTCCCGGCGCTCGACGGCAGCAAGATCGCCAACGGCGCGATCGCCGAGCACGTCAGCCTGGTGCTGAAGGGCAAGAACGCGATGCCGTCGTGGGCGCCTACGCTGAACGACGTCGAAATCGCTTCGGTGGTCACGTACGAACGTAACGCGTGGGGCAACCACACCGGCGACATTCTCCAGCCGAAGCAGGTTGCGGACGCCCGTAACGGCAAGCTGCCGGAAGGCGGCAACCATCTGGCCGATGCAGGCGCAGCGGCGAGCGGCGCAGAAGCGGCTTCGGGGGCGGCGGCAGCATCCGGCGCCTCGGGCGCGGCAGCGGCGGCACCGGCAGCTTCGGACAGCGCGGCAACGCAAGCAGCATTGCCGGCGAGCATCTACTTCGAAACCGGCAAGAGCACGTTGCCGGCCGACGCGAAAGCCGCAGTCGACGCAGCCGCGGCCTACGCGAAGGCGCATCCGGACGCGAAATTCACGCTGTCGGGCTTCACCGACGCCACCGGCTCCGCCGACCTCAACGCGAAGCTCGCGAAGAGCCGCGCCGAAGCCGTGCGCGACGCGTTGAAAGCAGCCGGCATTGCCGAAGACCATATTATTTTGAAGAAGCCGGAAACGATCACGGGCGGCAGCGACGCGAAAGAAGCCCGGCGTGTTCAGATCAGCCCGGCTGCCTGACGTGTTCATGGTCAGCACCGCAGTATTCGCTTTAGGAGATTGTCATGTCTAGCATCGGACACGATGTAGTCGCAGGCCACGAACACGTGCACGGCGACCATGCCCACGAAACGCCGCATGGCTGGCGTCGTTGGCTGTTCGCAACCAATCACAAGGACATCGGTACGCTGTACCTGATCTTCTCGTTCACCATGTTCCTCTCCGGGGGCGTGATGGCGCTGATGATCCGTGCAGAACTGTTCGAACCGGGCCTGCAGATCATGCGTCCCGAGTTCTTCAACCAGTTGACCACCATGCACGGCCTGATCATGGTGTTCGGCGCGATCATGCCGGCTTTCGTCGGCTTCGCGAACTGGATGGTGCCGCTGCAGATCGGCGCATCGGACATGGCTTTTGCCCGCATGAACAACTTCAGCTTCTGGCTTCTGCCGGTGGCGGCTGTCCTGCTGGTCGGCTCGTTCTTCTCGCCGGGCGGCGCGACCGCCGCGGGCTGGACGCTCTACGCGCCGCTTTCCACGCAGATGGGCCCGGGCATGGACTTCGCGATTTTCGCGGTCCACTTGATGGGTGCTTCGTCGATCATGGGCGGGATCAACATCGTCGTGACGATCCTGAACATGCGCGCACCCGGCCTCACGCTGATGAAGATGCCGATGTTCGTGTGGACGTGGCTGATCACCGCCTACCTGCTGATCGCCGTGATGCCGGTTCTGGCAGGCGCGATCACCATGGTGCTGTTCGACCGCCACTTCGGCACGTCGTTCTTCAACGCGGCAGGCGGCGGCGACCCGGTCATGTACCAGCACATCTTCTGGTTCTTCGGGCACCCCGAGGTGTACATCATGATCTTGCCGGCGTTCGGGATCGTCTCGCAGGTGATTCCGGCGTTCTCGCGCAAGCCGCTGTTTGGCTATAGCTCGATGGTGTACGCAACCTCGTCGATCGCGATTCTGTCGTTCATGGTGTGGGCGCACCACATGTTCGCAACCGGCATGCCGGTGACGGGCCAGCTGTTCTTCATGTACGCGACCATGTTGATCGCCGTACCGACGGGCGTGAAGGTGTTCAACTGGGTCGCGACGATGTGGCGCGGTTCGCTGAGCTTCGAGACGCCTATGCTGTTCGCGGTCGGCTTCCTGATCGTGTTCACGTTCGGTGGTCTGTCGGGTCTCATGCTGGCAATGGCCCCGCTCGACATCCAGTATCACGGTACTTATTTCGTCGTCGCGCACTTCCACTACGTGCTGGTGGCGGGCTCGCTCTTCGCGCTGTTCTCCGGCTGGTACTACTGGGCGCCGAAGTGGACCGGCTGGATGTACAACGAAACGCGCGGCAAGATCCACTTCTGGGCATCGCTGTTCTTCTTCAACCTCGCGTTCCTGCCGATGCACTTCGTTGGCCTCGCAGGTATGCCGCGTCGTTATGCTGACTACCCGGCACAGTTCACGGACTGGAACCAGGTCATCTCGATCGGCGCGTTCGGCTTCGGTCTGGCGCAGGTCTACTTCCTGTTCGCGGTTGCACTGCCGGCCTACCGTGGTGGCGGCGAACTAGAAAAGGCTGGCGACAAGCCGTGGGACGGCGCAACGGGCCTCGAATGGACCGTGCCGAGCCCGGCTCCGTTCCACACGTTCGAAAACCCGCCGACCGTCGAGTAACCGGTAGTTGGTGAGGTAGCGGGTTCTGGTGCCGCAAGTAATATCGCCACCAGAACCTGACAGCCGCCTAAGCGGTGGCTGTCGACCGGTAGTCACGAAAGCAGGTATTCAGAAAGTCGAGCATGACGCGCAATTCACTGGAAAGACGTACGCCGGAACAGATTCGTGCAGGCAACCGGCGTATCGGTTTTGTGATGTTCGTAATCGCCGCGGTCTTTTTCGCGAGCGTCATCATCCATCAGAAGTGGTTTTCCTGACGGACTGATCCAAGTCTGTGTGCAGGTTTGTTGAGGATTGAGATGTCGACGCAACCGCCGGCTCAGGCCGACCGCTCTTTTAACCGTTCGATGCTGATCAAGCTGTTCATCGTCGCGTTGATGATGTTCGGTTTCGGTTTCGCGCTGGTGCCGATGTACCGCGCAATCTGCCAGATCACCGGCATCAACAACCTCGTACAGCGTGACGCCACGGTGCGCGAGGCGAAGAATACGCAGGTCGACATGAGCCGCACGATTTCGATCGAATTCGATGCGAACGCGCGCGGCCCGCTGGGTTTCAAGCCGGAGCAGCGCAGTCTCGACGTGCATCCGGGCGAAGTGACGACGGTGATGTACGAGGTGAGCAACGAACAGGCGCGCACGATTCAGGCGCAAGCCATTCCAAGCTACGCGCCGAAGCAGGCCACCGAGTACTTCAAGAAGATCGAGTGTTTTTGCTTTACGCAGCAGACGTTGACGGCGAATCAGACGAAGCGCCTGCCGGTGGTGTTCGTGGTCGATCCGAAGTTGCCGAAAGACGTGAAAACGATCACGTTGTCGTACACGTTCTTTGAGTTGAGTACGCCGGCAGCGGCGACGGCCGGAAGCGCAGCACCCACGGCCAATACGGATACACGCGCGGCGGCCACCGCCGCCAATCCCGCCTGACGGCTCGCGCCGCAGGCGAAGGAAGAAGAAAAGAGATGAGCGATAACGGCGGCAGCCCGCGCAAGAGCAGTTTTGGTCAGTCGATGCGTGCGGTGCTCTGGTCGTTTTTCGGGGTGCGCAAGCGTCGCGATCTGGAGGCGGACGCCACGCAGTTGAACCCGCTGCACGTGATCGCGGCAGCGTTGATCTGCGCGGCAATTTTTATCGTGGTGCTGATTCTGATCGTACGGGCCGTAGTAGGGTGAAGTGCCAGACGCACACGTAGAATCGGGCGAACAGCGCCCACGAATTAGAGCGAAGCGGTGCGGTATCGACGCGCCGCCGAAGATACAGCCGGAGATTCCGGAACAACTGGACTGAAGTGGAGAATCAAGAATGAGCGGTCAAAACGAGAGCCCGTACTATTTCGTACCGCATCCGTCGCGGCATCCGATTAGCGCCGCCGTTGGGTTGCTGGTCATGCTCGGATCGCTTGCGGCCTGGATCAACGAACATGACTGGGCGCCGATCGGCGTCGTCGCCGGTTTGTTGTGGCTGCTCTTCACGCTGTGGCACTGGTTCGGCGACGCGATCGCCGAGTCGGAAGGCGGCATGTACGGCAAGAACGTCGACAAGTCGTACCGCTGGAGCATGAGCTGGTTCATCTTCTCCGAAGTGATGTTCTTCGGTGCGTTCTTCGGCGCGCTGTTCTATGCGCGTGAGATCGCGCTGCATCAATTGGGCAGCCTTGATTACAAGCTGATCTGGCCGGATTTCTCGGCGGTGTGGCCGAACAACGGTCCGGCAGCGCTGGTTTCGACCTTCAAGTCGATGCAGCCGTGGCCGGTGCCGACCATCAACACGGCGCTGCTGCTTTCCTCGGGCGCGACGCTGACGGTCTCGCACCATGCGTTGCGTGAAGATCATCGCAAGAAAGCGATCATCTGGCTGGCTGCAACGCTCGTGCTCGGCGTCTGCTTCCTGTTCCTGCAAGGCTTTGAATATTTCCACGCGTACAACGAACTGAATCTGACGCTGTCGTCGGGCGTGTATGGTTCGACGTTCTTCCTGCTGACCGGCTTCCACGGCTTCCACGTGTTCCTCGGCGGCACGATGCTGGCGGTCGTGCTGGCGCGTATGATTCGCGGTCACTTCACGGCGGAGCATCACTTCGCGTTCGAAGGCGCGGCCTGGTATTGGCACTTTGTGGACGTCGTGTGGCTCGGGCTGTACGTCGTCGTGTACTGGCTGTAACGCAGTCCCGCCTGCGCCGACCGGCAAGCCGGAATGTGTGCAGGCCATGTGCGCCACGCCTTTCGGGGCGCGGCGCGCGAGCAGTATGCAAAGACCTATGCAGCGCCGCCCTCGACCCTGTCAGGGCGGCGTTTTGTTTGGCGGCGTGGAGATTTTTCCGCCGGGCTCAGCGCCCGTAAGGAATACCGGTCGACTGAATCCAACCCATCCAGTGAGCGAACAGGATGAACAGGAACAGCGAGATCGACAGGCCCACCCGCGTGGCGAGCGACCAGACCATCCGCTTGGTTTTTCCCTTGTCATGCATCATGAAGTACAGCGCCGACACCATGCTGGCGATGATCAGGACGAAGGCGATGGGAACGAGAATGTGCATGGAACCGGCTGAAACCAGGAAGCGCAGAGGCAAGACGTTTATTATCGCACCGCGAGCCTGCGTTTGCCGTGCGTTCCCCGTGACGTCGCGGGCGACGTTGGAGCGTGCGCGATGAAGTTCCGCCTCGTTCCCGCGCTGTTGATTCTGCTGGTGATCGTGGTGACGGTGCGGCTGGGTTTCTGGCAGCGCGACCGCGCGCATCAGAAGGAAGCGCTCGAAGCGCACATCACGCAGTTCGAGAATGCGCCCGCGCAACCGGTGAGCGCCGCGCCGGTTCAGTTGAAGGACATCGAGTTTCATCGCGTGAAAGCGCGTGGCAGTTTCGTCGCGAACAAGGTCGTCTACCTCGATAATCGTCCATATAACGATCAGCCGGGCTTTTACGTCGTGATGCCTTTTAAACTGGCCGACGGTGGTTACGTGCTGGTCAATCGCGGCTGGTTGCCACGCAATATGAACAACCGCGAGACCATCGCGCCGTACACCACGCCGCAAGGCGACATCGAAATCGAAGGCATTGCGCGGGCCGACGCGTCGCGCGCTTACGAGTTGGGGCAGGGCGGTTCGGCCGAGCATCAACTGATCCGTCAGAATCTGGATGTCGCCGCGTACGCCGCGGAAACCGGCTTGCCGCTGCAATCGTTCGTGATTCAGCAATTGAGCGACGACGGCGACAAGCTGGTGCGCGATTGGCCCGCGCCGACTAGCGGCGTCGAACGCAACTATGGCTACATGTTCCAGTGGTGGGGCATGGCGGCCGCGGCGCTGGTCTTCGGCCTGTATGCCGCGCGCCGCGCCGCGAAGAAAGAGCACGCGCCGGGCGTGTAACGCAGCACATGCGGTCTGTGGCCAGGGTTCGAGTCACAAGCCGCGCAAATCATTGATAGAGGTCCAGTAGTGTCGACGCAATCTCCCCGTTCGCCGCAAGCCGGCAAACCCTCAACGTCTCAAGCCACGCCCGGCCAACCCGACGGCAGAGGCTCGTGGCAACGCGGCCGCTGGATGCTGCTACTGGTGGCGATCATCTGCGCCGCACCGATCGCCGTGTCGTATTTCACGTACTACGTGATCCGGCCGACCGGCGGCACCACGAGCTACGGCACGCTGGTCGAACCGCAACGCCCGATTCCCGATTCGCTCACGGTCACCGGCGAGGATGGCAAGCCCGTCAAGTTCGCCACGCTGCGCGGCCACTGGCTGATGATTTCCGTCGACAACAGCGCGTGCGACAAAGCGTGCGTCACCAAGCTCTACTTCATGCGACAAATCCGCGCAGCTCAGGGCCCGGAACGCGAGCGCGTCGTGGAAGTATGGCTGCGCACCGATGCAGGCAACGTCGCGGACGTGATACAAAAGGCCTACCCCGACACCGACATGATGATCGCCGATCCGGCGCAGGTGTCCGCGTGGCTGCCAACGGATAGCGGCACCAAAGTCACTGACCACATTTACCTGGTCGATCCGAACGGCAATCTGATGATGCGTTTCCCGAAAGATCCGAACCCCGGCAAGATCAAAGGCGACCTGACCAAGCTGCTCAAATGGTCGCGCATCGGCTGACGCCGCAATATAGGTAAGAGAGATGTTCGTACTGCAACTGGCTCTGATCGGCTTGTGTATCGCGTTGTTGCCGCTGTCCTACGTGTGGGTCAAGGCCGACGACAACAAATTCCGCAAGCTGGTCTGGCTCACCACCTTCCTCACGCTCGATCTGGTGATGTTCGGCGGCTTTACGCGGCTCACCGATTCCGGGCTCGGCTGTCCGGACTGGCCGGGCTGTTACGGCACATCATCGCCGTTCATCGCGCATGCGGCGATCGCGGCCGCACATCAGGCGATGCCCACCGGACCGGTCAGCATGACGAAGGCCTGGATCGAAATGATCCACCGTTACTTCGCGATGGCGATCGGCGTGCTGATCATCGCGCAGACCCTCATCGCGTGGACGGCGCGTATCAAGCGACGCCCGCTGCATGTATCGCCGTGGTGGCCGACCTCGCTGTTGCTGCTGATTCTGGTGCAAGGCGCGTTCGGCGCCTGGACCGTGACGATGAAGCTGCAACCGATCATCGTGACGACACACTTGCTGCTCGGGCTCGCGCTATTGGGCACCCTCGGCTGGCTGGCCGCGCGGCAAACGCCGTTGCCCGCTTACGAGCCCGAGGCCGCGCGCTGGCGTGCGGCGGCGATCGCGGGTCTCGTGCTGCTGATCGCGCAGATCGCGCTGGGCGGCTGGGTCAGCACGAACTACGCGGTGCTCGCGTGCACGGATTTCCCGACCTGCAACGGCCAATGGGTCCCGCCGATGGATTTCGCGCACGGCTTCCACCTGTGGCGCGCGCTCGGCATGACCGGCGACGGCGACATGATCACGCAGGATGCGCTGGTGGCGATCCACTGGACGCACCGCACATTCGCCATCGTCGTGGTCGCCTATCTGGCGTGGTTCGCGCTCAAACTGCGCCGCTTCGAGTCGCTGCGGCGGCCCGCAAACGGCGTGCTGCTGGTCGTGCTGATCCAGTTCATCACCGGGCTGTCGAACATCGTTCTGCAATGGCCGTTGCCCATTGCGGTCGCGCATAACGGCGGGGCCGCGATCCTGCTGCTTCTGCTCGTTATGTTAAACTTTCGGATCGCTTATAGCCGTCCCGGCCGCGCCGTGCTCCCTGCGCGCGATGCCGCGCCAGCGTGACTCCACATGGACAGCACAACACTCTCCCAAACGCCCGGTAGCCGGGTCTCCCAGTACATCGCCCTGACGAAGCCGCGCGTCACGCAACTCGCCGTGTTCTGCGCCGTCATCGGCATGTTTCTGTCGACGCCTGGCATGGTGCCGTGGACTCCCCTGATCGGCGGCACCGTCGGCATCTGGTTGCTGGCCGGCGCGGCGTTCGCCATCAATTGCCTCGTCGAGCAGAAAATCGACGCCAAGATGCGCCGCACCTCGTGGCGCCCGTCCGCGCGCGGCGAAATCACCACCACGCAGATTCTGCTGTTCTCGGCCGTGCTCGGCGGCCTCGGCATGTGGACGCTCTACACGTTCGCCAATCCGCTCACCATGTGGCTCACGCTGGCCACGTTCGTCGGCTACGCCGTTATCTATACGCTGCTGCTCAAGCCTGCCACGCCGCAGAACATCGTGATCGGCGGCGCCTCGGGCGCCATGCCCCCGGCGCTCGGCTGGGCCGCGGTCACCGGCCACGTGCCCGGCGACGCCTGGATCCTGGTGCTGATCATCTTTGTGTGGACGCCGCCGCATTTCTGGGCGCTCGCGCTGTATCGCCGCAAAGACTACGAAAACGCCGGCCTGCCGATGCTGCCGAACACGCACGGCGAGAAGTACACGCGCCTGCATATTCTGCTGTACACGGTGATCCTGTTCGCGGTCACCATGATGCCCTTCATCTCCGGCATGAGCGGCGCGGTGTACCTCGCGTCGGCCGTGCTGCTGGGCGCCGTGTTCCTTGCCTATGCGTGGAAGATCTATCGCGAGTACTCGGACGATCTGGCGCGCAAGACCTTTCGTTATTCGATCGTCTATCTCTCGCTGCTATTCGCTGCGCTGCTGATCGACCACTATGCGCGCGTCCTGATCGGCGCGTAATACCATGCTCAATAACCGCTTCGCGCGCATGGCGCGTGCTGCCGTGATCGCTTGCGCGCTCGGTGGCGCCTCGCTGGTCGCAGGCTGCGGCAAGCAGCCGCCGGCGTTCCAGAATCTCGACATCACGGGCAATACCCAGTTCGGCAGCAACTTCTCGCTGCCCGACACGGCCGGCCACCTCCGCAGCATGGCGGACTACAAGGGCAAGGTCGTGGTGCTGTTCTTCGGCTACACGCATTGCCCGGACGTTTGCCCGACCACGATGGCCGAGCTCTCGCAGGCGTTGCAGCAACTCGGCCCGGAAGACGCGAAGCGCGTGCAGGTGCTGTTCGTCACCGTCGATCCGGATCGTGATACGCCGGCGTTGCTCGCGCAATACGTGCCGGCGTTCAACCCGACGTTCGTCGGCTTGCGTCCGGCCGATCAGGCGCAGCTCACCAAGATCACGAAGGACTTCCGCGTCTACTACGCGAAGGTGCCGAGCAAGACGCCTGACAGCTACACGATGGATCACACAGCAGCGAGCTATGTGTTCGATACGGACGGCAAGCTGCGTCTGTTCGCGCGCGACGGCCAGGGCGCAACGCCGTGGGTGCACGACATCAAGCTGCTGCTCGACTGACGCCTGCAGCCGTAAGGACGCGTGTCATATCACGCGTCCGTTTTTCAGATTCCTCTGCGCTTCAAGACTCAAGCTGGCATCGGCAAATTCAATCCGGGCGCTAGCCGCGTCGCCTTGAACTCCGTCACCTCGTAACGCGCAAGGTTCTGCTGCGCGAACGGGTCGCTGGCGAGAATCTCGTCCAGCCTGTCGCGCTCGATGCGCACCGCCAGAATGATGCCGCCGTCGCGCGGCACTTTCGGCCCGGCGGCGACGAACACGCCTGCTTCGAACTGCTGCGTCAGAAACGCGCGATGGGCTTCCAGCGCGTCGTCGACGCGTTCGAGCGGTGCGGTGTAGGTAAGGTCGATGACGTACATGGGCGTTCTCTCTGGCAATGGAATGTGCCGCTAAAAGGTGCGGCCGCAGCCTCGGATTATCGGTCAGAGAACGATTCAGCGCGTGTGATCTGCCTGCACGCACGCCGCCCTCGCCAGGCGGCTGGTTTCCTTGCAGCGTCTCTCAAGTTGCCCGTTTGTCTTGCCGTTATATCTATAGCAATCGTTTGCGCGCGATACGCAGTCGCGTGCCTGCGACTGCGAACGGAACACGAATCACACGAGAGAGACCACAACAATGAGCAGGATGAGTTTGAATCGCAAACTATGGCTGTCGCTCGCGCTCGTCTGGCTGGGGCTGCTGGGCGTCGGGCTGTGGAGCGCGGTCGAAACGCGCAGCACGATGCTGGCCGAGCGCAAGGCGGGCATGGTGAATCTGGTCGATGCCGCGCAGGGCATCGTGAGCGGTTATTACGCGCTCTCGCAAAGCGGCAAGCTGAGCGAGGCCGATGCGCAGCGCGAAGCGCTCGCCCGTCTCTCGACCATGCGCTATGGGGAATCCGGCTACCTGTTCGTGATGGATTCGAAGCCCGTCGTGCTGATGCATCCCACGTTGCCGCAAATGACCGGCAAGCCGGTCGGCGACTTCAAGGACCCGGACGGCAAGCTCCTCTACGTGGCGATCGTCGACGCGGCCAAGGCAAGCGGCCGTGGTTTCGCGGAGTATCGCGGACGCCTGCCGCACAGCGAAACGGCCGTGCCGAAGATCAGCTACGTGGTGCGTTTCGCGCCGTGGGACTGGAACATCACGAGCGGCGTGTTCATCAAGGACATCGACACGGTGTACTACGAGACGCTGCTCGGCCACCTGGCTGTGGTGCTGGTGATCGGCGCGATCATCTCGCTGGCGATGGTGCTGATCATCCGCAACGTGCGTGCGAGCCTCGGCGGCGAACCTGACCAGGCGGCGCGGCTTGCGGCAAGTATCGCGCAAGGCGATCTGACGCAGGTGGTCGAGGTTCGTCCGCAGGACAAGACCAGCATGATGGCGGCCATGCATGAAATGCAGAACCGTTTGCAGCGGACCATCGGCGAGATTCGTCGCTCGGCCGAATCCATTGCGTCGGCGACGCAGCAGATCGCCGCCGGCAATGGCGATCTGTCGCAGCGCACCGAGCAGCAGGCGGCTTCGTTGCAGGAGACAGCGGCGAGCATGGAAGAACTCACCGCGACGGTCAAGCAGAACGCCGACAACGCGCGGCAGGCGAGCGGACTCGCACATAACGCGTCCGAAATCGCGACGCGCGGCAACGACGTGGTGAGCCGCGTGATCGGCACGATGGGCGAGATCAACGACAGCTCGCGGCAGATCGCGGACATCATCGGCGTGATCGAAGGCATTGCTTTTCAGACCAACATTCTTGCGTTGAACGCGGCCGTGGAAGCGGCGCGCGCCGGTGAGCAGGGCCGCGGTTTCGCGGTCGTCGCGGGCGAGGTGCGCAGCCTCGCGCAGCGCTCGGGAACGGCGGCGAAGGAGATCAAGCAGTTGATCAGCGCGTCGGTCGAACGCGTGCATAACGGCTCGACCTTGGTGCAGCAAGCCGGGACGACGATGGGCGAAATTCTGCAAGCCGTGCAGCGTGTCACCGACATCATGGGCGAGATCGCGGCGGCATCCGAAGAGCAGAGCAGCGGCATTTCGCAAGTCGGGCGCGCCGTCACGCAAATGGATGAGGTGACGCAGCAGAACGCGGCGCTGGTCGAGCAGGCGGCCGCCGCAGCGGCTTCGTTGCAGGATCAGGCGGGGCGTCTGCGTGACACAGTGAGCGCGTTTCGCGTGAATAGTGGGGACGTTGCCGTGCAGAATTCGGCTGCGGTCGCGGCGCGGAGAGTGACGGCTACGGCGACGGCTGCGGCGCCGCAAGCAGCCGCAACGGCAGCGGCAATGCGCGAAATCGGCACGGCACTGCACTCTGCGTCGGCATCGTCGCGCGCGGAGCCGAAGCTGTCGGCTCCCGCCAGAGCGTCCGCCGCGCCGACCTCGGCATCGCCCGCGCATGTGACGAGCGCCAAGCCTGCCGCCTCGACCGCGCCACGCGCATCAACCGTGGCAGTGAAAGCCACCCCGCCCGGCGACGACTGGACCACCTTCTGATTCTCCGCTGCAGCGCCCGCGTGCCTCTCATGAGCACGCGGTCCCGCGCCGTTCAACGCGCATAACCATATGCGATCGTGATATTTCCCATCTCGCCGGGACTATGAGACCATTTCAGGTCCAGTCGGCTGCGCATTGTCAAAAGCAATGTCCGCCGTCGGCTTCCACCCGAATCTGACACCGATCAGAAGTCGATGAGCGGTCGATCAAGTCACCGATCCAGCCATCGATTAGAAACAAGCGAGAATCACATGCAGCGCAGAAACATCCTCAAAGCCCTCTCGGCAGTCGTCGCCAGCACGGCGATCTTCACCAGCTTCGGCGCGCACGCCGACGACAAAGTCATCAAGGTCGGCACCATCGGCGGCCCGGACGCGCAGATCTGGGAAGTCGTCACCAAAGTGGCGAAGCGCGAAGGCCTGAACGTGAAGGTCGTCGAATTCAACGACTACGTGCAGCCGAACGCCGCGCTCGACGCCGGCGACCTCGACGCAAACAGCTTCCAGCATCAGCCGTACCTCGATAGCCAGATCAAGCAGCGCGGCTACAAGATCGTCAATGCCGGTCTCACGTACATCTCGCCGCTCGGCATCTACTCGAAGAAGCTGAAGTCGCTGAAGGATCTGCCGCAAGGTGCGAAGGTCGCGGTGCCGAACGATCCGTCGAACGAAAACCGCGCGCTGCTGTTGCTGCAAGCGCAAGGCGTGCTCAAGCTGAAGGCTGGCGCGGGCACGAACGGCAATAACGCGACGCCGCTCGACGTCGCCGACAATCCGAAGAAAATCAAACTGGTCGAACTCGACGCCGCGCAACTGCCGCGCTCGCTGTCGGACGTCGACGCCGCCGCGATCAACACGAACTTCGCGTTGGCCGCCGGCCTGCAGCCGACCAAAGATGCGATCGCGCTCGAAGACGTGCACAGCCCGTACGCGAACCTGATCGCCGTGCGCACGCAGGACAAGGACAAGCCGTGGGTCAAGAAGCTGGTTGCCGCTTACCAGTCGGAAGACGTGCGCCAGTTCATCAAGACGCAGTTCAAGGGTTCGGTGGTGCCGTCGTTCTAAGCGGCGACGCTTGCTACAAGCCTAATTCCCATCGCTCGATCATCAGGTCCTTGGCGAAACGGCGCTCAGCCGCCGTGCCGGCGAGCCTGAACCCGGTGCGCTCGCACAGGCGCCGTGGTTGTTCGAGCGAGGCGGCCGTTGTCAGCGTGAGCTTCGTATAGCCCGCGCGCCTCGCAAAGCGCACGCATTCGCTCAGCAACTGCGTGCCGATGCCCAGCCGCTGCACGTCCGGCTCGACCCACAGCAGCCGCACGCCGGCCACCGTCGTCGACACGCCGACGATGCAGACCGAGCCGACCACCATGCCTTCCTGATCGGCGACCCAGCACATCTCCCGCACCGGATCGTTGCGTTGTGTGTAATCGGCGACGACCCGCGCGAGCAATCCCTCGAACGATGGATCCCAGTCGTATTGCGCGGCGAACCATTGCGCCTGCCGATGCACGAGCCAGCCGCATTCACCTGGGCGCGGCTGGCGGAGCACCACGAGTTCGTGCCGCGGCTTGTCACCGAGCAGCCGCTCGATGGTCTTCATCGCGGTGATCAACTGATCCTGAGAGAGGGCCGTGAGGCCGGAAAGCAGTATCGACACTTCTTCGATCGCCGCGTTATCGAGCGGTGCGTACGCGGCGTGGCCGCTGTCCGTGAGCGCGATCAGCGACTGGCGCGCGTCCGTCTCGGACGGGCGGCGCGTGATCAGATCGCGTCGTTCGAAGCTGGTCAGCAGACGGCTGAGATAACCGCTGTCGAGACCGAGGGAACGCCCGAGCACCGAGGCCGTTTGAGGACGTCCGCGGGAGAGCTCGTGCAGTACGCGCACCTCGGTCAATGAGAACGCGCTCTTTGCCAAATGCTCATGCAGTGCGCCAATGTGTCGGGTATAGAAGCGGTTGAAATGGCGGACGGCCTGAGCGCGCCTCAGCGCCTCGGAATCTGTCAAATGCTGCTCCCAGGGGATTGTTATAGCTTGCTACTCAGCACTATATTGGAACGCACCCCATTACAAAAGCCACGCCGGCAAAGGCTTGATCGGCACTGGTATTAAAAAGGTATCGATCGCGGCTGAGTGTCAGCGTACTGAAACCCTGCTTAAAGCCCGTCAGATGCATTCCCGAAGCCCAATACGGGTAAATCCTGGGCTCCAAAAAACCCTCTCCAGCGCCTGCGAATGCCCCTCTAAGCCTTATTCAGCAAGGCTTTGCGCTTAATCATACCAGCATGGAACCAGTTGATTGACTGGTATTATGTTGGTTATATAATGGGCTCTCATTTTTCGTAGGCCTACCTTTTCGCGAAGGCCGCCGGAGCCCCATGGAAACTCGCTGGTCCGCACTGATGCCTGACGCCCGCAACGTCACGCCGCTCTATTTGCAGCTCGCGCGCAATCTTGCGACAGCGATCCACTGCGGCGTGTGGTCGGCCGGTGAGGCGCTGCCCTCGGAGCGCACGCTCTCGGACGCGATCGGCGTGTCGCGCATCACGGCGCGCAAGGCGATCGAGTTGTTGGTCGAGCAAGGGTTGATCCGGCGTGCTCGCGGCGCAGGCAGCTTCATTACGCCGCGCGTCGAAGACCCGCTTTCGCGGCTCACCGGCTTCACGAAGAAGATGCAGCAGCGCGGTTTCCGGCCGGATTCGGTGTGGCTCGAGCGCGATATCCGCGCCGCCAACCGCGACGAGCTGGTGCACCTCGGGCTGTCGCCCGGCGCGGCGGTAACGAGTCTGCGGCGCCTGCGGCGCGCGGACGGCATCGTCATGGCGGTCGAGCATTCGGCGTTGCCGGCGGCGATCGTGCCCGATCCGCACGCCATCGGCGACTCGCTTTACAGCTATCTCGAACGCCGTGGCGCCGCCGTCGTGCGTGCCTTGCAACACTTCCGCGCGGTCAACGCTTCGAGCGAGATCGCTTCGTTGATGGACATCGAACCGCGCTCGGCGCTGCTGGTCATTACCCGTATCGGCTATAGCGCCGACCAGCGCGCAATCGAACTGACCGACACCTATTGCCGCGACGATTACTACGACTTTGTCGCTGAATTGCGCACCTGAACTGCTCGACCGAGCAGAGCGCGAAGCCCGCAAGTTCAGGTGCGGCGCCGCCGTCAGGCGCCATTCAGTCACGCCCCGTATCACGCCTCACCAGAGAGACTCATGCTGACCGGAAACATACTCACCACCGATGGGTGGATTCACGGCACGCTCGAATACGAAAACGGCCGCATCACGGCGCTCACCGGCGAACGCGTCGATCCGTCGACGAACGACGCGCCGTACATCCTGCCCGGCTTCATCGATCTGCACGTGCACGGCGGCGGCGGGTCCGACGTGATGGAAGGCGGCAACGCGATCGAAACCATCACGCGCACGCATGCGCGTTACGGCACGACCAGCCTGCTTGCCACCACCATGACCGCGCCGCGCGACGAACTGATGAGCGTCGTCGCTGAGTTGGGCAACAACGCGCGGATTCGCACGCCAGGCGGCGCGCGCGTACTCGGCGTGCATCTGGAAGGGCCGTACATCAACCCCGGCAAGCTCGGCGCGCAACCGGATGCGGCGGTCTCGGCGGTGATGGACGAAGTGCTGAAGTATCTGTCCATCGCGCCGATTCGCGTGGTGACGCTGGCGCCGGAAATTGCCGGCCATATGGAGATCATCTCCGAGATGGCGGCGCGCGGCGTGCGCGTGCAACTGGGCCATTCGCTCGGCACTTACGACGATGCCGTCGCCGCGCTCAAGCACGGCGCCTGCGGCTTCACGCATCTGTTCAACGCCATGTCGCCGCTGCACCATCGCAATCCAGGCCTCGTCGGCGCGGCGCTCGCGCACGCCGAGTTCGCCGAAATCATTCCCGATCTGCTGCACGTCCATCCTGGGGCGATCCGCGCGGCCTTGCGCGCGATTCCGCGTCTCTATGTGGTCACGGACAGCACCTCGGCCACCGGCATGCCCGACGGCGAATACCGCCTCGGCAGCCAGCATGTGACGAAGTGTCTCGGCGGCGTGCGTCTCGCCGACGGCACGCTCGCCGGCAGCACCCTGACCATGGATCAGGCGCTGCGCAATCTTGTGTCGATCGGCTTGCCGATCGCCGATGTATCGAACCGTTTGTCGCGCTACGCCGCCGACTACCTGGGCATTGAAGACCGCGGCCGCATCGCGCGCGGTGCATGGGCCGATGTGGTCGTGTTCGATCGTGAATTGGCGTTGACCGCGACTTACGTCGAAGGAGAAGCAATTGTCGAATATGCTTAAAGAGGCGCTGGCGTCCGCTGAAACGGTCGCCGCGCAACTCACGGACACCTCGCGCGTCGAGGCGCTGGCAGCGAAGCTCGCCCAGCAGCCGCGCCATGTCGCGCTGACGGTCGCGCGCGGCAGCTCCGACCATGCGGCGAGCTACTTCGCCAGCCTGACGATGAGCCGCCTCGGCGTGCCGGTCGCCTCGCTGCCGATGTCGGTCGCCACGCTGCAACAGGCGCCGCTGCAGGTGCGCGATCAACTCGCGCTGGCGTTCTCGCAATCGGGTAAGAGCCCTGACCTGGTCGGCACCATGGAAGCGCTGCGCCAAGCCGGCGCGCTGACCGTTGCCGCCGTGAACGTGTCGGGCTCACCCTTGGCCGACGCGTGCGAATTCGAGCTGCCGCTCGAAGCCGGTCCGGAACTGAGCGTCGCGGCCACCAAGAGCTATATCGCGATGCTGTCGATTTCCGCGCAGCTCGTCGCGCATTGGCAGCAGGACGCCGAATTGCTCGCTGCGTTGAAGACGCTGCCCGAAGCACTGCGTGCCGCCGGTGAACTCGACTGGTCGGCAGCCGTGGAGGAATTGCGCGGCGTCGAGCGCATGATCGTGATCGGCCGCGGTTTGGGTCTTGCCATCGCGCAGGAAGCCGCGCTGAAACTGAAGGAAACCTCCGGCATTCAGGCCGAAGCGTTTTCGAGCGCGGAAGTGCGTCACGGTCCGATGGAATTGATCGATCGCGACTACCCGCTGCTGGTCTTCGCACCGCGCGGGCCCGAGCAGGCCGGCTTGCTGCAACTCGCGCGCGATATGAAGGCGCGCGGCGCCCGCGTTCTGCTCGCGGCGCCGGCTGACGTGCCGGAAGCCACGTTGCCGCTTGCACCCACCGCCCATGCGGCGCTCGATCCGATCGCTGCAATCCTGTCCTTTTACGTGATGGCCGCCGGTCTTGCCGCCGCGCGCGGGCGCAATCCCGATGCGCCGCGCCATCTCAACAAAGTCACCGAAACTCACTGACGAGAAATCAGATGCGACGTGTCGAGGAGTCCCGCTTGATGAGCCATTCTGAAGGCCATATTGTTTTACTCGCGCCCATGACCGGTCCGGTCGTGCCGCTCGCGAACGTGCCCGACCCTGTGTTTTCGGGCGGCATGTTCGGCGACGGCATCGGCATCGATCCGCTCGAGGGCCGACTCGTCGCGCCGTGCGACGGTACCGTCACCCATCTCGCGCGCACCGGTCACGCCGTGACGCTGGCCACGGCCGAAGGCGCCGAAATTCTGCTGCATATCGGTATCGATACGGTCGAACTGAACGGCAAGGGCTTTGCGCCGATGGTCGCTCAAGGCGCTCACGTGCGCGCTGGCGATGTGCTGATCGAATTCGATCAGGATCAGGTCGCGCTGAATGCGCCGAGCCTCGTGTCGGTAATCGCGATCGCCAATTCGGATGCGTTCGAGATCGTCGAACGTGTGCAAGGCGGCTTGCTGAAGGCGGGTGAAACGCCGCTGCTGGTGCTGCGTGCGCGCGGCGGCGCGGCGGCCGAGGCCTCGCGCCAGGCGAGTGCAACGAACGTGACGGAGGAAGCGCGTCAGCAGGTCACGCTGGTTCACGCAGGCGGTCTACATGCACGCCCGGCGGCGCGTGCACGTGAAGCGGCACGCGGCTTCGACGCACGCGTCGAAGTGCGTTACGAAGGACGCAAGGCGGCGATCGAAAGCGTGGTCGGTTTGCTGGGCCTCGGTGCAGGCGAAGGCGCGACCATCGAGTTGCTCGGCGTCGGTCCGCAAGCAAAAGCTGCGATCGAAGCGATCGCGCATGAATTGACGCGCGAAGCGCACGGCGAAGTCGAAGAAAAACCGGCGCGCCAAAGCTCGCCGGCGCCGCAAGCCGTTGCGCGTCCGGCGGGCGAACCGCTCGCGCCGAATACACTCGCCGGCGTCTGCGCGGCGCCGGGCGTCGCGGTCGGCAAGCTGGTGCGCTGGGACGACGCGGACATCGATCCGCCCGAAAAAGCGAACGGCACGTCGGCTGCGGAGAGCCGCTTGCTCGACAAGGCGATTGCCACCGTCGATGCGGACCTCGGCACGACCGTCCGTGACGCCTCGCAACGCGGCGCGGTTGGCGAAGCGGGCATTTTCGCGGTGCATCGCGTGCTGCTCGAAGATCCGACGCTGCTCGACGCCGCGCGTGATCTGATCAGCCTCGGCAAGAGCGCCGGTTTTGCGTGGCGCGAAGCGATCCGCGCACAGATCGCCATCCTGACGAATATCGAAGACGCGTTGCTCGCGGAACGCGCCGCCGATCTGCGCGACATCGAGAAGCGCGTGCTGCGCGCGCTGGGTTACACGAACGCCGCGGCGCGCACGTTGCCGGAAGAAGCCGTGCTAGCGGCTGAAGAGTTCACGCCGTCCGATCTGTCCACGCTGGATCGCTCACGTGTCACCGCCTTGGTGATGGCGCGCGGTGGCGCGACCTCGCACGCGGCGATTCTCGCGCGTCAGGCCGGCATTCCCGCGCTGGTGGCAGTCGGCGACGCGTTGCATGCGATTCCCGAAGGCACGCAAGTGGTAGTGAACGCCACGACCGGCCGCCTCGAATTCGCGCCGACCCAACTCGATGTCGAGCGCGCGCGCTCGGAGCGCACTCGCCTCGCCGATGTGCGCGAAGCGAATCGCCGCACCTCGCAGCAAGCAGCAGCCACGTCCGATGGCCGCGCGATCGAAGTGGCGGCGAACATCGCCACGCTCGACGACGCGAAGACCGCCGTCGAAAACGGCGCCGATTCCGTCGGCCTGTTGCGCACCGAACTGCTGTTCATTCACCGCGCCGCTGCGCCGACCACGGACGAACATCGTCAGAGCTACCAGGGAATCGTCGACGCATTGAGCGGCCGCACCGCGATCATCCGCACGCTGGATGTCGGCGCGGACAAGGAAGTCGACTATCTGACGCTGCCGCCCGAACCGAATCCCGCGCTCGGCTTGCGCGGCATCCGTCTCGCGCAAGTGCGCCCGGATCTGCTCGACGATCAGTTGCGCGGCCTGTTGGCGGTGCAGCCGCTCGGCGCCGTGCGCATCCTGCTGCCGATGGTGACCGACGTCGGCGAATTGATCCGTATCCGCAAGCGTATCGACGAATTCGCGCGCGAGTCGGGCCGCACGGAGCCGATCGAAGTCGGCGTGATGATCGAAGTGCCGTCGGCGGCGCTGCTTGCCGATCAACTGTCGCAACACGCGGATTTCCTCTCGATCGGCACCAACGATCTGACGCAATACACGCTCGCCATGGACCGTTGCCAGGCCGACCTCGCCGCCCAGGCGGACGGCTTGCATCCGGCTGTGCTGCGGTTGATCGCGGCCACCGTGCAAGGCGCGAACAAGCACGGCAAATGGGTCGGCGTGTGCGGCGCGCTGGCGGGCGACCCGCTCGCCGTGCCGCTGCTGGTCGGCCTTGGCGTGACCGAGCTTTCGGTGGATCCGGTGTCGGTGCCGGGCATCAAAGCGCGGGTGCGCAACCTCGATTATCAGCTGTGCCGTCAACGCGCCCAGGATGCCCTGGCGCTCGAATCGGCGCAGGCGGTAAGAGCAGCAAGCCGCGAAACCTGGCCTTTGGACTGAACCCCATACGGTCCGCAGCCAGCTTCGCTCAGTCATTACTCGTAGCTACAAAACTCAACGACGCCGTTTAATCACGGCGTTCAACAAAGAGACAAGGATTGGAGGTGTCAATGGATGGGAATCCGTTTCTGAAGATTCAGCGGCTGGGACGCGCGCTGATGCTGCCGATTGCGGTGCTGCCGGTTGCCGGCCTGCTGCTGCGCCTCGGTCAACCCGATGTGTTCAACATCAAGATGATCGCCGACGCCGGCGGCGCGATCTTCGACAACCTGCCGCTCTTGTTCGCGATCGGCGTGGCGGTCGGCTTCGCGAAAGACAATAACGGCGTGGCGGGTCTGGCCGGCGCGATCGGCTATCTGGTCGAAGTCGCGGTGATGAAGGACATCAACGACAAGCTCAACATGGGCGTGTTGTCCGGGATCGTGGCGGGTATCGTCGCGGGCTTGCTGTACAACAGATACAAAGACATCAAGCTGCCCGATTACCTCGCGTTCTTCGGAGGGAAACGCTTCGTGCCGATTGTCACAGGGGTGGTCTGCCTCGTGCTCGGCATAGCGTTCGGCTACGTGTGGCAACCGGTGCAAGCCGTGATCGATACGGCCGGCCACTGGCTGACCACCGCGGGCGCGCTCGGCGCGTTCGTGTTCGGCGTGCTGAACCGCTTGCTGCTCGTCACGGGTTTGCATCACATCCTCAATTCGCTGACGTGGTTCGTGTTCGGCACGTTCACGCCGCCGGGCGGCGCCGCCGTGACGGGCGACCTGCATCGCTTCTTCGCGGGCGATCCGACTGCGGGCACTTTCATGACGGGCTTCTTCCCGGTCATGATGTTCGGCCTGCCGGCTGCCTGTCTGGCAATGTTCCATGAAGCGCCGAAGGAGCGCCGCGCGCTGGTCGGCGGCCTGCTGTTCTCGATGGCGCTCACGTCGTTCCTGACGGGCGTGACCGAGCCGATCGAATTCAGCTTCATGTTCCTCGCACCGGTGCTGTACGTGATCCACGCGCTGTTGACGGGCCTCTCGCTCGCCATCTGTTCGGCGCTCGGCATTCACCTCGGCTTCACGTTCTCCGCTGGCGCGATCGATTACGTGCTGAACTACGGCCTGTCGACTCGTGGCTGGTGGGCGATTCCGATCGGTCTCGTCTACATGGTGGTGTACTACGGGCTGTTCCGCTTCTTTATCCGCAAATTCAACATGGCGACGCCGGGCCGTGAACCCGCTGCAGCCGATGAGCAAGTCGACTCGTTTGCTGCTGGTGGTTTCGTTTCGCCGGTCGCCGGTGCGGCTGTGCCGCGTGCGCAGCGTTATATCGCTGCTCTCGGTGGTGCGTCGAATCTGTCGGTGGTTGATGCTTGCACGACACGACTGCGTCTGTCGGTGGTCGATTCGAACAAGGTCTCTGAAAACGAACTGAAGACGATCGGTGCGCGTGGTGTGCTCAAGCGCGGGTCGACCAACGTGCAGGTGATCATTGGACCGGAAGCGGACATCATCGCGGACGAAATCCGCACGGTGATCGCGCAGGGTGGTGGTGAGGTGGTGAAGCCGGTGGCTGCTGCTGCGGCTCCGGCTGTGGCGGCTACGCGGGTTGCAGCTTCGGGTGCTCAAGGTAGCGGTCCGCTCGATCCCGATCCGCTGCGCTGGCTCGCCGTGTTCGGCGGCGCGGGCAACGTGGTGTCGCTTGATGCGGTGGCGGCCACGCGTCTGCGTATCGTCGTGCGGGATCCGTCGGCGGTTGATCGTCAACGTCTGGCGACGCTCGATACGGCGTGGATTTCTGCGGACACGTTCCATATCGTCGTCGGCGATGCGGCGCAGCGCTACGCTGAAAAGCTGGCAACGCGCACGACGCAAAGCGGCGGTGCAACGCCTTTGCCGGCATGACGTAGTGCTGAAGCAGGAGCGGCTCGCGCTGCTTCACCTCCAGTAGTCATGCAGCAATAAAAAAGCGGCACATTGAATCATTCAAGGTGCCGCTTTTCCGTTTACCGGCCCGTGGCCGGCACATGCTGTTTTAACGTCTCTTCTGTGCGCCGGCTTCCGACGACCGATGCGATTCCAGCCACATCACATTGATGATGCCGAACGCCAACGCCACGCCGATCCCGAGAATCCAACTGAAATACCACATCGCAAACTCCTGTTAAGCGTGTTGCGGATCAATACATCGTATGGTGATTTTCTTCGAGCGCGGCGGCGGTCACCTTGCCGCGCATCACGCGATACACCCAGCTCGTATAGATCAGGATGATCGGTAGGAAAATGATCACGGCGATCAGCATGATCTGCAGCGTCATGCGGCTCGAGGTCGAATCCCACACGGTGAGACTGCTGCGGCCGTCGAGCGAGGAGGGCATGATGAACGGGAACATCGAGAAGCCCGCCGTCAGAATCACGCCGATGATCATCAGCGAAGTCGACAGGAAGGCGCTCTTTTCGAAGCGCGAGCGCGCGAGCAACGTGGCCAGCACGCCGCCTACGAGACCGGCCACCGGCGCGCTCACCATCCACGGATAGTTCGCGTAGTTGGTGAGCCACAGGCCGGGTGCCCCAATTACGTTCTTCATCAACGGATTGGCGACCGTGTCGAGCGGCGGGGCGTCGATCACCTGATAGCCGCCGATCATCGTGGAGATCAGCGCGCCGGCGATCAGGAACAGCACCAAGCAAGAGAGCGCAGCGATCCGCAGCGCCAGCGAAGCGCGCTCGGCGACGATGTCGTCCGCTTTCATCTTGACGAAGGCGGCGCCGTGCGCGGTCAGCATCGAGACGCTGACGAGGCCGCACAACACGGCGAATGGGTTGAGCAGCGCGAAGAAGCCGCCGTGATAGGTGACGCGCAGGTCGGTGTCGAACGAGAACGGCACGCCTTGCAGCAGGTTGCCGAACGCGACGCCGAACACCAGCGCCGGCACGAAGCCGCCGACGAATAGCGCCCAGTCCCACGCCGTGCGCCAGCGCGGGTCTTCGCGTTTGCTGCGGTAGTCGAAGCCGACCGGCCGGAAGAACAGCGAGAACAACACCAGCAGCATCGCGAAATAGAAACCGGAGAACGACGCCGCGTACACCAGCGGCCACGCGGCGAACATCGCGCCGCCCGCCGTGATGAGCCAGACCTGATTGCCTTCCCACGTCGCGCCGACCGTGTTCACGACGATGCGCCGCTCGGCGTCGGTCTTGCCGATGAACGGCAGCAGAATCGCCGCGCCCATGTCGAAGCCGTCGGTGAGCGCGAAGCCGATCAGCAGCACGCCGATCAGCACCCACCAGATCAGTTTGAGGGTTGCGTAATCCATGATGATCTTTTCCCTTGAGGCTCAGTGGCGGCGAATCATGCGGCCGTGTTGGTCGGCAGCGGCTGATTCAGCGGCTGTTGTTCGTGGTGATAGCGGCCCGTATGCAGCGACGAGGGACCGAGCCGCGCGTACTTGAACATCAGCATGATTTCGATGATGAACAGCACCGTGTAGAACACCACGAAGCCCGCGATACTCAGATACAGGTCATTCGGTGTCAGGCTCGAGGCCGACAGGTTGGTCGGCAGAATGCCCGCGATGGTCCACGGTTGACGGCCCACTTCAGCGACAATCCAGCCGAACTCGGCCGCGAGCCAGGGCAGCGGAATCGCCCACACGGCCCAGCGCAGGAACCAGCGGCGCTTCTCCAGCAACAACGAGCGCTGCGCGCAGAACCAGAACGCCAGCACGAAGGTGGCGAGGAACAGAATGCCGAGGCCCACCATCAAGCGGAACGAGAAGAACACGGGTGCCACAGGCGGGATCGTTTTCTTCGCGGCCTGGGCGATCTGATCCGGCGTGGCGTCGGTGACGTTCGCGGTGAACTGCTTGAGCATCAGGCCGTAGCCGAGATCCTGCTTGTGCGCGTCGAAGTCGGCTTTGGCTTCGTCGGTGATATCGCCTTGCTTCAGTTTCTGTAGCGCGGCGTAGGCGAGCATGCCGTTTTTGATGCGCTCTTCGTTGCGCGCCATCAAATCCTTCAGGCCGACCACGGGTTCATCGAGCGAACGCGTGGCGATGAGGCCTAGCGCGTAGGGAATCCGGATAGCGTAATCAGTGCGCTCTTCCTTCTGATTCGGAATCCCGATGATCGTGAACGGAGCCGGCGCGGGCGCGGTTTCCCATTCGGATTCGATCGCGGCCAGTTTGACCTGTTGGACTTCGCCGGTGCGGTAGCCGGATTCGTCGCCGAGCACGATCACGCATAACGTAGACGCCAAACCGAAGCCGGCGGCAATCGCGAACGAGCGCAATGCGAATTCAGTGTCGCGGCGCTTCAGCAGATACCACGACGACACGCCAAGCACGAACATCGACGCCGTCACATAACCGGCCGACACGGTATGCACGAACTTGACTTGCGCGACCGGATTGAACAGCACGGAGAAGATGCTGTCGAGCTCCATGCGCATGGTCTGATAGTTGAAGGTAGCGCCGACCGGATTGTTCATCCAGCCATTGGCCACCAGAATCCACAGCGCCGACAGGTTCGAGCCGAGCGCCACGAGGAACGTGACGAACACATGCTGGGTCTTCGAGAGCCGGTTCCAGCCGAAGAAGAACAGGCCGACGAAGGTCGATTCGAGGAAGAACGCCATCAACCCTTCAACCGCGAGCGGCACGCCGAAAATATCGCCGACATAGTGCGAGTAATACGACCAGTTTGTGCCGAACTGAAATTCCAGCGTGAGGCCGGTGGTGACACCCATCGCAAAGTTGATGCCGAACAGCTTGCCCCAGAACTGGGTCATGTCCTTGTAGATCTGCTTGCCGGTCATCACATAGACCGACTCCATGATGACGAGCAACCAGGACAGGCCGAGCGTGAGCGGGACGAACAGAAAGTGGTAAAGCGCGGTGATGGCGAACTGGAGGCGCGACAGTTCTACGACTTCGCTAACGGGCATGTTGATCACCTTGGGACGGATGCGAGGCAGGCACGGACAACAGCGCCTGCGCGACTTGCTCAGGCGGCAGCGACATGTGCTCCGCCTGTGGATGATTGAAGAACGTGTACTTGAGCGCCATCAGCAGTACGAATTTGATAGCGAGGACGATGGCGATATCCCGCGCCAGCGTCGGACCGCGCACCCAGCCGTGGAACCGTTTGCGCAGGCTCGGGCGGCGGGTGGTGCTGCGATTGAGGGCTGTGGTCATGATCGGTAGAAGGCAACTTCACACCGGTGAATCCGGCTGGCGCCAGGCCGCTTGGGCGGTTTGGCGAGTGCATCCCGATTCTAGGAGTAGAACCTCGCGCGCAACAGTTCGGCGCTGCGGCATTGGGTCGCGAGACTTGCCCCGTTCAAGCAGTATTGCTATCTGGTTTGTGATACGTCAAGAAACGCGTGTTGCTCGGTGATGTTCTTGCGTCAGTGTGCGCGTGCGCGAAAACACCGCGGCGTGGGCGAAAAAAAGCCCCGCCGTCTTGCGAGGGCTGGGCTTGGCGGCTGAATACCGCGCGCCGGACGAACCGGCATGCAGACAATCTTCAAGCTTTACGCGTATTCGGTCAGTGCACCGCGCATCTTCTTCATTGCGCTTGCCTCGATCTGGCGAATACGTTCGGCGGACACACCGAATTCGTCGGCCAGTTCGTGCAGCGTCGAACCGCCCGAACCGTCGTCTTCCACTTTCAGCCAGCGTGCCTCGATGATGCGGCGGCTGCGGGCGTCCAGTGCGTCCAGCGCGCTCGCGATACCGTCGCTTTGCAGCTTGTCGCGCTGACGCGAAGCCAGCACGGCGGTCGGCTCGCTATGGGAGTCGGCCAGATAGGCGATCGGCGCGTACGACTCTTCGCCGTCCTCGACCTGCCCTTCCAGCGCGATATCGCCGCCCGAGAGGCGCGTTTCCATTTCGGACACTTCTTCGCGCTTCACATTCAGCTCTTTGGCGAGACCTTCGATCTCGTCCGGCGTGAACGCGCCCAGCCCTTGCTTGTGGCTGCGCAGGTTGAAGAACAGCTTGCGCTGCGCCTTGGTCGTGGCGACTTTCACCATCCGCCAGTTGCGCAGAATGTATTCGTGGATCTCAGCCTTGATCCAGTGCATGGCGTACGACACGAGGCGCACGTTCTGCGCCGGGTCGAAGCGCTTCACGGCCTTCATCAGGCCGATATTGCCTTCCTGGATCAGGTCGGCGTGCGGCAGTCCATAGCCCAGATAGTTGCGCGCGATCGATACGACCAGCCGCAGGTGCGACAGGACGAGACGGCGCGCGGACTCTAGGTTGTCCTGCTCGCGAAATTCGGTGGCGAACTGGCGTTCTTCCGCCGGCGTCAGCATCGGAATCCGATTTACGGCCTGGATGTAGGCGTCGATATTGCCCAGTTGACCGGGCAGCAGCGAGGAATGCGAGAGCGCCAGTGCACCTGCCGAAGCGGCCTTAGCCGACGACGGGCTCAAAGTACTCGGAAGGGTCATTGCATGGCTCACGTAGGAAACTCCTTTGGAATCAGACAAAAGCTTATTCAGGTAACGACTCCAGCGTTGGATGTTAGCACTCTGAATTGCCGAGTGCTAATACTTAGAGGCTGTAGGGGCATCCAAGTTCCGTAAATTCCTATTGAAATTCACGATTCAATAGCCATGGTACGCCTCCCTCGGCTTCTTTGCTCGGAGCGTAGAACTTACCTAACAGATCGCCTTCATTGTTATAAATGACCGACTTTTGCTGGTTTTGAGGTGACTAATTGCGGAAAGACGGGTTTCTTCATACGATCCACTAAATTGAGATTGTCTTTACAATACGCAAAACGGTTAAGGATTGTTCAACGTTCGGCGGAGCTCGGGTGTTAGATGAACAACAAGAAGAATGCTTTGCGTGGTCTGGCTCTAAATATCACGGCTGGCGCCGTGCTGGTGGGAACTTCAGGATGGGCTTCGGCGGACCAGTTTGGCGTGCAGGTGGCCGGCGGCCTCGGCGATCGCCACGTCAAGAAATTCGACCTCGGTTTCGTCTGGGACCCGGATCTGACCTGGTGGCAGATCGGTGATTGGCATTTCTCGCTGATCGGCGAAGCGCACGTGGCCTGGTGGCACACCAACGAAGGCAATGTGCACGACAACATCGGCGAAATCGGCGTGACGCCGATCATCCGCTTCATCAAGGGGTCGGGCTCGATCCGCCCGTACGCCGAACTGGGCGCGGGCATCCGGCTGCTGTCGAGTCCCCGGATTTCTTCGACCTTCACATTGGGCACTGCGTTCCAGTTCGCCGACATGGCCGGCGTGGGCATGCAGTTCGGCAGCCACCAGCAGTACCAGGCAGGCTATCGCTTCCAGCATATTTCCAACGGCGGTATCAAAGAGCCGAATCCTGGTATAAATTTCCACCAGCTATATCTGCAATATAACTTCTGACGACCGTGGCCACGTTCGGCTCACCGGTGCGAGGGGCTGAGCGATGGCGGCAAAGATAATCGAAGCGGTTCGCGAACTCGAGCGAGAGCGTTTTCGCGCGATGGTCGACGGCGACGGGCAATCGCTCGACACGCTGCTCGCGGACAACGTGAGCTACGTTCACACGAACGGCAAGCGGGAAACGAAACGGCAGTTCATCGATGGGATTACCGCGGGCCGCCGCCGCTATCGGCAGATCGAGATTCAGTCGCAAGAGGTGCTGCCGGTCGGGCGCGAGACCTGCGTCGTGACCGGCCGGGCGCTGATCGAAATGGAAGCCAATAACGGAGCGCTGCTGTTTCCGATCGCCTACACGGCGATCCATACGCAGGAAGACGGGCGATGGCGCCTGATTGCCTGGCAGGCAACGCGTTGCGCAATCGAGTGAGCCTTTTGAGCTCACTGTTTCCGGGCTGGCCGCGCCTTGTGAGCGGGTTGCTCCGGCTGACGCGGGCACGCGGGTAGCGCGCTTGTGCGTCGGTTTTTGCGTCACTCGCCCTGATTCTCAGGCAGCGACGCTTTCCTCATCCACACCGCTCCACTCGCGACGATCGGCCGCACCGGCTTCGGCCACTTCCGGCTCATGCGCCGCGACGCCTTGTCGCTCCCCGCTTTTCGCTCGAATGACCGCATCGCCCGCATACGGATGCCGCGGATGCACCGGCAACTGATTGCAGCGCTCCACGACGCGCCGGACCGCCTCGATATCCGAGAAATCGAGCCCGGTATCGACGCCTTGCGCAGCCAGATTCATCGCCAGCGTCACGAGATCGACGTTGCCGGTGCGCTCGCCATTGCCGAACAGACAACCTTCGACGCGGTCCGCGCCCGCCAGCAGCGCCAGTTCCGCGGCGGCCACCGCGGTGCCGCGATCGTTATGCGGATGCACCGACAGCACGATGCTGTCGCGATAGCCGAGATTGCGGTGCATCCATTCGATCTGGTCGGCGAATACGTTCGGTGTCGCCGCTTCCACGCTCGCGGGCAGGTTGATGATCATTTTGTGATCGCGCGTGGGCCGCCACGTCTGCGCCACCGCGTCGCACACCTCGCGTGCAAACGGCAGTTCGGCCGCGTTGAAAGTTTCCGGTGAGTACTGGAAGGTCCAGTGCGTGCCGGGTCGCGCCTGCGCATGCTCCTTGATGATCTGCGTGCCTGCCACGGCCAGCGCTTTGATTTCGGCCTTCGACTGGTTGAACACGATCCGGCGAAACGACGGGCAGATCGCGTTGTACAAGTGCACGATGGCGCGCGGCGCGCCTTCCAGCGCCTCGAACGTGCGCGCGATCAGTTCCGCGCGCGACGGCATGAATACCTCGATGGTCACGTCGTCGGGAATGCGCTTTTCTTCGATCAGCTTGCGGACGAAATCGAAATCCGTTTGCGACGCCGACGGATAGCCGACTTCGATTTCCTTGAAGCCGATCGCGACCAGCATCTCGAAGAACTCGAGCTTTTGCGCCGCGTTCATCGGCTCGATCAGCGCCTGATTGCCGTCGCGCAGATCGGTGCTCATCCAGACCGGCGCCTGGTCGATCGTGCGGCTCGGCCATTTGCGGCCGGTCAGCCGCACGGTGGGGAAGGGGCGATATTTTTCAGCGGGATTTTGCAACATGGTGAGCCTCGTTCGTTGTGTCGCATGCGAAAGGATGTGGCGTCGAGCGGTTGGCGGACTGCCACGGGTGCACGGGCCGCCAGCCGGGGGCTAGCGGCAACAACGAACGGGCGCGAACGAACAGCGTCATCGTGACGGCGAAAACGGACGTGGATAAAGCCCATGCGGCGTGCATTTGATCCTCGCGCTTCGTCCGCGCGATAAACGGACGAATGCAAACGACTACAGGTTGTGAAGAACTACGCTTAGGGGGTGAAACGGAACAACGGAACTGCTGGAGAGACCGCGCTTCGAGCAACCTGAGCTGCCAACGCGCGGCGCTACGCCTGACTTACGCTAGGCGTAGCGATAGGGGCCGCGCTAGGCGGCCGGAGGTAATTCGGAGGGTGTTCGGAAGGGAACGCATGGGTCTAATGTATGACGGCGCGTCGCGGCGTGTCAACCCGCGCAGGTCGCAGCGGGCGACGGCAAGCGCACCGCAGCGCTTACGCCGAGGCGGTTACGCCGGCATTCTCGCGACGTCCACGATCAGTTCGACCTGCCGTTCGATCGCGCTCGGCACGGGCGCTTCGCCGCGCAATACGGCGCTGATCCAGGCCGCTGTCGTCGGCGCGTCTTTAGCCTCGGGCAAGTCCACTTCCGGCGCATCCGGCGACGAGCGTTCATGCGGCACGCGCGTTTCGCAGACGCCGTCGTGCAACCAGTCGACTTGCACCTGGCGCCGCGTATCGGCCACCGCTTCGCCTTCTGTGCCGCGCGCAAGCAGCGCGCCGCCGGCGGCCGCGTCCGGATGCGTGTTGAACAGTTGCGTGAGGCTGTCGCGATACGGCGGGTGGGTGTAGTTGACGAGGCGCAAACCCGCGGGCGCGAACGGCTGCAGGATTTTCACCAGCGTGTGCGTCGAGTTACGCACGCCCATGCGCCGGCGCAGCGCAAGCAGCCGCGCGAGCTTCGGCGCGAGCACGCCGATCGGAGCAAACGCAAGGCGGTGCTCAGCGAGACCGTCTTCGATATCGGCGTGCGATCGCGCGTGCGGAATTTGCAGATGCGTGAAGATCTCCGCGCTCGTCACGCGGCCCGGATCTTCGGTGACGCCATGCACCAGCACCGGCACGCCTTCGCGCGCCAGCAGCAGGGCGAGCAGCGGCACCAGATTCGGCTGCTTGCGCGCGCCGTTGTAGCTGGGTATCGAGACGGGCCGGAACGTGCCGTGCGGCAGATGAACCGGCTCGAACGACGCATGCGCGCCGGCCAGCATTGCGGCGAGTTCGTCGGCGGTTTCGCCCTTCACGCGGTACGCGAGCAGCACCGCGCCGAGTTCGAGCTCGGCCACGCGGCCGTCGAGCATGGCGGTGTAAAGCGTGCGTGTATCGTCGGCGGTCAGCGCGCGGGCGCCGTTCGGGCCGCGGCCGATTTCCTTGATGAAGCGGGCGCAGGGGAAGGGATTGACGGTGTCGGCGGAGTCGGTCATCGGGCGCAGTGGGACGTGTTGACGTGCCGCCTCGGAGCGGTCGGCCACGGTATTCAGGAGACGCTATTGAGTGTGAGTATCGCATCTATGGCGATCCCGCGAGACAGCGCGCCCGCGATGCCGGCCGCACCGGTTCATGCCGAACGGGCGCGCGCGGCGCTTTGTCGCGCGTTACACTCGATGTTTTATTGTCGCGCTGGCGGCACACATCAAGAAACGGAGAACGGGATGAGTTACGTATTTGCACCCGCACCGGTGGTCGCGGTGCCGGTTGTGGGGTCCAGCGAGCAGTTCGCGGTGCGTCGCATCTACTGTGTGGGCCGCAACTACGAGGCGCATGCGCGCGAGATGGGACACGATCCCGACCGCGAACCGCCGTTCTTCTTCGCCAAGCCGGCCGATGCCGTGTTGTACGTCGCGCCCGGCGCCACCGGCGAGTTTCCCTATCCGTCGCAGTCGAAAAACGTCCACTTCGAGATGGAAATGGTCGCGGCGATCGGCAAGGGCGGCAAGAACATTCCGGCCGAGAGCGCGCTCGACCACGTCTACGGTTACGCGCTCGGTCTCGACATGACGCGCCGCGATCTGCAGGCCGAAGCGAAGAAGCTGGGCCGTCCCTGGGATACCGCGAAGGGCTTCGATCACTCGGCGCCGCTCGGTCCGATTCACCCGGTCACGACCGTCGGCCATGTCGACAAGGGCGCGATCTGGTTGTCGGTGAACGGCGACGAAAAGCAGAACTCGGACGTGTCGCAACTGATCTGGTCGGTGGCCGAGACGATCGCTTATCTGTCGACGCTGTTCGAACTGCAACCCGGCGATCTGATTTTCACCGGCACGCCGGAAGGCGTCGGCGCAGTCGTGCAGGGCGATCTGATGAAGGGTGGCGTGGACGGGCTCGGCGAGCTCAGCGTGCGCGTCGTCTGACGGCCAGTTGGGGGAGACAGACAACATGAAGCTCTACAGCTATTTCCGTAGCTCGGCGTCCTATCGCGTGCGCATCGCGCTGAACGTGAAGAATCTGCCGTACGACTACGTGCCGGTGCACCTTGTGCGCGACGGCGGCGAGCAGTTGAAGCCCGAATACCGCAAGGTGAATGCGGACGGGATCGTGCCGACCTTCATCGACGGCAATGACGTGATGCCGCAGTCGCTCGCGATCATCGAGTATCTGGAAGAGACGCATCCCGAGCCGCCGCTCCTGCCCGCGACGCCGGCCGATCGCGCATATGTGCGTGCGCTGGCGTTGCAGGTGGCGTGCGAGATCCATCCGCTGAACAATCTGCGCGTGCTGAAGTATCTGAAGCACACCTTGTGTCTCGACGACGATGCCAAGGACGCCTGGTACCGTCACTGGGTGGAAGCGGGTTTCGCGACGTTCGAAACGCATCTGGCGGGCGATTCGCGCACCGGCAAGCTGTGCTTCGGCGATACGCCGACCGTCGCCGATACCTGTCTGATTCCGCAGGTGTTCAACGCGCAGCGCTTCAAGGTCGACACGGCGAAGTTTCCGACCATCCAGCGCATCTACGATCACGCGATGCAACTCGACGCGTTTGCCCGCGCGGCGCCCGGCGCGCAACCGGACGCTGAGTGACCTGTCCTGATCCGGCAGGCGGGATGCAAAAAGGGCACTCCTCGGAGTGCCCTTTTTGCTGCTTTAGCCGCGGACGCTGTTTGGGGTTCAGCCGCCCAGCAGTGCGTCGGAAAACTCTTCCGCGCTGAACGGCTGCAAGTCCTCGACCTTCTCACCGACACCGATGAAATACACGGGAATCGGACGCTGCCGCGCGATCGCGGCCAGAATGCCGCCCTTCGCCGTGCCGTCGAGTTTGGTGACGATCAGGCCGGTGAGGCCGAGCGCGTCGTCGAAAGCCTTCACTTGTGCGAGCGCGTTCTGGCCGGTGTTGGCGTCGATCACCAGCAGCAGTTCGTGCGGCGCGCCGTCTTGCGCCTTGCCGATCACGCGCTTCACCTTGCGCAGTTCTTCCATCAGATGCAGCTGGGTCGGCAGGCGGCCAGCCGTGTCCGCCATCATCACGTCGATCTTGCGCGCGCGCGCGGCGCCGACCGCGTCGAAGATCACCGCCGCCGGGTCGCCGCTTTCCTGCGACACCACGGTCACGTTGTTGCGCTGACCCCAGATGGCCAGTTGCTCGCGCGCGGCGGCGCGGAACGTGTCGCCCGCGGCCAGCAGCACCGACTGGTCGAAACTCTGCAGATGCTTGGCGAGCTTGCCGATGCTGGTGGTTTTGCCCGCGCCGTTGACGCCGGCGATCATCATCACGAGCGGCTGCGCGCGGCCGAGCATGAGCGATTTTTCCAGCGGCTTGAGCAGGTCGACCAGCAGCGTGCGCAGCGCCGCTTTGACCTGCTGGGGATCGGCGAGGCGCTCGGTGCGCACTTTTTCGCGCAGCGCTTCGAGCAGGAATTCGGTGGCGTCGACGCCCGCGTCCGACATCAGCAGCGCGGTTTCGAGTTCTTCGTACAGGTCTTCGTCGATCTTCGTGCCGACGAAAATGCCGGTCAGGTTCGAACTCGTCTTCGACAAGCCGGTCTTCAGACGCGTCAGCCAGGAGCGTTTCGCGCCTGCGTCCGGCAGCGGCGGCGGCACGATTTCGACGGTTTCCTCGAAGGCGAATGCTTCCGGCTCGGGTTCGGGCTCGATCGCGGACGGAGCGGCCACGGGTGGCGTCTCGACGCGAACCGGCGCATCGGCTGGGCGCGGGGCAGCCGGCGCGACGGGCGCAGGCGCCTCCACGGCGGCGTCAAGCGTCGAGCCTTCTGGCGCTGTTTGCGACTCTTCTGGCGCGTTATCGGACTCTTTCGAACCCTTGAATCGTTTGAAAAAGCTGAACATGATCTGGCGTGGTGAGAGCGCGCGCCGATGCGCGCAGCCGGCATAAGACCGGCGGGAGCGGCAGGCAGCGTTGCGATGCGGGATGCAAGGCGCTGGAAGCCGCACATTTTATCAGGCGCGCCGCCGCCCGTCGTATCGGCCGAAAGGCCAGGCTGGACGCGGGGCGTCGCTGTGGTAACGTTGGCGCTCCGGCCCGCACGTGTCGACGTTGCGGGCGCCTTCATCACGTAATCGAAACTGCATGCCCCGTTCAGCACCTTCACGCGCCCACGGCGCTTCGTCCAAAGGCGGCAAGCCGCACGCCATCCGTATCATCGGCGGCGACTGGAAGCGCACGCCTTTGCCCGTGCTCGACCTCGACGGCCTGCGCCCCACGCCCGATCGCGTGCGCGAGACGCTGTTCAACTGGCTCGGCCAGAATCTGGACGGCCAGCGCTGCCTCGATCTGTTCGCCGGCAGCGGCGCGCTGGGCTTCGAGGCGGCGTCGCGCGGCGCGGCACGAGTCTTGATGGTGGAGCGCAATGCGCGGGCCGCCAGCCAGTTGCGCGCGAATCAGGAACGCCTGTCGGCGCGCACGATCGAAATCGCTGAAGCTGACGGTTTGCGCCTCGCCGCGAGTCTCGCGCCCGGTTCGTTCGACGTCGTATTTCTCGACCCGCCGTTCGGCGACGATCTGCTCGGCAAAGCGCTCGCGCTGGCGGTGCCGCTCGTGAGCGCGGACGGATTTCTGTATGTTGAAGCGGGCGAGGCGCTCGAACTCGATGAGAACGAGACGCTCGCCGGGTGGGAAATCGTGCGGCAAGGTAAAGCGGGCGCTGTCCACTTTCATTTGCTGCAGCGCGAAAATAAGGAATAATGCGCGTTCCAAAACAAGCGCCGGGCGGTTTGCCGTCACGGGCGCGGTCGGTGCCAAATGCGTCGCGTGGACGCTTTGACGTGCCCCTTTGTCTGAAGAGAGGAGAAGTCTCATGGTAGTCGCCGTGTACCCGGGCACGTTCGACCCGCTGACGCGCGGTCACGAAGACCTCGTTCGGCGCGCGTCGAGCATTTTCGACACGCTGGTGGTCGGCGTTGCCGACAGCCGCAACAAGAAGCCGTTTTTCACCCTCGAAGAGCGCCTCGACATCGCTCACGAAGTGCTTGGGCACTATCCGAACGTTCAGGTGATGAGCTTCAAGGGGCTGCTGAAGGATTTCGTGCGCACCAATAACGCGCGGGTGATCGTGCGCGGGCTGCGCGCCGTATCGGACTTCGAATATGAGTTCCAGATGGCCGGCATGAATCGCTATTTGCTGCCCGACGTCGAAACCATGTTCATGACGCCGTCCGATCAATACCAGTTCATCTCCGGCACGATCGTGCGTGAAATCGCGCAACTCGGCGGCGATGTCAGCAAGTTCGTGTTCCCGTCGGTCGAAAAATGGCTGACCGAAAAGGTCGCCGCGATGGATCCGGCTAGCGGCGCGTCGGCGGGACAGCCGTAACCGGCGTAAACTGTCGGTTTGACGGATCAAAGCTGGCTGCGGCCGGCGTGAAGTGAGAGAAGTATGGCCTTGATGATTACCGACGAGTGCATCAATTGCGACGTGTGCGAGCCCGAGTGCCCGAACGACGCAATTTCGATGGGCCCGGAAATCTACGTGATCGACCCGAAGAAATGTACCGAGTGTGTCGGGCATTTCGACGAGCCGCAGTGTATTCAGGTGTGTCCGGTCGAGTGCATTCCACGCGACCCGGACCATCTGGAGACGCCCGATGGCTTGATGGCGAAGTACCACGCGCTGCAGGCTGCGAAGGGCGCGTGAAGTACGGAGTCTAAAAAACGGCGAGGCTTTTGGCCTCGCCGTTTTTTTGGCGGCAACGCTTTGCGCCGTGCTATCCGACGTATGCGCTGAAGATCTCGCGCAATGCGTCCAGCAGAATGTCGCATTCGGCGTCGGTGCCGACCGAGATGCGCAGATGCTGGTCGATGCGCGGCGCCTTGAAATGGCGCACGAAAATCTCCTTTTCCCTCAGTCGCAGCACGAGCGTTGCGGCGTCGTAGCCTTCGTGACGAGCGAACAGCAGATTTGCCGCCGACGGCACCACCTCGAAGCCCAGCGCCGTCAACCCCGCGGCCAGTCGCTCGCGGCTTGCAATGACCTTGGCGCGGGTGTCGCGAAACCACGCGTCGTCTTCGTATGCCGCCGTGGCCGCGACTTGCGCCAGGCGGTCCAGCGGATAGGAGTTGAAACTGTCCTTCACGCGGTTCAGCGCGCCGATCAATTCCGGGTTGCCGAACGCAAAGCCGATGCGCATTCCCGCCAGAGAACGGGATTTCGACACAGTCTGAACGACCAGCAGATTCGGATAGCGGTCGATCAGACCGATAGCCGATTCGGCGCCGAAATCCACGTAGGCCTCGTCGATCACCACCACGGAATCGGGATTGCTCGCCACCAGGCGCTCGATATCGGCGAGCGGCAGCGGACGTCCGGTCGGCGCGTTCGGGTTCGGAAACAGGATGCCGCCATTCGGCGACACGTAATCGTCGACGTTGATCGCAAAGCTGTCATCGAGCGGGATGGTCCGGTAGTCGACTTCGAAAAGTCGCGCATACGTCGGGTAGAAGCTGTAGGTGATGTCCGGGAACAGCAACGGTTTGTCGTGCTTGAGCAATGCCTGGAACGTGAGCGCGAGCACTTCGTCCGAGCCGTTGCCCGCGAACACCTGTTCAGCGCGGATGCCGTGGTACGCGGCAACCGTTTCGCGGAGCTTTTGCGCGGTCGGATCAGGATAGCGACGCAGCGATTCGGCGGCGTCGCCCAGTTCCTGCCGGATCGCCTCGAGTACGCGCGGCGACGGCGGATACGGATTCTCGTTGGTATTCAGCTTCACCGGATGCGCGACCGCGGGCTGTTCGCCCGGCACATATGGCGTCAGACGGTGAACGATGTCACTCCAATAGCGGCTCAAGCGATTCTCCTGTGTTGACCGGAGTTTGCGCTTTAGCGCTTAGTCCGGTCCCATGCAACATAGTTGCGCGAAGACGGTACAGCGAATATCGATTCCAGCGGGCATTCTACGGATTGCGATGCAGTTGCATCATCGCGCGTTCCAACTCGCCCTTGATGATTTGCGGCATGACGGCGAGCCCGCGCTCGATCGACGCATCGATCACGTCCTGCTCTTCGCGCCGCGGCGGCTTCAGCACGTAATTGGCGACGTCGGGCTTGGCGCCGGCGCGCGCACTTTCGGGAATCAGGTCTCGCGGATGGCCAATGCCAATCCGCAGCCGCCAATACTGTTGCGACGACAAATGCGCGGTGATGTCCTTGAGCCCGTTGTGGCCGCCGCTGCCGCCACCGAGCTTCAGCTTGACGCTGCCGGGCGGCATGTCGAGTTCGTCGTGCGCGACCAGGATTTCGTCGGGGAGAATCTTGAAGAACTGCGCAACTGCCACGACCGATTGGCCCGAACGGTTCATATACGTCTGCGGTTCCAGCAGATGCACTTCTTCGCCGTGAAGCCGTGCTTTGGCATAGAAACCGTGGAAACGCCGCTCGTCGCGCAGCGTCGCGCCTGCTTCGCGCGCCAGTTGATCGACCAGCCAGAAGCCGGCGTTGTGGCGCGTCGCGGTGTATTCGGCGCCCGGATTGCCGAGGCCGACGATCAGCTTGATCATGATTGCGTAGGTCCATCTGGCTCAGCAGCCGAACGCAGCCGAGCCGAAAAAAACCGAAAAAAAACCCGCCGGGGCGAACCTCGGCGGGTCACGTCGACCGTTTCATTGAAACGGATCGAGAGGATTTCTTGCTCTTCGCGTGAGGCGCCCTTAAGCAGCCGGCGTTTCGCCTTCGCCTTCAGCAGCGGCGGCTTCGCCTTCAGCGATTGCGCCAGCCGGGATCGTTGCAGCTGCGACCACCGGGTTTTCTGCTTCGACGTGAGCAACCAGCGACACACCTGCCGGCAGCTTGATGTCCTTGGCGTGAACCGAGTGACCCGCTTCGATCGTCGCCAGATCAACTTCGAGGAATTCCGGCAGTGCCGACGGCAGGCACTCGATTTCGATTTCGTTGATAACGTGCGAGATCACCGCGCTCGACAGCTTCACTGCCGGGTTCGATTCTTGGTTCATGAAGTGCAGCGGCACCTTGGTGTGCAGCTTCTTCTTCGCGTCGACACGTTGGAAGTCCACGTGCAGCACGAGCTGACGGAACGGGTGGTATTGCACGTCGCGCAGCAGAACCTGTTGCGACTTGCCTGCCACTTCCAGATCGAGGATCGACGAGTGGAAAACTTCTTTCTTCAGCGCGTGCCACAGCGCGTTGTGGTCCAGTTCGACCAATTGCGTTTCAGCACCAGCGCCATATACGATGCCCGGGGTCTTGCCCGAGTTACGCAGGCGGCGGCTCGCACCCGTACCTTGCAAAGAACGCTCGAAAGCGACTACTTTCATTTTGAATCTCCAATGCACTGCCCGCGACCAGGCAGTAAAAACGGGGCCTCCAAGCCAGATGGCTGAGGCCCCAGAGCTGCGGCACGAACCTTCGTTCGTTCATGCCGATTGTGCAAAAGCGCAGCGTACCGCATGGTGCGGCGCGCTGCGCCTTCGCAAATACTTAACTTTCAGCGAACAGCGACATCACCGAATCGCCGCGGCGAATCCGCGAGAACGTTTCGGCAAGCAGGCCGGCGCTGGTCAACGAACGGATCTTCGCGCACGAGCGGGCTTCGTCGCCGAGCGGGATCGTGTCCGTCACAACGAGTTCGTCGAGTGCGGAAGCGGCGATACGCTCGCCTGCGCCACCTGACAGAACCGGGTGCGTAGCGTAAGCGAACACCTGCTTCGCGCCGCGTTCCTTCAAAACTTGTGCTGCCTTGCAGAGCGTGCCGGCGGTGTCGACCATGTCGTCCATGATCACGCAGGTACGGCCTTCGACTTCACCGATGATGTTCATCACTTCGGCAACGTTCGCCTTCGGGCGGCGTTTGTCGATGATCGCGAGATCGCAATTCAGTTGCTTGGCCAATGCCCGGGCGCGCACCACGCCGCCGACGTCCGGCGAAACGACCAGCAGGTTCTCGTAGTTCTGCTTGCGCAGATCGCCGAGCAGCACGGGCGTCGCGTAGATGTTGTCGACCGGAATGTCGAAGAAGCCTTGAATCTGGTCGGCGTGCAGATCCATCGTAATGATCCGCTCGACGCCGGCGATTTCCAGCATGTTCGCCACGATCTTCGCCGAGATGGCGACGCGCGCGGAACGCGGGCGACGATCTTGACGGGCATAACCGAAGTAGGGGATGGCTGCTGTGATCCGGCCGGCGGATGCGCGCTTGAGCGCATCGACCATGATCATCAGTTCCATCAGATTGTCGTTCGCCGGTGCGCACGTGGACTGCAGGACGAAGACATCCTTGCCACGCACGTTTTCCTGAATCTCGACCTGGATTTCACCGTCCGAGAAACGGCTAACCATTGCTTTGCCGAGGGGAATACCGAGGATTTTGACGACTTCCTGTGCAAGCGCGGGATTTGCGTTGCCAGTAAAAACCATCAGGCCGTCATGGCTGCTCATCGTGCACCTACTTCAGGCTGGGGGCGAGGGAAATGCGAGAAATTTTGGCAGGGGAGAAAGGATTCGAACCTTTGCATGCCGGAATCAAAATCCGGTGCCTTAACCAGCTTGGCGACTCCCCTACACTAACTCTGAGCTTCGTCGAACGTGGAGTTTCGTTCGGCGAAGCAAAACTTATGACGCGAAAGCAAAGAGTGGATGCTGATCGAGACTTGCGGCCACTGCGCTGTTCCATTCGGCTGGCAGTTTGGCTTGCACCGCTTCTGCTTCAGCTTTACTACGGAACGCTGCAAAAACACTTGCACCTGATCCAGACATCCGCGCTGGCGCGATGTTTTCAAACCATCGCAACACTTGCGCTACTTCCGCGTATTTCCCTACGACAACCTGCTGCATGTCATTCCGGCCGAAGCTTTCTGGCCATTCAGTGTTGCAGCTAAGTTCTGCAGGAAAGTCCGTAATTGTGAGGGGTTTTGAATCTCTTGTCAACGCTTTTTCAGAAAAAATTGCTGCAGTCGGAACATGAACCCTCGGCGTCACTACTAGGAAATGGCGCGGCGGCAATTGTACAACGTCTAGTGCTTCTCCGACACCCTGCGCGAACGCATTTTTTCCAAACACAAAAAATGGCACATCCGCGCCGAGTTTCAATGCCAGCGCCTGCAATTCGAGGCGCGGCAAGTTGAGCTTCCACAGACGGTTCAGTGCGAGCAGTGTCGTCGCTGCATCGGAGCTGCCGCCGCCGAGGCCGGCGCCCATCGGCAGACGCTTGTCGATTTCGATATCGACGCCTTCAGGCGAGCCCGTATGCGTTTTGAGCAGCGTCGCGGCGCGCACGGTCAGGTCATGTTCCGGCGGCACGTCGGCGATCTCGGTGCTGCGCGTGATGAGGCCGTCGTTGCGTCGCGTGAAGTGCAGCGTGTCGCCCCAGTCGAGCAACTGGAAGACCGTTTGCAGCGTGTGATAGCCATCCGGCCGACGGCCGGTAATGTGCAGGAAGAGGTTGAGTTTCGCTGGCGCGAGGCAATCGCGCAGCGAATCGGTCGTTTCAATCATGAGTCGAGGCTACATGCGCCACATGGCGTCAAAGAAGCGGCAAGGTCGCGCGCGAAAAAGGTGCGTGAAGCGGCGCGGGTTACTGATCCAGCACGAGCTTGATGTCGAGCGGTGGATCCGAGCGGGTCAGGTTGATGCGCTTCACGCCGGTGGCCGGCGCGTCGGCATAAGCCAGATAGTCGATCGTCCAGCCGTCCTGCGTGATTTGCTTCAGCCGCGACGGTTGCTCCGGATCCTTCTCGGTCTTGGCGCGCGAGGTGGGCGCCGGCGACGGTTGCAGCCAATAGCGCAGCCCTTCGACCGGCAGCGCGAAGCCGAGCGCATTCTGCATCAGCGTGGAGACGTTATCCGCGGTGAGCGGCTGGCGATTCGGCAGTTCCAGCGTGGCCGAAGCTGGCGACGACGTCACCACTGCCAGCGTCTGGCCGAGCGGATTGCGCAACTGCAGGGTCACGGTGTCGCCGGTTTCCTGCCACGTGAAGTTGCCGTAAGCGTTGCGCTGCTGGCCGTTCTGATCGTTGTACTGGACCGCGAAGCGGCCCTGGTAAGCACGGCTCGTTTGCGCGGTGACGGAGGTCGCGGCATTCGACGTGGACGGACCCTGCGGTTTGACTGACGCACAACCGGCCAATACGACGACCGCTGCCGCTGCGAACCCGAGCGCCGCGCCACGCGGCGCCCGGGGAAAGAAAATCAGACGGGAAAGACGCATCAAAGATCGTTCACCTGAAGACGTTGGAGCGTTTTGACAAGCGTGTCGTTGTCCGGTTCGAGCTTTCGCGCATCGCGGAAAGCAGCGCGTGCCTGATCCTGATTGCCGGTTTTCCACAGCACTTCGCCGAGGTGCGCGCCGATTTCGGCGTTCGGCTGCATGTCGTACGCTTTGCGCAGCAGCTTGATCGCGTCCGATGTATCGCCCATCCGGTATTTGACCCAGCCGACGCTGTCCATGATGAACGCGTCGTTCGGCGCCAACGAGGATGCCTTCTCGACCAGCTTGTCCGCTTCGGCGAGGCGCTGATTGCGATCAGCCAGCGAGTAGCCGAGCGCGTTATACGCTTGCGGATTGTCGGGCTGCGTCTGGATCAGCTTGCGCAACTGCGCTTCCATGACGTCGTAATGGCCGGTTTTTTCAGCGGACATCGCGTAGTCGTAGGTCAGATCGGGGTCGTCGGGGAATTGCGCCGTGGCTTGCTGCAGACGTGTTTCCGCCTCCGGGTAGCGCTTCGCGTCGAACAGGATCGCCGCGTCGGTGCGGGCGATCAGCGCCTGGTCGCGCGGGTCCGACGCGGGCAGGTTAGCCAGCAGCTTGCGCGCGTCATCGGTCTTGCCCTGCTTGGCGAGCAATTGCGCGCGCGTGATCTGCGCCGGCACATATTGCTGGCTCGACGGCGAGATCTTGTTCAGCCAATCGCTCGCGGCCGCTTCGTTCTTCTGTTCGAGCGACAATTGCGCAAGGTAGATATACGCCTGGCCCGGATCGGCGCCCGGCGTTTTTTCCGCTTGCTGGGCGTACTGAGTCAGGTACGTTTGCGCGTCGTTGAAATTCTTCTGCTGGATCTTGATCAACGCGAGCGCCATGAGCGGCGTCAGTTCGTTCGCGTTGTTCTTATGCATGATCTCGAACTGCTTCTGCGCGTCGTCCAGACGGTCGCTCGCGAGATACATCTGCGCGAGCGCGAGACGCGCGTCATGCGATTTCGGATTCTGCTGCACGTACTTTTCGAGCGAGGCGATGCCTTCCTTGCGCTCTTCCGGGCCCATTTGCGACAGCATCAGCGCCGCCGGCAAATAGTCGGGCTTGAGCGTGAGCGCCTGTTCGAGCGACTTGCGCGCGCCCGGCGCGTCGTCCGACACGAGCTGCTGGCGTGCGATCGCCAGTTGCGCTTCGGGCCGGTTCATGTCGTTCTTGAGCAGATCCTGCAGCACGTGCAGGCCGCCGATCCGGTTCGGGCCGCGCGACAGCAGCAGTTGCAGTGCCAGAATCGCGCTGCCGCGATTGTCGGCGGGCACCCGTGCGAGTTCGCGGGCGAGGATCGGCGAAGCGTCGTCAGGTTTGCCGGACAGCACGAGCAGCGACGCGTCGAGTTGCGCGGCGCGTTCCGAGTTGGGCGCATACTGCTGCCACAATTGCGCGGCGGCCAAAGCGTCCGACGGGCTCTGCGCGGCCAGCGCGATCTCGGTGGCGCGCTGCGCCATGCGGGGATCATGCGTGTCGCGCGCGAGGGCGAGGTAGGTCTGATAGGCGGGCGCCGGCTGGTCGCGCTGCAGCGCGACTTCGGCGGCGAGCACCTGGAATACGATCTGGCTCGTCAGCGGCACGCCGGGCAGGGACTTCTGGTCTTCCGCCGAGGCCGGGCCGAGCGGATCCGGCAGGGTGACCGAAGTGTCATCCGAGTCCGGCGATGGGTCCTGCGCGTGGGCGGGCACGGCAGCCAGCGCCCAGACGGCGAGCGCCGCCGCACCGAGCATCCGGCGAGCGGACACGGCGTGCGGTACGCGGAATGCGCTAGCCGGGCGCTTCAAAAACAGCTTCACGAAGGACAAGTTCATGGAAATCCGTTCAATGTTTCGGACGATTGTAACGCGCTCGCTACAATACGCGCACAACCACTCACGCAAGTTGCAGACCAGTTAGACATGCCAGAGTTGCCAGAAGTTGAGGTTACCCGACGGGGAATCGAACCGTATGTGTCCGGGCGCAAGGTTGAACGCGTCGATGTGCGCACGCCCGCATTGCGCTGGCCGATTCCGGCCGACCTTGCGAAAACCTTGCGCGGCCACGTCGTGCGCAAGGTCGAGCGGCGCGGCAAGTATCTATTGTTCGAGATCGACGCGGGCTGGTTCATCGTGCATCTTGGCATGACTGGGACGCTACGGGTGCTGCGCCATGTGCCGCATCCGCCGGCCGCGGCGAAACACGATCACATCGACTGGATTTTCGACGAGTTCATTTTGCGCTATCGCGACCCGCGGCGCTTCGGCGCGGTGCTGTGGCACCCGCGCGAAGCCGGCGACGTGCTCGAGCACCCCTTGCTCGCGAGCCTCGGCGTCGAACCGTTTTCGCCCGCGTTCTCCGGCGCGCTGATGCACCGGCTCACGCGCGGGCGCAAAGTCTCGGTGAAGCAGGCGCTGCTGGCCGGTGAAATCGTGGTCGGCGTGGGCAATATCTACGCGTCGGAGAGCCTGTTTCGCGCCGGCATCCGGCCGACCACCGCGGCGGGGCGCGTCTCGCTCGTGCGCTACGAGTTGCTTGCGGACGCCGTGCGCGTGACGCTCGCCGCCGCCATCGAGAAGGGTGGCAGCACGCTGCGCGATTTCGTCGGCAGCAACGGCGAAAGCGGTTACTTCCAGCTCGACTATTTCGTCTATGATCGCGCCGGGCTGCCATGCCGTGTGTGTGGAACGCCGATCAAACAGATCGTGCAGGGGCAGCGTTCAACGTATTTCTGTCCCACCTGTCAGCGCTAAATCCCCAATGCCTTCTCGCTTAACTCCGCGTTCAACCCCGTCCGCCGCGCCTCGAGCGCCTGCTTTTCCGGTCATGTCTGATTTTTCCACGCGTCTGATCGCGTGGCAGCGTCAGCATGGCCGGCATGATTTGCCGTGGCAGAACACGCGCGATCCGTACCGCATCTGGTTGTCGGAAATCATGCTGCAGCAGACGCAGGTGTCGACGGTGATTCCGTATTACGCGAAATTTCTCGCGCGTTTTCCGACCGTTGCCGCGCTCGCCGCCGCGCCGTCTGACGACGTGATGGCGTTGTGGGCCGGCCTTGGCTACTACACGCGTGCCCGCAATCTGCATCGCTGCGCGCAGGTCGTGGTCGAGCAGCATGGCGGCGGGTTTCCGGCATCGGTCGAGGATCTGGCGGAGTTGCCGGGCATCGGCCGTTCGACGGCGGCGGCGATCGCGTCTTTCGCGTTCGGCGCGCGCGCGACGATTCTCGACGGCAACGTGAAGCGCGTGCTGGCGCGCGTGTTCGGCGTGGAAGGTTTCCCGGGCGAAAAGAAAGTCGAAAACGCGATGTGGACGCTGGCGGAGTCGCTGCTTCCGTCGAACGCATCGGACGCCGAAGTCAGCGCGTACACGCAAGGCTTGATGGATCTCGGCGCGACGCTGTGCGTGCGCGGCAAGCCCGACTGCCTGCGCTGCCCGTTCGCCGCCGACTGCGTCGCCAACGTGACGGGACGCCAGCGGTTGCTACCCACGGCGCGTCCGAAGAAGACCGTGCCGACGCGCCGTACGTGGATGCTGGTGCTGCGCGACGGCAACGCGGTGATGCTGGAGAAGCGCCCGCCGTCCGGTATTTGGGGCGGCTTGTGGAGCCTGCCCGAAGCCGCCGATGAAGCCGCGCTCGCCGACCGCGCGCGCGCTTTCGGTGGCGACGGTGCGGTCTCGCCGCTTGCGCCGCTCACGCATGTGTTCACGCATTTCAAACTGGACATCGAGCCGCGGCTCGCGGAGCTGGATCGAGGCGTGGGCGCCTTGGCTGCGCTGGGCGACGCCGACACTGCGTGGGTCGCGCTCAGCGATCTCGATTCGTTCGGTGTGCCCGCGCCGGTGCGCAAGCTGCTAGACAGTTTGCAGGGCTCGCTGATCTGATCAATCCGGCGGCCACGCGGCCGCCGTCACAGCAGTTGATGCTGCTGCATGTAGTGATGAACCACGTCGATCCGCGCGCCGGCGTCCAGCAACTCCATCAGTTTCTGGCGAGCACGCAGCGCAATCGGCAGCACTTCGGCAAGACGGTTCGACACCCATGACGGATCTTCGAGCCTGAACGGTTCCGCGAACGGCAGGCTTTCCGGATCGCGCTCGCGGATCGTCGCGATGATCCGTTCGAGCACCTCCGCGCATGCGCCGAACTTGGCCAGCTGCTCGTTGCCTTCGAGCGGCATATCCTCGCCGAGCGGCTCCGCCATGCCGACCAGCAAACCACTCGACTCGACGCGATGCGACAGCAGACGAAAACGCCGCGTGCCGCGTGCGCGAATCAGCAGCATGCCGAAGGCTTCGACATCGCACTCGTCGATTTCGGCGAGACAGCCGATTGCTTCGGGCACCGAAGGCTCTTCTTCGCGCGCCACTTCCGCACCGCTTTTCAGCAGGCACACGCCGAACGGCGTTTTTTCGCGCAGACAGTCGCGCGCCATGTCGAGGTAGCGCGCTTCGAAAATCTTCAGCGGCAGCAGTCCATCGGGAAACAGCACCGTATGCAGCGGAAACAGCGGCACATCGGCAAGCACAGTAGAAGAAGACATGGCGCAACGCTTCGAGTTGAGGCCGCGCGATGCGGCCGGTTAAGCCACTAACTTCGATGATTCGCCGGCTTCGACCGGCGCATCGCGGTGCCGCACAATGACATTCGCCGACGATGCGAGACGCGCGGCGAGCGTCTCCGCAATGAACACTGAACGGTGCTGGCCTCCCGTGCAACCGATCGCGACGGTCAGATAACTGCGGTTGTCGTCGCGGAAATGCGGGAGCCACTTGGCGAGAAAGTTCTCGATGTCGTCGATCATTTCATGCACGACCGGCAGTGCATCGAGAAAATCGATCACCGGTTTGTCGAGGCCCGTGAGTGGCCGCAATTCATGATCGTAGTACGGGTTCGGCAAGGTGCGGACGTCGAACACGAAATCCGCGTCGAGCGGCACACCGCGCTTGAAACCGAACGACTCGAACATCAGCACGAGTCCCGAATCTTTCTGCTCGATGAAACGTTTGACCCACGCGCGCAGCACGTTCGCGCGCAGATTGCTCGTGTCGATCTGATGGCCGAATTCGGCCAGGCCCGCCACGAGTTCACGTTCGCGTTCGATCGCTTCGGCGAGCGAGGTGAGCAGGCCGACATCGGCGTCGTGCGAAGTGGAACCGGAGAGCGGATGGCGGCGGCGCGTTTCGGAGAAGCGTTGAATCAGCGACTGCGTGCTCGCGTTCAGGAACAGCACACGCACGTCGTGGGCGCGCGACAGGTCGCGGATCATGGCGGGCATTTCGTCGAGCGAGGCGCTCGAGCGCGCGTCGATAGCGACCGCGAGACGGTCTTGCCCGTCTTCGGCGAGATAGGAGGCCAGTTGCGGCAGGAAACGCGGCGGCAGATTGTCGACGCAGTAATAGCCTGCGTCTTCAAGCGCGTTCAGGGCAACTGATTTGCCGGAGCCGGATATACCGGTGATCAGGATTATGCGCATGGAGTCGTCAAAACCGTACATTTCATCATAGCATCTGGTCTCCGTGCGTGTACCCGCGGCCTGTCGCCGGCTGCGGGCACCGCATTGTCTTGCGGGCTCAGATCAGTTTGCCGGGAAACTGGCTGTCGGGGTCTTGCATCGCCAGGCGCTGGCGATCCATGAAGTCGCGCAGCGTGTCGATGCCGCGCAGTTGCAGGATCGTGTTGCGCACGGCGGCTTCGACCAGCACGGCGAGATTTCGGCCGGCAGCCACCTGAATCGTGACCTTGCTGATCGGCAGGCCGAGCACGTCGACGGTCTGGCTTTCCAGCGGCAGCCGCTGAAATTCGCCATCGGGACGGCGGACCAGTTGCACGATCAGCTTGAGCTTCATTTTCCGGCGCACCGCGGTTTCACCGAAAATCGTCTTGATATCGAGCAGGCCCAGGCCGCGCACTTCCAGCAGGTTTTGCAGCAGCGGCGGACAACGCCCTTCGACGAAGTCAGGACCGAGGCGCACGAAATCCACCGCGTCGTCGGCGACGAGACCGTGGCCGCGGCTGATCAATTCCAGCCCGAGTTCACTCTTGCCGAGGCCCGAGTCGCCGGTGAGCAGCACGCCCATGCCGAGGATGTCGAGAAACACGCCGTGCAGCGTGGCGCGCGGCGCCAGAATGCGCGACATGTAGAGGCGCAGGCTGTCGATCACCGCGGCGGCGGACATCGGCGTGGTGAATAGCGGTGTGGACGAGCGCGTGCAGCGCAGGACCAGTTCCGGCGGCGCGGCGACGCCGCCCGCCACCACCAGAAACGGCGGTTCCAACGCGATTAGCTCGGCCATGTGGCGCGAGCGGTCTTCGTCGGTTTGGCGCTTGTAGTAGTCGATTTCGGCGTCGCCGAGCACCTGGATCCGGTTGGGGTGGATCAGGTTCAAGTGGCCGACGAGGTCGGCGCTCGACGTGGCATTGGCGACCGATTCCGAAGAAAAGCCGCGCTCCCAGCCTTCATGCCCCGTCAGCCAGCTGAGCTTCAGCATGGCGGCGTTGTCGTCGAAAATGCTTTGGGCGTTGATGCTGGACGTATCCATGAGTCAGTGACTCCAGTGTGGGCCGCTTGCCGGACAAAGCAACGGCCGCGCTAGCGCGGGCCGCTTACCTTGCCAGGCTGTATCCGCACGTGGGCGGATCACCGGCGTGCGGATAACCGCCGATGCATCAAGGTTGCCACTGAGTGAGCAGGCGATGCAATGATTCGCGGTCTTCTTCCGTATGCAGGCGCTCGCGGGCTTCGCGATCGGACAGCAACTGGGCGATTTCCGAAAGGATTTCGAGGTGCTGTTGAGTGGCCTGTTCGGGCACGAGCAGGAAGATGAGCAGCGAGACCGGCTGACCGTCGGGCGATTCGAAGGGGATGGGTTCGGCAAGACGGACGAACGCGGCGAGCGGCTGCTTCAAGCCTTTGATCCGGCCATGCGGAATCGCCACGCCTTCACCAAGGCCAGTCGATCCGAGGCGCTCGCGCGCGAACAGATTGTCAGTGACCGTGCTACGGGCGATGCCGTTCTGGTTCTCGAAGATCAGGCCCGCTTGCTCGAACACGCGTTTCTTGCTGGTGACCGATAGTCCGACGACGACGTTCTCGAGGGGAAGAAATTTGGCTAAACGATTCATGTTGACAGGCGGAAACGTGGCCTGGGTTCTCCTCGCTGGGGCGTTTGAGTGGCGTTCCATTCGTTTGATGCTCGCGGCGACGTGCGTTGGAGTCCGAAAGCGCAGGACTCCGGTCGACCGATTTCCGCTTGAGCTTACCTGACCCCGATGGTAACCGGAACATTATAGAACAGGGTAGCCACGGATGGTGCGGCGCGCCATCAATGCGTATTGAGTTCATTTGAAGCGCCGGCACTTGCTGCGACGCCGCGCGAGAAGCGGTGTCCGGAAACAAAAAACCGCCCGGTTCCGGGCGGTTTCGCTGGTAAGAGAAAACGAAGATCTATCGAAGAAAACCCTCTAATTTCCCCTATTGCGGCGGCACATCTAGTTGCGGCGCCGGTTGATACTTGATCGCCTCATGCGCATGGCCTTGCAGGCGGTCCTTATGGCGGATGACTTGCCGGTCAAGCTTGTCGATCATCAGATCGATCGCAGCGTACAGGTCGCTGTCACAGCTCTCGACAAAGATGTCCTTGCCCTTGAGATGCAGGTTGATTTCAACCTTTTGACGCTTTTCCTTTTCCTTGTGGTTGTCGACCGAGAGGACCACACTGCCGTCGATTACCTGATCGAAATGTCTTAGCACCCTATCCAGTTTGGTGATCACGTATTCGCGCAACGCAGGCGTTACTTCGAGGTGGTGTCCACTGATCTGCAGATTCATAGTGCTTCTCCAAGCTAATGGCCGCTTGGTCCGCACGATGACGAAGGTCCGGTCGATCTGTCGGCTTGCCTGAGTCGCCCCCCGGTGACTGACTTCTGGCAGGTCGCATCGGCCGGCCTTTCCGCCAACTGCGGAGCGGCCGGTAAATGCCCGCCACGGAAGGCGACGGGCTACAGAGACTTGCGCAGGTTGACTGCCGGGATCTTGAGCGCTTCGCGATACTTCGCAACGGTACGCCGTGCGACCACGAAGCCCTGTTCCGCCAGCAGTTCGGCTATGCGACTGTCTGAAAGAGGAGATTTCGGGTTTTCCGCTCCTATCAGTTGCTTGATGAGCGCACGGATCGCCGTTGAAGACGCCGCGCCGCCCGTGTCAGTCGAAACGTGTGATCCGAAGAAGTACTTAAATTCAAGCGTCCCGAATGGGGTCAGCATGTATTTACCGGTTGTCACACGCGAGACAGTTGACTCGTGTAGGCCCAGCGTATCAGCAATTTCCCGCAAAACCAAGGGGCGCATGGCAATTTCGCCGTGGACAAAAAAGCTCTTCTGGCGTTCCACAATTGCCTGCGCCACGCGCAGAATCGTCTCGAAACGTTGCTGGATATTTTTGATCAGCCAGCGCGCTTCCTGCAGTTGCTGGCGCAACGAACCACTGCCCGGATCGCCCCGGTTATTGCGCAGAATATTCGCGTACAGATGGTTAATCCGCAGCTTCGGCACCACTTCCGGGTTCAGTTCGGCCTGCCAGCCCTGTGCCGTTTTGCGCACCATGATGTCCGGCACGACGTAGTCCGCTTCGGCCTTGCCGTAGGCGGCGCCCGGAAACGGTTCGAGCGAGCGGATCAGCACATGAGCATCGCGCAGATCGTCGTCGTTTGCCTTCAGATGCTTGCGCAGACGCGTGAAATCGCGCGCCGCGAGTAGTTCCAGATGGTGGGCGACGATGTCGAGGGCGAGCGTGCGCGTAGGCGATCCGTCGAGCCGCAACAATTGCAGCTTGAGACATTCCGACGCGGAGCGCGCGCCGACCCCGGCCGGGTCGAAGCTATGCAGCAGCGCCAGCGCGGCGTTCATTTCGTCGAGGTCGACTTCGAGCTCTTCGGGCAGATCGGCCAGCACTTCCTCGAGCGTGGCGGCCAGGTAGCCGTCGTCGTCGAGCGATTCGATCAGGAAGGTGATCAGCGCCCGGTCGCGCTGGCCCGCCTGGGTGACGCGCAATTGCGCCATCAGGTGGTCGCGCAGCGAGGTGCTCGATTCGTGGATTTGCAGCGGCGGCAGGTCGTCGTCGTCCGAGGCGTTGCCCGAGCGGCCGTAATCGTCGAGATTCCATTGCGACGCGTCGCCGTTACCGTCGCCGGCCATGCCGTTGTATTCGTCCACGCCCTGCGGCTCGCCGTTCTCGGCGCGCTCGTTGCTGCTGCTGGACGAGGACGACGTATTGCCGCCCATCTGGTCGGGCGGCGCGGAAGAATTGGGCGCCTGGGCGATCAGCGAGCCGTCGGCCGCCACGCGCAGCGGGCTCGCGATCCAGTCGTCCTCGTTTTCGAGGAGCGGATTTTGCGAGATCGCCATTGCGACTTCCTGCTGCAATTCGAGCGTAGACAACTGAAGCAGCCGGATGGACTGCTGCAGTTGCGGCGTCAGCGCAAGATGCTGCGATAGGCGGAGTTGGAGGCTGGCTTTCATGGCAAGTTGAGATTCATTGTAGAGAGTTTGCCACGACCGCGATACCTTGCGACATTCGCAATTACGCGTGCGCCTGTTTTAGGCGGCGATGGGCGCGAGACGGCCCAGGTCAAAAAACCGGGTGTGCGCTTGCCGCATAGGGGCCGGCGGGTGCGCGCTCGCACTGCCGGTAATCCCTCATGCGCTTACATGCGGAAATGCTCGCCCAGATAGACGCGCCGCACGCTTTCGTTTTCGATGATTTCGCTCGGCGCGCCGGCGGCCAGCACGCTGCCGTCGCTGATGATGTAGGCGTGATCGCAGATGCCGAGCGTTTCACGCACGTTGTGGTCGGTGATCAGCACGCCGATATTGCGCTGCTTCAGAAATTTAACGATCTTCTGAATTTCCAGCACGGCGATCGGATCGACGCCGGCGAACGGTTCGTCGAGCAGAATAAAGCTCGGATTGGTGGCTAATGCCCGGGCGATTTCAACCCGACGGCGCTCGCCGCCCGACAGCGACAGCGCCGGATTCTCACGCAAATGCGCAATCTGCAGTTCGTCGAGCAGGGCTTCCGTGCGGCTCGTGATGGTGTCCTTGCTGAGCCGCTTGCCGTTGTCTTCGTGCTGCAATTCCAGTACCGCACGAATGTTTTCTTCAACGCTGAGCTTGCGGAACACCGAAGCTTCCTGCGGCAGATACGACAAACCCAGCGAAGCGCGCTTGTGGATCGGCAGCAGGCTGATCGACTTGCCGTCCAGGTCGATTTCACCCGCGTCGAGCGGCACGAGGCCGACGATCATATAGAACGAGGTGGTCTTGCCCGCGCCGTTGGGGCCGAGCAGACCGACCACTTCGCCGCTTTTCACGTCGAGCGACACGTCTTTGACGACCGTGCGCGAACCGTAACGCTTTTTCAGGTTGCGCACCGCCAGCGAACTGCTGGTGCCGGCCGGCTTGCGATTGGGGAGGGACGCTGAGGTGCTCACTGGTTCGGCGCTCCGGGAATCGTCGTGGACGGCGCGAGCGTGGCCGATGCGCCGTTCAGCGGCGCGGCGCCGCCGTTGCGCGGCGACAGCATGGCGCGCACGCGGCCAGTCGGGTTACCCGGGCCGGCGACGTCCTTGCCTGCCTTCGCGGTGTAGAAGTCGTTCTGGCCGTCATACGTAATGACGCTGCCGTGCACCTGGTCCATCACCGTGGAGAGGCCTTGTAGGCGCTTCACGGTGGCGTTGGTGGTGAGCGTGGTCAGATCCTGCTTGCCGTCGTAGTCGATCCGGATGGCCGTGCCTTCGATGTATTCGTCGAGCCCTTCGCGTTTCTGGCGGAAATACGACAGATTGCCGCCGCTCGAGGTGCCGGTGGCGTACTGATAGCCTTGGGGGTCTTGCGTCACTTCGACACGGTCGGCCTTGATCACGATCGTGCCTTTGGTGGCGACCACATGGCCGGTAAAGATGTTGACCTGCTTGAGGTCGTCGTAAGTCATGTTGTCCGCTTCGATGTTCAGCGGCTTGTCCTTGTCGGCACGATCGGCGTGCGCGAGCGGCGCGAAGCCTGCGAGCGGCAACGCGACGATCAGCGCAGCGAGTCCGGCGCGGCACGCGGACAGGGTGCGCGTGCGGCCGGTATCAAAACGGGGGAACGATTCGTTCATGCAGTCACGCCTGGAATGGATTACCCGGGTTGCTTGGGCGAACTGCCGCCTGCTTCGGACGGGGCGATGTTGCCTTTCACGTTACCGAACAGCTGCATCACCCGGGTGACGTTGTTGTAGTTCATGCCGCTGGCAGTCATCACCGACATGCCGCGCTGAAGTTTAACCGGCTTTTCTGTCTCGATCACATCGTCGTTGACCAGCACCCTAAAATGCTGCGAATCCGCTTGCATCTGCGGATCTCCGTAGCCGGGCGCCCGCACGATGCGCGCGTTGTCGTACAGATCGACGATCGACGCGTCGCCGTTCACCTTGCCGGTGTCGCCGGTTGCGGTGACGATAGGCTTGCCGGGCTGGAACGCGCGCATGGCCGGTTTGACCAGGTCGCTCAGCTCGTCGTCTTCGTAATGGATCAGCGACTGGGCGGTCAGCCGGTATTGCGTGGAGCCCGACTGATCGAGTTCGGAAACCGAGAAGTTGTCGGCGAAGTAGTCCGGCGTGTGCTCCTTGGGACGCACGACGCCTTCATTCTGCCGGGGCAGGGTGGCTTGCAGCAGCCACCACGTGATACCGGCGAGCGCCGCCATGGCGACCAACGGAATCAGTGACGTCAGGCGAAACTGATTCATCCGACGAGGCCCCGCTGTTCGCCGCTACAGGCGGCCGCGAGCAGCGCCTCGTACTTGTGCTGCGCGCGCAGCAGGGTGTCGCAGACTTCGCGCGCCGCGCCGTGGCCGCCGCGCGCCTCGCTGACCCAGTGGGCCCGCGCGATCACCTCAGGATGTGAATTGGCCGGCGCCGCCGCGAAGCCGACCTTCAGCATCACGCCGAGATCGACCCAGTCGTCGCCCATGTAGCCGCACTCTTCGGCCGTCATGCCGGTTTGCTGCAACAGGTCCGCGAACGCCTGAGGTTTGTCCTGCACGCCCTGATAGACGTGCGTGATGTTCATTTCCTTCGCCCGCGCCGCCACGATGCCGGACTTGCGCCCGGTGATGATCGCCGTTTCGATGCCGGCCTGGCGCAGCAGCTTCATGCCGTGGCCGTCCATCGAATTGAAGCCCTTCATCGTGTCGCCTTCCGCCGTGAACAGCAGACCGCCGTCGGTCAACACGCCGTCGATGTCGAAAATCATCAGCTTGACGCGGCTTGCGCGTTCGGTCGCGGTGGGAGGAGCGATGGCCATCAGATCACCTTCTTCGAGAACAGGTCGTGCATGTTGAGTGCGCCGATCAGCTTGCCTGCTTCGTCGACGACCAGCATCTGATTGATGCGGTAGCGCTCCATCAGTTCCACGGCTTCGACCGCGAGTTGATCCGGACCGATGGTGCGCGGGCCGGCGGTCATGACCGAGGCGATCGACAGTTCGCGAAAATCGCCGTCGCGTTCGAGCACGCGGCGCAGGTCGCCGTCGGTGAAGATGCCGGTTACGCGGTCGTCGTGATCGACGATTGCGGTCATGCCCATGCGCTTGGCGGTCAACTGGAACAGCGCGTCGCGCACGGTGGCGTCGGGCGTGACCTTCGGCACCTGGTCGCCGGTGCGCATCACGTCGCGTACATAAGTGAGCAGGCGCCGGCCGAGCGCGCCGCCCGGATGCGAGCGCGCGAAATCGTCGCGGCCGAAGCCACGCGCGTCGAGCACCGCGACCGCGAGCGCGTCGCCGAGCGCGAGCGCGGCGGTCGTGCTGGCGGTCGGCGCAAGATTCATCGGGCAGGCTTCTTTCGACACACCGGAATTCAGGTGCACGTCGGCCAGTTGTGCGAGACTCGAAGACGGACGGCCCGTCATAGCGATCAGCTTCGCGCCGAGCCGCTTGATGAGCGGCAGGATCGCCACGAGTTCTTCGGTTTCACCGGAATTGGACAGCGCGAGGAACACGTCGTCGGCGGTGACCATGCCGAGGTCGCCATGACTGGCTTCCGCGGGATGCACGAAGAACGCCGGCGTGCCGGTGCTGGCGAGCGTGGCCGCGAGCTTGCGGGCCACATGGCCGGATTTGCCGATGCCGGAAACGACCACGCGCCCACGGCAACCCAGGATGAAGTCGACCGCCCCGACGAAACCATCGTCGAGTTGATCGCGAAGCGCGCGCACGGCGTCCGCTTCGATGTCGAGCACGTCGCGAGCGAGCGCGAGTGCCCGGTCGCCATTGATTTTCGCTATCATTCGCGAAGTATAGCAAAGGCGCTTGTTCGCCGCGCCGGGCCTGCTGTGCCAAGCCGCTGCCTCTATCGCTGCCTTTACCGGCCCCTCAACCTTGTCGCACGGCGTTTCGCGTGCGCGGTTCCGCTGACGAACGAGGACGCTTTGCCGATGCGTTTTTGCCGATGATTTCCCCCCTCGAAATGACGCTGTTCCTGCTGCTGGCATCGGTAGCGGGCGTGGTGGTCTTTCGCTTTCTGAATCTTCCGCCGATGCTCGGCTATCTGACGGTGGGCATCGTCGTCGGTCCGCATGCGTTCGGTCTGATTCCCGACTCGGCGGGCGCGCAGAACCTCGCCGAGTTCGGCGTAGTGTTCCTGATGTTTTCGATCGGGCTGGAGTTTTCGCTCGCCAAGCTGCGCTCCATGCGCCGGCTCGTGTTCGGCCTCGGCCTGTTGCAGGTGATCGGCACCATCGCGGTGGCGGTCACGCTCGGCTTCGTGCTGGAGCGCTGGGTGCACATCAGGTGGCAAGCGAGCGTGGCGCTGGGCGGCGCGCTTGCCATGTCGTCGACGGCGATCGTCAGCAAGATGCTGGCGGAGCGGCTCGAGATCGAGACCGAGCATGGCCGCAATATCTTCGGCGTGCTGCTGTTTCAGGATCTGGCGGTGGTGCCGCTGCTCATCGTCATCGCTGCGCTGGGCGGCAACTCCGAAGATCTCGTCAGCGCGCTCGGCGTGGCGGCCATCAAGATCGTCGTGGCTCTGTCGCTGCTCTTGATCGTGGGCCAGCGCTTCATGACGCGCTGGTTCAACGTGGTGGCGCGCCGCCGTTCGCAGGAACTGTTCATTCTCAATCTGTTGCTGGTGACGCTGGGTTGCGCGTTCATCACGGACAAGTTCGGCTTGTCGCTCGCGCTCGGCGCGTTCATCGCCGGCATGTTGATCGCCGAGACGCCTTATCGGCATCAGGTGGAAGAGGACATCAAGCCGTTTCGCGACGTGCTGCTCGGGCTCTTCTTCATCACCACCGGCATGCTGCTCAATCCGCGGGTGATCTGGGAGCATCCGCTGATCGTGCTCGGCTTTCTGATCGGGCCGATTCTGCTGAAGGCGGTCATGGTGACGGGCCTTTCGCGGCTGTTCGGTGCGTCGCCGGGCGTCGCGATGCGCACCGGTATCGGCCTCGCGCAAGCGGGCGAGTTTGGCTTCGTGCTGCTGAATCTGATTCTCGACAAGCATCTCGTCGACGCCACCATGCTGCAGGCGATTCTCGCGGCCATGCTGCTGTCGATGCTGGCCGCGCCGTTCATGATCCAGAACGCGGACCGGATCGTGCTGCGGCTGTCCTCGACTGAATGGATGATGCAGTCGTTGCAGATGACGCGTATCGCCACGCAGAGTCTCAAGCAAAGCGGCCACGTGATCATTTGCGGTTACGGTCGTGCAGGACAGAACCTGGCGCGCATGCTGGAGCACGAGGGCTTGTCGTATGTCGCGCTCGACCTGGATCCCGATCGTGTCGCGGCAGCTGCGGCGGCGGGCGAATCGGTCGTGTTCGGCGATGCAGGGCGGCGCGAGTCGCTGCTTGCCGCCGGTATCCATCGCGCGGCCACGATTGCGATCACGTATGCGAATACGCCGTCGGCATTGCGCGTGCTGCACAACATTCACGAACTGGAACCGACGCTGCCGGTGATCGTTCGTACCGTCGACGACGCCGATCTGGAAAAGCTGCTGGCCGCGGGCGCGACCGAGGTGATTCCGGAAATCGTCGAAGGCAGTCTGATGCTCGCCTCGCACACGCTCGTGGTGATGGGCGTGCCGATGCGGCGCGTGGTGCGCCGGGTCGAGGAAATGCGCGATGAACGCTACGCCCTTCTACGCGGCTATTTCCACGGCGCCGACGACGTGGACGACGACGACGGCCACGAACAGGTGCGGCTACAATCGGTGCCGGTCGACGAAAGTGCGGACGCGGTGGGCCGTACCCTCGCGGAACTCGGTCTGTTCGATCTGGGTGTCGAAGTGACGGCGATTCGCCGGCACGGCATTCGCGGCGTGGAGCCGGACCCGTCCACCAAGCTGCGCGCGAGCGACATCGTAGTGCTGCGCGGTCTGCCCGAACAGTTGGCGGAGGCCGAGGAACGGCTCTCGAAGCATCGGCGCGCGGGCGCCGCCGCGGCCTGACGCCTGCTCCTGGCAAGGTTCGCCTGCCGGGCCGCCGCTAGTTGAGTTTTTCATCGGACCTGTCGAGGTCCATCCGGAGACATCATGTCCAACGCGCTTGCGAGCGCGCCGCTCGATGCGGCCGATTACATCAAAAACCACATTCGCACGGTACCCGACTGGCCGCAGCCGGGCGTGCAGTTTCGCGATATCACGCCGCTCCTGCAGGAGCCGAAGTCGCTGCGCGTCCTGATCGATCTGTTCGTGCAACGGTATATCGACGCCAAGCTCGACTACATTGCCGGGCTGGACGCGCGCGGTTTCATCATCGGGCCGATTCTCGCGTATGAACTGAACCTCGGCTTCATTCCGATCCGCAAGGCGGGCAAGCTGCCCTACAAGCGGGTCTCGCAATCGTACGAGCTCGAATACGGCACCGCGACCGTCGAAATTCATGAGGACGCCTGCAGGCCGGGCGACCGCGTCGTGATCATCGACGATCTGATTGCGACTGGTGGCACGATGATGGCGGGCAAGATTCTGCTCGAGCGCCTCGGCGCGGTCGTGGTGGAAGGCGCGGCGATCATCGATCTGCCCGAACTCGGCGGCTCGAAGCTGCTGCGCGAGGGCGGCCTCGCACTCTATACGGTGACGGGATTCGACGGTCACTGATCAGTCGCAGCCAAGCCGCTATGAACTACTTTCCGGTCACAAGAAGGTAAGAACGATGCCCAACTTCCTGCTGTTTCTCGCCACCTCGATTGCTATCACCATGGCGCCCGGCCCGGACAATCTGCAAGTGCTCGCGCGCGGTATCTCGCAGGGCCGCGCGGCGGGGCTCGTCGCCGCGCTCGGTTTTGCAACCGGCATCACGTTTCACACGACGTTGGCCGCGCTCGGCGTGGCCGCGTTGCTGCGCTCCTCGCCGGTTGCCTTTGAAGTCATCAAACTTGCCGGCGCCGCGTATCTGATCTGGATCGGCATCAAGGCACTGCGCAGCCAGGGTCTCGCGACCGCGCACGAACGCGCGCCGCAGCCGTTGATGGCGGTGTTTCGTCAGAGCGTGCTCGGCAATCTGCTGAACCCGAAGGTGACGTTGTTCTTCGTCGTATTCCTGCCGCAGTTCGTGCAGCCGCACGGCACGCAAAACGTCACGCTGCAAATGCTCGAACTCGGCGTGCTGTTCATGCTGCAGACGGTGGTGGTGTTTTCGCTGTTCGGCGTGTGCGCGGGGATGATCGGCGGTTGGTTGAAACGCCGGCCGCGCGTGGGCGTGTGGCTTGATCGCCTGGCCGGTGCCACGTTCATCGCAATCGGGATTCGCGTCGCGTTGCGTGATTGATTGGACTGGGTCGATAAGACGCTCGGCGCTCATCGGCAGCGACCGCAGACAGTTAGCTTGGAGCTTTAAATGACTTTGCCTTGCATCACCGCCGCGCGCCGCTTCGATGTGCAGGCGCATGTGCCGTTCTGGATCGACGCCGAACAGGTCGGCTGGATCCGGACGAGCGATGTGCCGCTGCTCGCGCGCTGGCCCGATGTGTTCGCGATCGACCGCGCCCGTGTGACGCTCGCGCCCGCGTTCAATACCGTGGATTTACGCAGCGCGGCGCTCGGTTCCGTGATCGGCGCACTTGCCGCCGATGGCCGCATTCCGGGCTGGCGCAACGAGACCTACGCGATCCGTAATGCGTTCGACGCGCCGCCGCTTGCGTATATCGAACGTGCGGCGTCGCGCTTCTTCGGCACGATGACCTACGCGGTGCATCTGAACGGCGTCGTAGAATACGAGGATAGCGCCCCGCAATTGTGGATCGCGCGCCGCAGCGACACCAAGGCGACCGACCCGGGCATGCTCGACAATGTCGTGGCGGGCGGCATCGGCTGGGGCCTCGGCGTCGAGGCAACGATCATCAAGGAATGCTGGGAAGAAGCCGGCATTCCCGAGGAGATCGCCGCGCGCTCTGTGGCGGGCCGCACCGCGCATGTGCTGCAATCGTTGCCGGAAGGCACGCAGGCCGAACAGATTTTCATCTACGACCTTGCGCTGCCGGCCGATTTCGCGCCGCGCAATCAGGACGGCGAAGTGGGTGAACACCGGCTCGCGCGCGTCGACGAAGCGGCGCGCTGGATCGAGGAGGGCGCGATGACCGTCGACGCGAGCCTGGCCACGCTGGATTGCCTGCTGCGCCGCCGCTGGATCGATGAAGACGCGTGCGCCGGCATCGAGGACTTGTTCGTGCCGCCGGTATTCGCCTGAGCGCCGCATCGGTGCGCGCGCAACGACCATGCCGAAACACGCTTCACCGAACCAGACACACCGAACAAACCACGCATTGAAGAAGGGAGTCACCCAGGTCATGTCGACCGATCACAGCTTTATCCTCAAACTGTCGTGCGCCGACCGGCCCGGCATCGTTCACGCCGTGTCGGGGTTTCTATTCGAGCGTGGCAGCAACATTCTCGACTCCGCGCAGTTCGGCGACAGCCGCACCGGCGAGTTCTTCATGCGCGTGCATTTCCAGCAGGTCGGCGGCGATCCGGGTCTGGAGGCGCTGCGCACGGCGTTCTCGGCGCTCGCCGAGCAGTTCGGCATGCGCTGGGAGTTGCACGATGCGTCGGTGAAACCGCGCGTGGTGATCATGGTGTCGAAGATCGGCCATTGCCTGAACGATCTGCTGTTCCGCTACCGCACCGGCCAGCTGGGTATCGAGATTCCGGCGATCATCTCGAACCACAAGGAGTTCTACCAACTCGCCGCCAGCTACGACATTCCGTTCCATCATTTCCCGCTGCTGGGCGCCACGCCCGACGCGAAAGCCGCGCAGGAAGCGCGCGTGCTCGAAGTGATCGACGAACATCAGGCCGACCTGGTGGTGCTCGCGCGCTACATGCAGATTCTGTCGCCGAAGCTGTGCGAAGCGCTGGCTGGCCGCGCGATCAACATTCACCACTCGTTCCTGCCGAGCTTCAAGGGCGCGAAGCCGTATTACCAGGCGTTCGACCGCGGCGTGAAGCTGATCGGCGCGACCGCCCATTACGTGACGACGGATCTCGACGAAGGTCCGATCATCGAACAGGAAGTGGAGCGCGTGGACCACAGCATGACGCCGGAGCAGCTCACGGCGATCGGCCGCGATGTCGAGTGCGTGACGTTGGCGCGTGCGGTGAAGTGGCACGTGGAGCATCGCGTCGTGTTGAACGGCAGCAAGACGGTGGTGTTTCGCTAAGAGCCGTTGCTTGCAGGCTTGCGCACTAGAGGGCGGTGGCCGGACGATCCCGGCGCCGCCTTTTTTTTGAGTCTATGAGCGCGCTGCGGACTGGCCCGCGTCGCGCGCCACGTTGGCGTTTTGCGCCGAACGGCGGCGCGCGTTCAGCTTCTTCAGCCAGATCAGCAGCCCCGTGGCGCTCAGCACGGCGACCGCGACGCCGACTGCGCTGATCAGAATCCGTCCGCCGAGACCTAGGATGCGTCCCGAGTGCAGAGGGAATTGCACCTGCACGAAGATGTCGCCCGCCGTGCCCTTGCCGGGAATCTGCGCGCCGAGTTGCTTGCCGGTGGCCGCGTCCCAATACATCCACGGATTGCCGAGGCCGAGATCGCCGTGATCATTGCCGGTCGCGTAGAAACCGACGCCGTACGCATGCAGGAATTCCGCGTAGTAGATGCCGCCTGGCGCGACGCTGAGGTTTTGCGCCTTGCCGGCCTGCTCGGCCAGTTGCACGATGCGCTCGCGGCTCAATACTTTGTCGCCGGGTTGCGCGGCGCGCAGGATTTCAGGGTTGTTGATCGGATCCGGCGTGAGCTTCGAGAACAGCGACACGATTGGGCGCACCACTGGCGCCGACAGATTCATCGACACCGACGTCAGCGCGACGATCATCAGCAAGCCCCAGATCCACACGCCGCCCGAGCGGTGCAAATCGAAAGTGAGCGCATAGCCGCCGCGCCCGAGGCGGAACGCGAACGACTTGCGCCACGCCTTGACGCTCGGAAACGAGAGCCACAGCGCGATCACGCTGTCGAACAGCCAGATGATGCCGACGATCCCCATCAACCACGTGCCGATATCGACGCCGCCCGTAAACGGCAGTTGCAGCGTGTAGTGGAGCTTGTAGATGAACGGGATCAGATTGAGCCGCGCGAGCGAGACGACGCCCCATTCGCGGCGTCCCTGGATCTCGCCGGTGGCGGGATCGACGGCGATCTGATTGAAATCGAGCGGGTAGGGCTTCTGCGTGGCCGGGTTGGTCCGCGGCAGCACCATCATTTGCAGCGTATGGTTAGGCTCGGCCGCCAGCGGCAGATACGTCACCTGGAGACGCGGATCGGCGGCTTCCACGCGGCGCGCCAACTCGAGGCCCGACAGTGCCGGGCCGGCGGTGCGGGCTTTGAAGAAAGATGGATTCAGCGCCGCATCGAGCTCATGGTCCCACGCGATGATCGCGCCAGTCAGACCGGCGACGAACAGAAACAGCGCCGTGGCGACACCGAACCAGCGATGCAGACGGACGAACTGGCGCCTCATGGGCGAGCCGTCGCGACGGAGCAGGACTTCGAAAGGGGTGTCACGACAGAGGCTTGGTGCAAATGGGAATTGTTCGCATCTTAAGGAATCATGCCACGCGCTGCAAGTTTGTCGTAAATGTGGCGTGGCTCGACAACAGCCGCCTGCTTGCGCGTGGCCCTGAGAGCACCATCCAGCAAGGGTTTCAGCCAACATGGCTGCAGCCTGTGCGACAAAATGTCGCATATCGAAGCTTACAATTAGCATAAATCTTCGGCATCATCGCGACCTTGTCGAATGGGAATCATTCTCATTTGGTGGGGAAAAACAAAAACTGCGGAATCAGGCGATGAGCGTAAGAAACGGGGTAGAAGAGCCGAAGAAAAAACTGACGATGCGGCCGCTGCATTTGGCAGTGTGTCTGGCGCTGGCAACGAGCCACGCGGCATGGGCACAGCAGGCGTCGGCCACGGCAGCGTCAACGGATAACAGCGAAAAAGCGCTGCCGGCCGTCAAGGTCACGGCGGCGCAAGACACCGGGCAGCATCTGAAGGAAGACGTGAGCAGCGGCGCGCTCGGCACACGATCGCAACTCGACACGCCGTTCTCGACCACCGTGGTCACGAGTGAAGAGCTGCAGGATCGCCAGCCAACCAAGCTCGGCGATGTATTCGCCACCGACGCCTCCGTCTCCGACAACGGCAACGCCTACAACGCATGGGCCACGTATCTGACGGTGCGCGGCATGCAGCTCGACTGGCAGTCGGGCTTCAAGATCGACGGCATGCCGTTTAACAGCTACGGCGTCACGATGCCGTACGAGCAACTCGAGAAAGTGGAGGTGCTCAAGGGGCTGACCGGTTTCATGTACGGCTTCGGCGCGCCGGGCGGCGTGGTCAACTACGTGACGAAAAAGCCGCCGGTCTCGACGACGCCCGTGCGCAGCGTCGACATCGGCTATTACACCGACGGCGTATGGACCGAGCATGCGGATCTCGGCGGCCGGGTCGGTCCGAACGGTATGTTCGGCTATCGCCTGAACGCCACGCACGAGGAAGGCAAGACTTATAACGACGGCAACGTGCGGCGCGACTCGGTGTCGGTCGCACTCGATGCGCGCATCACGCGCGACCTCAAGGCCACGTTCGGCGCGTTGTATCAGGAGCGCCATTCGAGCGGTATCACCGGCGCGATCTCGACGGCGGAATATCCGGGCACCGTCTTGCCGCATACGATGAGCGGCGGCACCAGCAACCTTTCCGGTCCCGACCAGCATCTGAACACGAACGTCCAACTCTATACCGCGGGCGTGCAGTACAACCTGAGCCCGGACTGGACGCTGAACGCGACCTACAGCTACAGCAAAAGCTCGCGCGATCGCAACGAAAGCACCTACTATCTGCAGAACAGCGCCGGCGATTACACCGACAGCCGCTTCGCCGGCAAGGAAGGGCATCAGTTGAGCTTGTGGCAGGTGTCGGCGGAAGGCAGCGTGAAGACGGGGCCGTTGCAGCACCATCTCGTGATCGGCGCGGCGTATCAGCGTCAAACGAACGACTACGGCGCGAACAGCTTCTTCGGCCAGATCGGCACCGGCAACCTCTACCAGCCGAACACCAATACGTTCTACAGCGCGTCGAACTACTCGACCTACCGCGACAGCGACATCACGCAAAAAGCGTTGTTCGCGAACGATACGATCCAGTTGACGCAGCGCTGGTCGGTACTCGGCGGCGTGCGCTACACGAATTACGAGCAGCACGGCTACTCGACCACCGGCGCGACCACCTCGACCTATAGCCAGAACGGCGTCGTGACGCCGACGGTGGCGCTGATGTTCAAGCTCGCGCCGACCACGACGCTCTACACGAGCTACGTTGAGTCGCTGGAAGCAGGCACCGTGGTGGGCGACACCTACGCGAACCGCGGCGAACTCCTCAACCCGTTGCGCAGCAAGCAGTACGAAGTCGGGATCAAGAGCGAGCATGAGCGCTGGAGCGCGACGGCCGCGCTGTTCCGGATCGAGCGCGGCTCGGCCTACGCGAATAGCGCTAACGTCTACACGCAGGACGGCGAGTCGATCTTCCAGGGCGTGGAGTTCGGCGGCGATGTTCGTCTGGGCGCAAGTTGGAACGTCGGTGGCGATCTCATGTGGATCAACACGAAGTACGAGAAGGGCTCGGCCAATAACGGCAATCGCGTGGCCGGCGCGCCGCAGTTCGTCGTAGCGGGCCATGCGACGTACTCGGTGCCGTATGTGCCGGGGCTGCGCATCGGCGCCGACGCGAAGTTCACGGGCAACACCAACGTGCGCCCGTCCGGCAATCTGGATACGCCGGGCTACATGCTGGTCAATCTCGGCGCGAGCTATGCGACGCGCATAGGCGGCTACGATGTGACGTTCCGCGCGGCGATCGACAACCTGCTCAATCGCCGCTACTGGGAGTACCAATACGCGGACTATGTGACGCCGGGCGACCCGCGCACGTTGTCACTGAATGCGCGCATCGACTTCTGAGCATGAAAAAAGCGGCACCGAAAGTGCCGCTTTTTCTTACCCGCCGACCCGCGTTCCAGACCGCTCGCCGCAGCCTCAAACCAACCGCAAGTAAATCAGTTCGCGCTTGATGTACGCATAAAAAATCGGCGCCGCGATCACGCCGGGAAGACCGAACGCGGCTTCCATGATGAGCATGGCGATCAGCAATTCCCACGCGCGCGCCTCGATCTGTCCGCCGACGATGCGCGCGTTCAGGAAGTACTCGAGCTTGTGAATCAGGATCAGGAACACGAGCGACATGACCGCCGCCGGAAAGCTCACCGAGAGCGCCACCGCGACGATGATCGTGTTCGAGATCAGATTGCCGATCACCGGCAGCAAGCCGACGATAAACGTGACCAGCACCAGCGTCTTCGACAACGGCAGTGTGTCGTGGAAGATCGGCAGGACCACCAGCAGGAAGATACCGGTGAAGACCGCGTTGATCGCGGAAATTTTCACCTGGGCGAACACGATGCGGCGAAACGCATCGGCGAAACGTGTCACGCGTGTGACGAACGCCGTGGACAGCGGCAACCGCTGCATATGCTTTTGCGCGCCGACCGCGATGATCGCGCCGATGATCATGCCGATCAGGATATGCGTGAACGCGCGCGCCGCGGTCTTGCCGCTTTGCTGCAGCATGTTGGCGTGCGTCTGCATCAGTTCCGCCGCCTTGGTCTTCATCTGTTCGGTGTCGACCGGCAGATAGTTGGCGACAAATTGCGGAATCCGGCCGCGCGCCTGGTCGATCAGCTGCATGGCCTGGTCGAGCAGCTTCTGCACGCTCGGCACGTCGTTCTCGAAATGCTCGATGATACCGAGCGTGAGCCCCGTCAGCGCGCCCACGATCACCGTAGCCAGGATCACCACCGCGAGCCAGCGCGCCCGCTTGCTCGACATGTGGCGCTCGATGCGCGGCGCGATCGTGTGGACCAGTTGGAACACCAGCAGCCCGGCGAGCAACGCGCCGAGCAGACGAAGTTCGATGACCGCCCACATGCCGAACAGCATCACGATATAACTGCCGATTTCGACCGCCGACAGCTTCGGCAGGCTCATGTCGCTCGTCAGCCTGACCGGGCGTGGGCGTAGGTCCTGCACTTGCCCGTCGTCGCGCGCCTGATTCCGCTTGGCCATGGCTTATTCCGTCTCCAACCTGAGTTGTGCAGCGTTACTTTTTACTGGCCGCGCGTTTCAGCAGAGGCGCCAGGTACTTACCGGTAAAACTTGCCTTTGACTTCGCCACCTGCTCCGGCGTGCCCTGGGCAATGATCTGCCCGCCGCCGGCCCCGCCCTCAGGACCCAGGTCGATGACCCAGTCCGCAGTCTTAATTACATCGAGATTATGCTCGATGATCACGACGGTATTACCCTGGTCGCGTAATCGATGAATCACTTCGAGCAACAAAGCGATGTCATGAAAATGTAGGCCGGTGGTCGGCTCGTCAAGTATGTATAGCGTGCGACCCGTGTCACGCTTGCTCAGTTCCAAAGATAGTTTGACGCGCTGTGCCTCGCCGCCCGACAGCGTGGTGGCCGACTGACCCAGGCGGATATAGCCTAGACCCACGTCCAGCAAGGTTTTCAGCTTGCGCGCGACGACCGGCACCGGTTTGAAGAACTCGTAGGCGTTCTCCACCGTCATGTCGAGCACTTCGCTGATGTTCTTGCCTTTGTACTGCACGTCGAGCGTTTCGCGGTTGTAGCGCTTGCCGTGACAGACGTCACACGGCACGTACACGTCCGGCAAGAAGTGCATCTCGACCTTCAGCACGCCGTCGCCCTGGCAGGATTCGCAGCGTCCGCCCTTCACGTTGAACGAGAAGCGGCCGGCTTCGTAGCCGCGCTCTTTGGCCGCGGGCACGCCCGCGAACAGTTCGCGGATCGGCGTGAAGAGGCCCGTGTAGGTGGCCGGGTTCGAGCGCGGCGTGCGGCCGATCGGCGACTGGTCGACGTTGATGACCTTGTCGAAGTGCTCGAGGCCCTCGATCGATTCGTACGGCGCCGGCTCCGTAGCCGAGCCATACAGGTGATGCGCGACCGCGTGGTACAGCGTGTCGTTGATGAGCGTGGACTTGCCCGAGCCGGACACGCCGGTCACGCAGGTGAGCAAGCCGACCGGCAAGTCCAGCGACACGTGCTGCAGATTGTTGCCGTACGCCTCGACGATACGCAGGCGCTTTTCGTCGGGCTCCTTGCGCTCGTCCGGGAACTCGATGTTGCGCGCGCCGGACATATACTGCCCGGTCATCGACGCCGCGTTCGCCTGCACCTGCTTGGGCGTGCCCTCGGCGATCACCATGCCGCCGTGTTCGCCCGCGCCCGGGCCCATGTCGACCACGTAGTCGGCCATGCGGATCATGTCTTCGTCGTGTTCGACGACGATCACCGAGTTGCCGAGGTCGCGCAGATGCTTGAGCGTGGCGATCAGCCGGTCGTTGTCGCGCTGATGCAGGCCGATGGACGGCTCGTCCAGCACGTACATCACGCCGGTCAGGCCCGAGCCGATCTGCGACGCGAGGCGAATCCGCTGCGCCTCACCGCCTGACAGCGTCTCCGCGCTGCGTTCGAGCGACAGGTAATCCAGCCCGACGTTATTCAGGAACATCAGCCGCGCGACGATTTCCTTGACCACCTTGTCGGCGATCTCGCGCTTCGAGCCTTCCAGACGCAGGGTCTGGAAATAGCCGAGCGCGTCGCGCAGCGGCCAGCCGCTGATTTCGAAGATGCCGCGTGCGTCGCCGTCCGCGCCGATGCGCACGAAGCGCGCTTCGCGGCGCAGCCGCGTGCCGGCGCAGGCCGGGCAGGGCTGGTTGTTCTGATACTTGGCCAGCTCTTCGCGCACCGCGACCGAATCGGTCTCGCGGTAACGCCGCTCCAGATTGGGAATGATCCCTTCGAATACATGCTCGCGCACCGAAGTGCGGCCACGTTCGTTGATGTACGAGAACGGGATCTCCTGTTTGCCCGAACCGAACAGCAGGATCTTGCGGACCTTCTCCGGCAAGTCTTCGACGGCAGTGTCGATGTCGAACTCATAGAACGCCGCGAGACTCTGCAGCATCTGGAAGTAGAACTGGTTGCGCCGGTCCCAGCCCTTCACCGCGCCCGCCGCGAGCGACAGCGAAGGATGCGCGACCACCCGCTTCGGATCGAAGAAAGTGATCTGGCCGAGGCCATCGCATTCCGGGCATGCGCCCATCGGATTGTTGAACGAGAAAAGACGCGGCTCCAGTTCCTGCAGCGAGTACGAGCAGATCGGGCAGGCGAACTTCGAGCTGAACAGATGCTCCTTGTCCGTGTCCATTTCGAGCGCGATCGCGCGGCCGTCGGCGAGACGCAGTGCCGTTTCGAACGATTCGGCGAGACGCTGCTTCATGTCGGGGCGCATTTTCAGGCGGTCCACGACCACGTCGATGGTGTGCTTGTCGTTCTTCTTCAGTTTCGGCAGCGAGTCGACTTCATAAATTTTCGCCACGCCTTCATTGGCGGTGCCGCCGCCCGAGCGCACGCGGAAACGGATAAAGCCTTGCGCCTGCATTTCCTCGAACAGTTCGACGTGTTCGCCTTTGCGGTTCGCCACGACGGGCGCGAGGATCATCAGCTTGGTTTCTTCCGGCAGCGCGAGCGCCGCGTCGACCATCTGCGAGACGCTTTGCGCTTCCAGCGGAATTTCGTGGTCCGGACAGTAAGGCGTGCCGACCCGTGCGAACAATAGTCGCAGGTAGTCGTGAATCTCGGTGACGGTGCCAACCGTGGAGCGCGGATTGTGCGAGGTCGCTTTCTGTTCGATCGAGATTGCCGGCGACAGCCCTTCAATCAGATCGACGTCCGGCTTTTCCATCAATTGCAGGAACTGGCGCGCGTAGGCGGAGAGACTTTCGACGTAGCGCCGTTGTCCTTCCGCATAGAGCGTGTCGAACGCCAGCGACGATTTGCCCGAGCCTGAAAGGCCCGTGATGACGACGAGCTTGTGACGGGGTAGGTCGAGATTGACGTTCTTCAGGTTGTGGGTGCGAGCCCCACGAATACGGATTTGTTCCACGGATTTATTCCATGAACTGGCGGAAAGAGGAAGAGGCTAAACCTGCTACTATAACGACTTTTCAAGACCGCCGTTACGGCTTCCTGACAGCCTGAAGAGGCGTTGAGGCGAGCTGTAAGGCAGCGGTCCAGCGCTGCGGGGAAGAGGTCTAACTGGGGCCGTTTTCCGCGAGTACAAGGCAACCGCAAGGCACCGCGAGGCGCCAGCGGGCATGCAGTAAGGCCGTCGGCTCGAACGCCGCGCCGCTGCGAGCCCGCCGTCTTGCGGTAAGCCGCGCGGTCGTGGCCGCTCCGCTGCTGTGTCCGCCCGCGGTGTGCCGCCCAGCTCAATCAACGAACGCTCCCGATGTCCAATCCGTCTGCCACCTCCTCACGCATGAGCGCGCCTGAACTGCGCGCGACCGTGTCGCTTGCCGCGATCTTCGCGCTGCGCATGCTCGGTCTCTTCATGATCATGCCGGTGTTCTCGATCTACGCGAAGACCATCCCCGGCGGCGATAACGTGCTGCTGGTGGGGATCGCGCTCGGAGCGTACGGCGTGACGCAATCCATGCTGTACATCTTTTATGGCTGGGTCTCCGACAAGGTCGGACGCAAACCGGTCATTGCGACCGGTCTGCTGATTTTCGCGCTCGGCAGCTTCGTGGCGGCGGGCGCGCACGACATGACGTGGATCATCGTCGGGCGGGTGATTCAGGGCATGGGCGCGGTGTCGTCGGCGGTGATCGCGTTTATCGCCGACCTGACTGCCGAGGAACATCGCACCAAGGCGATGGCGATGGTGGGCGGCAGCATCGGCGTGTCGTTCGCGGTGGCGATTGTCGGTGCGCCTATCGTGTTCCAGTGGGTCGGCATGAGCGGGTTGTTTACGCTCGTCGGCATCTTCTCGATTCTGGCGATCGGCGTGGTGCTGTGGATCGTGCCCGATGCGCCGAAGCCGGTGCACGTACGCGCGCCGTTCGCCGAAGTGCTGCACAACGTCGAGCTGCTGCGTCTTAACTTCGGCGTGCTGGTGCTGCATGCCACGCAAACCGCGCTGTTTCTCGTCGTGCCGCGCATTCTCGAAGCCGGCGGCCTGCCGGTCGCGTCGCACTGGAAAGTGTATTTGCCGGTCATGGGCCTTTCGTTCGTGATGATGGTGCCCGCGATCATCGCCGCCGAAAAGCGCGGCAAAATGAAGATCGTGCTGCTGTCCGCGATTGCTCTTATCCTGATCGGACAGTTGTTATTGGGCGTCGCTCCGCATACGATTCTGAGTGTGGCGGCGATTCTTTTTGTGTATTTTTTGGGCTTCAATATTCTTGAGGCCTCGCAGCCTTCGCTGGTGTCGAAACTGGCGCCCGGCACCCGCAAGGGCGCGGCCGCCGGCGTGTACAACACCACGCAATCGATCGGTCTTGCGCTGGGCGGAGTGGTCGGCGGTTGGCTGCTGAAAGTGGATGGTCAGAGCGCTGTCTTTTTTACGTGTTCGGGGCTCGTCTTGTGCTGGCTTATAATCGCCGCACAGATGAAACAGCCGCCGCGCAAAGCGTAATACGGCGCATCCCGAACACACCCAGAACTCACCCGGCGGCGGGCAGAGGCGCAGTTCCGGTCTCGGGCCTGCCGGCCCTGAAACGCGAAAACGTGTATTGCCGCGCCGCCCGTAACGGAATCAACAGGAGAAACTCATGGCATCCGTGAACAAGGTCATTCTCGTCGGCAATCTCGGAGCCGATCCGGAAGTCCGTTATCTTCCGAGCGGCGACGCAGTGGCGAACATCCGCCTTGCAACGACGGATCGGTACAAGGACAAGGCGTCCGGCGAAATGAAGGAAGCGACCGAATGGCACCGCGTGTCGTTCTTCGGCCGCCTCGCGGAAATCGTGTCCGAATATCTGAAGAAGGGCTCGTCGGTCTACCTGGAAGGGCGCATCCGCACCCGTAAGTGGCAGGCGCAAGACGGCACCGACCGTTACTCGACGGAAATCGTCGCCGAGCAGATGCAGATGCTGGGTGGCCGTGGCGGTTCGATGGGTGGCGGTGGCGACGAAGGCGGCTACAGCCGTGGCGAACCGTCGGAGCGCAGCGGCGGTGGCGGTGGTGGCGGCCGCGCGGTGTCGGGCGGTGGTGCGCGTGGTGGCAGCGGTGGTGGCGGTGGTGGTGCAAGCCGTCCGAGCGCGCCGGCCGGCGGCGGGTTCGATGAGATGGATGACGATATTCCGTTCTAAATCATCCGCACTCGCACCGAATCGATGCAAAAAAACCCCGCTCAACCAGCGGGGTTTTTTATTGGCGCATCCATAAGACAGTTCAGCCGACAACACGTCGCGCCCCACCCATGACCACGGGCCAGGGATAAACCTGGTCATGAGTCCTGGCGTGCCTCAGCGGCGCATTTGCCGCCAATCATCGGCCTTTCCAGGAATGTCGCCTTGACATTCACCCGTCCGCCGACAATACTCGAATCACACTTTGTACGGACAAAGTAACAAAGACCGATAAGTCACTCGGAAACCGCAACCAAGTTGCATGGGACCAGAGTAAGGCGCGAAAGCGCCAACTCTGGTCGACAGGAGACAGGCATGGAGTCCGACGTCGCAGTCAAAACGCGCATTCGCGCCAGCTACGGCCGCTACCTCGAAGATTTTCAGGTGGGCGATATCTACGAACACCGGCCAGGGCGCACTATTACCGAAGCCGACAACATCCACTTCTCGCTGCTGACGATGAATTTCCATCCGATGCACTGCGACGCCGCCTACGCGGCCAAAAGCGAGTTCGGCCGCCTGCTCGTCAATAGCGGTCTGACGGTGGCCGTGGTGCTGGGTCTTTCGGTGAACGACGTCAGCGGCAAGGCCATCGCCAATCTCGGCTGGAAAGAGATTCGTCTGACCGGCCCGGTGTTTTGCGGCGATACGATCTATGCGGAATCCGAAGTGCTGGAAAAGCGTGAGTCGAAGTCGCGTCCGGGGCAGGGCATCGTCACCGTGCAAACCCGCGCGTTCAAGCAGGACGGCACGCCGATCATGGATTTCGTGCGCAGCGCGCTGGTGCCGGCACGCGGGCACGGCGTCGGCGATTGATTGACGCGTTGTCCGGCGCAAACCGCCGCATGTCCGGGGCGAACGCCCGCACAGTCTGAGAACGACAAGCAGCAAAACAGCGCCCACCTGCCGGCAAGAGCAGCCAGCGCGCGGATTCCGGCGACGCCCGAACAGGCGTCACGATGCGGCGAGCGTTAGCGCGGCCGCATGCACACCAAGGAGACAAAGGTGGCTATCGGTATCGTCAACTCGGGCGCGCGACTCGATCGCCTGCCCATCGCGTCCTTTCACTGGAAGGTTCTCGGGCTCATCAGCGCGGGCGCCTTTCTCGACGCCTTCGACATCTATCTCGCCGCCGGCGCGCTCGGCGCGATGGTGAAAGCGGGCTTCTCGGATCTGAAGCTGAACGCGCTATTCATCTCGGTGACGTTTCTCGGCATGCTGATCGGCGCGGGGTTTGCCGGCTATCTCGGCGACCGCTTCGGCCGCCGCTCGTCGTACCAGACCAACCTGCTGATCTTCGGCCTCGCGTCGATTGCCGCGTGCTTCGTGCCGAACATGATGTGGCTGATCGTGCTGCGGCTGATCATGGGCGTCGGCCTCGGCGCCGAACTGGTGGTCGCGGCGGGCACCCTGTGCGAGTTCATCCCGCCCGCATCGCGCGGACGCTGGACCGCTCTGCTCGCGCTCATCATCAATTCCGGTTTGCTGGTCTCGACGGCGGTGGGCTACGTCGTGATTCCGCATCTGGGCTGGCGCTATATGTTCGCGATTGCCGGCGTCGGCGCGATCATCGTGTGGGTGCTGCGGCACCGGATGCCGGAGTCGCCACGCTGGCTCGAATCGGTCGGACGCAGCGAAGAAGCCGAGGCCACTGTCGCCGCCATCGAGCACGAGGTCCAGCGTCAGAAAGGTCCGTTGCCGCCGGTCGAACGCACCGAAAGTCTCGAAGTGCCGAAAGCGCCGTTCTCCGCCCTGTTTTCACAGGCCATGCTCGGCCGCACGCTGGTCGCCATTCTCACGGCGGTCGCCGTGAATATTTCGGTGTACGGCTTTGTTGCGTGGCTGCCGACCTTCTTCGTCAAGGAAGGTCTCACCATCGTGCAATCGCTCGGCTTCACGACGCTGATGGCGTTCGGCGCGCCGGGCGGCGCACTGGTCGGCTTCTTCTGCGCGGACCGCATCGGCCGGGCGCGTGGTCTCGTGATTTTCGCGATCGCCACGATCGTGGTCGGCTTCATCTATCCGAACATGCATGCGGGCTGGGCGATCAGCAGCGTCGGCTTCGTGTTGATCACGTGCATTTACACGGTCACCACGCTCGGTCTGTTTGCCTACATCCCCGAACTCTTTCCGACTGAACTACGTCTGCGCGGCACCGGCACGGCAGGTGTATGTGGCCGTGCTGCCTCGATGACCACGCCGTATCTCGCGGTGCTGCTCTACAACTCGTTCGGCGTGTCCGGCGTGCTGGCCATGGTGAGCGGCGTCCTCGCATTGCTGGTGTTCGGCATTCTGCTGCTGCGTGTGGAAACCAATCAGCATGCGCTCGAGCGGATCTCGCCGAGCCTCGACACCAACTCTGATTCGCTACCCGCTACCCAGCAAGGTTAAAAACCCATGACTTCACTCGAATCCTCCGTCACGCTGTCCGATCAGTACGCGCGCTTCGGCTTGGGCCTGCAATTGCGCGACGTGCCGCGCGCCGTGCAGACGCGCGCCAAGCATCTGATTCTCGACGCTGTCGGCATTGCGTTCGCGTCGCGTGGTTATCCGTATGCGGATGTCTCGCTCGCTGCTTTCTCCGAGCTCGGCAGCGGTGCCTCGCCGGTGATCGGTTACGGCCGGCGGCTCGCCTTGCGCGACTCGGCGATGATGAACGGCGTGCTGATTCACGGACTCGACTTCGACGACACGCATTCACGCGGCGTCATTCACTCGACCACCAGCGCATTGCCGTGCGTGCTCGCGCTCGCCGACCGTGACGGGCTGAGCGGCGCGGACTTGCTGGCTGCGTACATCGTCGCAATGGAAGTGTCGACGCGCGTGGCATCGGCGGCCAAGGGCGGATTCCACGACGCCGGGTTTCATCCGACGGGTCTAGTCGGCGCGTTCGGTTGCGCGGTTGCCGCGTCGCGTTTGCTGCAACTCGACGAAGCCTGCATGGCGCACGCACAAGGCATCGTTCTGTCGATGGCGGCCGGCAGCCTCGAATTCCTCGAAGACGGCGCGTGGACCAAGCGCGCCCATCCCGGTTTCGCGGCGGCCTCGGGCATCACCGCCGCGACGCTCGCGAAGCACGGTTTCACTGGGCCGCGTTTGGCTTACGAAGGGCGCTTCGGTTTATACGCTAGCCACCTCGGCAAGCCGCTCGACGTGGCTGATCGTGAACTCGCCACAGAAGGCCTCGGCAGTACGTGGCAGATCGACGAAGTCGCAATCAAACCGCTGCCGGCGTGTCACTTCACGCATGCAGTCGCCGACGCGGCGATCGCGCTGCATCGCGAGCATCGCTTCTCGGCAGAAAAGCTCGACTCGATCAAACGTGTGATCGCCAAAGTGCCGCGCGGCACGGTCGAAATCGTGTGCGAACCGGTCGACGCGAAGCGCAAACCGGTAACTGCCTACGACGCGCAATTCAGCGTGCCGTACATCGTCGCCACCGCGTTGCTCAAAGGCCGCTTCACGCTCGACGAACTCGAACCGGCCGCGCTTGCCGATCCGGCGGTTTTGGCGCTCGCCAAAAAAGTCGATTACGAAATCGACCCCGACACGACATTCCCGCGCCACTACACCGGCGAGGTCGTGGTGGAACGCAGCGACGGCTCGCGCGTCGCGCATCGCGAGGCGATCAATCGCGGTTGCGCGGATCGGCCCGTCAGCAACGACGACATCGTCGCCAAGTTCTACGCGAACGCGCAGCGCAGCGTCTCGCGCAGCACCGCCGAACAGATTGCCCAAGCCGTATTGCAACTCGACGAACGGCCGGCCCGCGCGTTCGCGGACACGCTTGCCGGACACACCGCATCCTAAGGACGTCATCATGACCGCAACCGAACTCGACACGCTGGAAAACGATCAACTGATTCTCGACATGCTGGACCGCTTTCTCGAAACCGAGGTGCGTCCTTACGTCCACAAGTTCGATCACGACGATATCTACCCGGCGGAGATCGTCGAGAAGATGAAGGAGATGGGCCTATTCGGCTGCATCATCGATCCCGAGTATGGCGGGTTGGGTCTGTCGACCCGGACCTACGCGCAGATCATCGCGCGCATCTCGCGGGTGTGGATGTCGGTGAGCGGCATCATCAATTCGCACCTGATTCTCGCGATGCTGGTGCAACGCAACGGCACGCCCGAGCAGAAAAGCAAATATCTGCCGAAGTTCGCCACTGGCGAATGGCGCGGCGGCATCGGTCTCACCGAGCCCGATTGCGGCACCGATCTGCAGGCCATTCGCACGACCGCCAAACGCGTCGGCGACGAGTACGTCGTGAACGGCAACAAGACGTGGATCACCAACAGCAAGCACGGCAACACGCTGGCGCTGTTGGTGAAGACGGATACGACCGCGCAGCCGCGTCATCGTGGGATGAGTTTGTTGCTGGTGCAGAAAGGGCCGGGGTTCGAGGTCAGCCGGCAACTCGAAAAGCTCGGCTACAAAGGCATCGATACCTGTGAGTTGTCGTTCAACGACTATCACGTATCGACGGATGCATTGATTGGCGGCGTGGAAGGAAAGGGCCTGCAGCAGATACTCGGCGGGCTCGAACTCGGCCGCATCAATGTCGCGGCGCGCGGTGTCGGCGTGGCCCAAGCCGCGCTCGATGAATCGGTCAGCTACTCGCAGCAGCGCAAAACTTTCGGCAAGCCGATCTGCGAGCACCAGGCGATCCAGTTGAAGCTCGGCGAAATGGCGACGCGCGTCGAAGCGGGCCGCCTGCTGGTCGACGCCGCCGCGAAGAAGTACGACCGCGGCGAGCGCTGCGACATGGAAGCGGGTATGGCGAAATACTTCGCGACCGAAGCCGCGTTGGAAAACAGCATTGAGGCCATGCGCATTCACGGTGCGTACGGCTATTCGAAGGAATACAACGTCGAGCGCCTGTATCGCGACGCACCGCTTCTCACAATCGGCGAAGGCACTAACGAGATGCAACGGATCATCATCGCCAAACAGTTGATCGAAAGGAGTCCGGTATGAGTTTGCCCCTTTCCGGTGTGCGCGTGCTCGCCATCGAACAATATGGCGCCGGGCCTTTCGCCACCCAGCATCTCGCGGACCTCGGCGCGGAGATCATCAAGATCGAGCATCCGAGCAATGGCGGCGACGTCGGCCGCGCGGTCGGCCCATATTTCTTCGGCGAAGGCGACAGTCACTTCTTCGAAGCCTTCAATCGCAACAAGTGCAGTATGACGCTCGACCTGAAGAAGCCCGAAGCGCGCGCGGTGCTGCTGGACCTCGTCGCGAAGAGCGACGCCGTGTTCAACAATCTGCGCGGCGATCTGCCAGCGAAACTCGGGCTCACTTACGCGCAGCTTTGCGAGGCGAATCCGAAGATCGTGTGCGGGCATCTGTCCGCGTACGGACGCAGCGGCAGCCGCGCGGCATGGCCGGGCTACGACTATCTGATGCAAGCCGAGGCCGGCTATCTGTCGGTCACGGGCGAGCCTGATAGCCCGCCGGCGCGCTTCGGCTTGTCGATCATCGACTTGATGACCGGCACGACCGCGGCGATGGCGCTGCTCGCCGGTCTCGTGGATGCGAAGACCTCGGGCAAAGGACGCGATATCGACGTGAGTCTCTTCGACGTCGCGCTGCATAACCTCGCCTATGTCGCGACGTGGTATCTGAACGGCGGCGTGGTGACGGGGCGCGAGAACCGCTCGTCGCATCCGTCGCTCACGCCGAGTCAGTTGTACAAGACGCAGGACGGCTGGATCTTCCTGATGTGCAACAAAGAGAAGTTCTGGGGCGTGCTCGCCGAAGTGATCGACAAACCATCGTGGGTAACCGATCCGCGCTTTTGCAACTTCCAGGCGCGCCTCGCGAATCGCGAGCTGGTGCAGACCGAACTCGACGCGGTGCTCTCGACCGCCACCACGGCGCAATGGCTCGAACGCTTCGGCGGCCGCGTGCCGGCCGCGCCGGTGTTCAACGTCAAGGAGGCGCTGGAGAACCCCTTCGTCGCCGAACGCGAATGCGTGGTGGATGCCGAGCACCCGCGCTTTGGCAAGGTACGCGGCGTGGCCGCGCCGGTGCGGATCGACGAGCCCCTGCCGACGCGCGCCGCGCCGGATCTCGGGCAGGACACGCAGCGTTTGCTCGACGAACTGGGCTACGGCGCGGAAAGGATCGCTTTGCTGAGGGAGGCGGGTGTGGTGCAATAAGGCCGGGCGGGCAACCGTCCGCCCTTTCACTTTTTTGCACATCCAGATGGCCACGACAGTCCTCGGGCAACAGCCGCGCTACATGCAACTGGCACAGACGCTCCTGAACGAGATTCAGGGCGGGCAGTTTCCCATCGGCACGTTGCTGCCGACCGAGTTCGAGCTGTGCGAGCAGTTCGGCGCGAGCCGCTTTACGGTGCGGCAGGCGATCAAGCAACTCGAGCAGCGTGGTCTGGTGGACCGGCGGCCCGGCATCGGCACCCGCGTGAAAGCCACGCAAAGCGAGACCGCGTACCGTCAGGTGATGGAGCGCCTGAGCGATCTGCACCGTTATACGACCGACACGGAATTGGAGATCGCGTCGACGCAGACTGTCGAGATCGACGACCCGGATCTGATCGAGCGGCTCGGCGCAAAGCCGGGCGAAACCTGGCTGCTGGCCGAGGGCATTCGCCTGTCGCCGGAGAGTGTCGAACCGATCTGCCACACCGAGGTGTATATCCACCCCGCGTTTCGCTCGTTGACGGGCCTGAGTGGCCGGACGCACGTGCCGATCTATACGATGATCGAAAAGCAGTTCGGTGAGCAGATCGCCGAAGTGCAGCAGGAAATCCGCGCGGTCGCGTTGCCGGCGAAGCTGGCGCAGCGTTTGAACGCGAAGCCGCGCTCGCCCGCGCTGTGGTTGTGCCGCCGCTATCTGAACCGGCGCGCGCAGGTGGTCGAGCTGACCATCAGCGTGCATCCGGCGGATCGCTACAGCTATTCCGAAACGTTTCAACGCGACTGGCACGCGAACTAGCTGCATCGCGACGCGTGCCGTTCAGGAGAAGAACATGGACGCACGCAGTTATCTGTTCGTACCGGGCGACCGCCCCGAGCGCTTCACGAAGGCGCTCGACAGCGGCGCCGACGCGGTGGTGATCGATCTCGAAGACGCGGTCGCGCCGGCGGCCAAGCAAGCCGCGCGCGAGGGCCTGCAACGCTGGCTGTCGACCGCGGACCCTGCGCGGCTGATGGTCCGCGTGAATGCGGTGGGCACGCCGTGGCATGTCGACGACGTCGACATGGTGCGCGCGTCCGGCGTTTGCTCGATGATGCTGCCGAAGTCGGACAGCGCGCAGCAACTCGCCGATGTCGCCGCGCGGCTGCCGTCGCGGACCCGAATCGTGGCGCTCATCGAAACCGTGGCGGGCGTGGTGGCTATGCGGGAGATTGCCGGCGCGCCGTCGGTCATGCGGCTCGCCTTCGGCACGGTGGATTTTTGCGGCGATGCCGGCATCGAAGGACTCGGCGTCGAACTGGACTACGTGCGCTCGCAGATGGTGATCGAATCGCGCTATGCGGGCCTGCCCGCGCCGATCGACGGGGTGACACTGGAGCTCGACGATCTCGTGCGCCTGACCGGGCATGTGACCACTGCGCGGCGCTTCGGCTTTGGCGGCAAGCTGTGCATTCATCCGAGACAGGTGGAACCGGTCAACAGCGGCTTCGCACCGAGCGAGGACGAGCGCCGCTGGGCGGCACGCGTCTTGGCGGCTTCTCGCGAGCATCCGGAAGGGGCGTTCGCGGTGGATGGCAAACTGGTCGACCGGCCGGTCATCGAGCGGGCGAAACGGATTGCGGAGTTCGACGCGCGCATCCGGTGATGCTGTGTGGTGCTCACCGTCTCAAATGGTCCAGAGCATCCCGCATAGGCGCACTGGAGATGACAATCGGGCCCGTAAACGGCGTATCCAGATCGACGATCACATAGATCGCCGAAGCAATCGACACCGCGCCCAGCGAAATCGTGACCAACGCCAGCGCATTGCGTGGCGCGATCAAGCCGAAACTTAGAAAGATTACGCCCAGCCAGAACGTCAATGTCGTGAGGAAAGGTCGGGAAATGGAACTGTGCGCTTCCTCGATGAGCTTCCACCGCGCATCCACGACGCGGCGGTATTGCTTCAACCCATCGTCGAGCGCGCGCTGTTGTAACGGGTCGCGCGCCCGCAGCGTCCGCAACTCTCGGCCCACGGCGGTCAGCATGTCGCCGAGCCGCACACTCTCCAGTTTCTGCGAGTTGTCCTGCGATCCGATGTCTTTCGGATAGTCGCCGGTGGGCGGTGTTTCGCCAGGCCACGTCGATGCGATCGCCGCCGCGGTGTACCGGTGCAACAACTGCCGGGCCGGCTCGGTTTCCGTGCCGTATTCGCGCAGCGTCGTGTCGAACTCGATCAGATCGGCCGCGTAGGTGCGCAAATCATTCGAGGCGGTGTCGAAGCTGGATTTCGCGGACGCCGTCATCAAGCCGAGTACCAGCGCGGCGAACGTCACCAGCATGCCGATCACCAGTTGGATTAACTGCACCGTCTCATGCGCCTTGTGCTCTTCGGGCAGCAGCGGGCGCACGCACACGCCGACTCCGGTCGCGGCGAGCAATAGAGCGAAAACCAGCAGAGCCGAGCTCACTTCCGACATCGCAATGCTCCGTAGACACATCCTCGACACTTTCCATCAACCGCCGCCCGCCGAGAACCCGGGTAGTCCCGCAACGCCCGGCATGAATCACCCTTCATATGCGCTCGTATGTTGATGTATCGCAAGCACATGCGCCATCAACCATAAAGTTTTTCGTTATTAAGCCGTAGTCCTTATATGTGGCGTTCGCTTAAATTTATACAAGAGTTGCGGACCTGGCCGAACGGGCTTGGGCGCAGCACGCGTGGCCGAGGCTTTCACTGAACATTCGGTCAGGCAGCCCAACGGAGACAAGCCCGATGTTGAAAAATCTGTCGATTCGCACCTGCCTTACCCTGATGATCCTGTTCTTCGGCGTCGTGCTGCTGTTCGGCGCCGCCGCCGGCTTGCTGTCGCTGCGCTCGAGCAACGCTTCGCTGCAACAGATGTACACCGTCGATACGCCGGCTGTCGCCGACCTCGAAGGCAGCGCCGGACAGTTGCTGCGCCTGCGCCTCGCGCTGGCGACGTACGCATCGCTCGTCGATCTGAACGACCAGGACGGCGCGAATGCCGTGCTCAAGCGTTTTGATCAGTACCAGAAAGCTTCCAATGACCGTCTTGCCCACTATGTGAGCCGCGCGAGCGCGGACGCCGACGAGCAGCGTCTCATCAAGGACATGCAGGACAAGCGCGACACCTTCCTGCACGAAGGCGTCGATCCGGCTCTCGCCGCGCTCAAGTCCGGCGACAAGACGACCTTCCAGCAATTGCAGGCTCACAAGCTGCCGTCGCTCTACAGCGCGTACGAAAAGGCGATGCTCGCGCTCGAACAGTTGCAGCTCGATCACGGCGCGCAACGCTATCAGGACGCGCAGGATCTGTTCTATGCAATCTGCATCGCGGTGGCGATCGGCATCGTCGCGTCGCTGCTGGGAGCGTGGATCGGCCGCGCGGTGCTGGTGCGCGCGATCGTCCGTCCGGTCGACGCCACCATCGCGCAGTTTCAGCGCATCGCCAACGGCGACCTGACCGGCCAGATCGTCGTGGCCAGCAATAACGAAATGGGCCGTCTCGCGGCCGCGTTGCGCAAGATGCAGGAATCGCTGATCACGACGGTGAACTCGGTGCGTCAAGGCACGGAATCCATCGATACCGGCGTGAGCGAGATTGCCGCGGGCAACACCGATCTGTCGCAACGTACCGAGGAACAGGCCGCGTCGCTCGAAGAAACGGCGGCGAGCATCGAACAGCTCACCTCGACGGTCAAGCAAACGGCGGACAACGCGAAACAGGCCAGCTCGCTCGCGCAGGGCGCATCCACGCTTGCGGCACAAGGCGGCGATCTGACGGAGCAGGTGGTGGGCACGATGCATGGCATCGTCGACGACTCGCGGCGGATTGCCGACATTGTCGGCGTGATCGAAGGCATCGCGTTTCAGACCAATATTCTGGCGCTGAACGCGGCAGTCGAAGCCGCGCGCGCCGGTGAGCAGGGCCGCGGTTTCGCAGTGGTGGCGAGCGAAGTGCGCTCGCTCGCGCAACGCAGCGCGGCAGCGGCCAAGGAGATCAAGGGCTTGATCGACGAGTCGACCGCGCGGGTGCAGGCTGGCTCGCAACTGGTTCAACGCTCGGGCTCGACAATGACCGAGATCGTGGACGCGATTGCGCGTGTGAGTTCGATCATGGGTGAAATCGCGGCGGCCGCGCTCGAGCAGAGTACGGGCATCGATCAGGTCAATCTCGCGGTCGCGCAGATGGACGAGGTGACGCAGCAAAACGCCGCGCTGGTGGAGCAGGCCGCGGCGGCCGCGAGTTCGCTGGAAGAGCAGGCGCGGCGGCTGACGTCCGCGGTGTCGGTGTTCCAGACTGGGAGCGGTGCGGCGTCTTCGTCTTCGTTTGCCGGGCGGCGTAGCGGTTCGATTGCCGCACCGAAGACGGCCGATGCCAACGGGTTTGCAACGGCTTGATATCGGCGGATGTTTCGCACGGTGGCGCGCTGACTCTTCGGGACAAACGGCGCCGCGCTGACAAAGCGGCCGCTACTGCATGGCCGCATAGTATTTGGCGACGCTGTCGATCTCGGCCGGCGTCATTTGCCGCGCCACGTTGCGCATCTGCTCATTGATGTCGTTATGCCGCGCGCCGGAAGCAAAGGCGCGCATCTGCGCCGCGAGATAAATCGACGACTGTCCGCCCAGCCACGGCGCCGCGCCCTTGCGATCGAGTTGCCCGTGACAGGCGGCGCAAGGCGCGATATTGCGCTGCGGATCGCCCTGCATGGCAAGCTTCACCGCATTCGCATCCGGTCCCACGCCTGTGGGCAGCGTCTCCGCCGCGGGCGCTCTCGGCAGCGACGCGTAGTAAGCCGCCAGATCGTGCAGATCCTGATCGCTGCGCGCGGCGATGATCGGTTGCATGATCGCGTTCTGACGCACACCGTTCTGGTAGTCGCGCAACTCTTTATAGATCACGTCGGCATATTGCCCGGCCAACGCGGGCGCCGTCACCTGCACCGTGCCGAGTACGCCGTGACACATCGAGCAATTTTGCGTCGCGATCGTCGCGCCGCGGCCAATCGAATTCGCGTCGGCTCGCGCGCGCCGTAACGGCGGCAAGACCACCACGTCGCTAGGCGCCGGACCAGTGAGATTGGCGCCGCCGTACCAGCTCGACGGCGCACCGGCAGCGCTGCAGATCGTCGCCCACAAGCCGCGTCCGGCGAACGCGCTGTTCGCCGAAGGCAGCCAGATGAAGCCGATCAGTATCGATACGACGGCAATCGCAATGATGCCGCCCACGCTCACCGTGAACCAAGGGTTGCGCAAGCTGAAGACGCGTTCCTGATTCATCGCTGCGCTCCGACGACGACTGCCGGCACGGACGTCTGCGGCAATCTGAGCAACTGTACGATCGGCACACTGTAGTTGACGACTGTGAGTCCGATCATCAGCGCCACCCATAACCCGAAGCTATTGAGCGCGGCCGGCACGCGCACCACCGGCTGCGCCGCGCTCGCAAAGCGGAAGCTTTGTTGCTCAACCACCGGACCGAATTGCGACTTCGCCAGGATGTAGATGAACAGCACGCCGGACACCACGAGGATCAATCCGCCGACCGCCGACATGCCGACCCAGAACGCCTGCGACTGCAAGCCGAGAGCGTTGTAATCGTAATAGGCCATGCGGCGCGGCGCACCGAGCAGGCCGACGTAGTGCCACGGCAGCGTCACCACCATCATGCCGATGAACCATAGCCACAGTTGCCAGCGCACCAGCTTCACCGATGCGATCGCGCGGCCAGTCAGTTGCGGCCACAGTTCATAGGCGATCGCGAAGTACATGATGACGATCGCGCCACCGAAGATCAGATGGAAGTGCCCCGTTACCCACTGGGTGTTGTGCACGGTGGAGTTCAACTGGTAACTCATGTTGATCAATCCACCCGCGCCGCCGAGACCGAGCATTACGAACGAAAACGCGATCACGAGCATCATCGGGTTCTGCCAGGGCAGGGCGGTGAGCCAGCCGAACGCGCCCTTGCCGCCGCGCAATCTGCCGGCGATTTCGACCGACGCGCAAATCGTGAACACCGTCAGCAGCGTCGGCACCGACACCATGCCGGTGAACACCGCATGCAGGAACTTGAAGCCGGAGCCGACCTGCGGATCGGCGAACAGATGGTGGATGCCGATCGGCATCGCGAAGACGAGGAACAGGATGAACGACACGCGCGCCATCGAATCGCTATAGAGCCGTCCGCCGATCGCGCGCGGCACCAGCGTGTAGTAGGCGATATAAGCGGGAATCAGCCAGAAGTAGACGATCGCGTGCAGCGTCCACGAGAACAGGATGCGCGAGAGGCCGGCGTCGATCGTGTTGGTGAGGCCGAACGCGACTGGCAGGATCTGGAACAGGATCTCCAGCGCCGCGCCGACGGCGGTCCATGCCCACAGATACGCGCCCGCCACGTTGGCGAACATCGCGAGCGGAACCGGCTTGCCGGGATTGGCGCTCTTCCAGATGCGCAGGTTCACGTGCATCAGCGCGACCCAGATCCACGAGCCGACTACTACCAGCACCACGCCGAGGTAATAGAACGGACTACCGATCATCGGCGGATAGAAGGTATATAGCACCGACGCCTGGCCGAGCGCCACCGGCACCATCGCCATCACCGCGCCGATCGCCAGCATGATGAACGCGGCCCATGCCCATTTGAGACCGACGAGACGCTGCGCGAGCGCGAGTTCGACGATCGCGTAGCCGAAGCCCATCGACACCAGCGTGGGCAGTACGTACGCCATCACCGAGCCGTGCGCGGTCACCGAACGATAGTAGAGCTCGGGGTCGCCGACCCATGGCACGAGCGGGCTGCGCACCAGCATCTGCCAGGCGCCGAGCAGCAGCGCGATCAGAAACGCAATGAAGGCGAGCCAGAAATGCGCGAGAACGAGTCGCTTAGCGTGAAACACAGCTCAGCCTCCGTGATTGTCGGGCTTGCTCGAAGAAGGTGGCTTTGTCGATGACTTTCACGTGCGCCCACATGGTCTGGTGGCCGAAGCCGCAGAACTCGTGGCACGGCATGGTGTGATCGGCGGGCGCGTCGAAACGCGTATTGAGCGTGGCGACATAGCCGGGCACGACCATCGTGTTGATGTTGGTGTCGGTGACGAGCAGGCCGTGCACGACATCGGCGCTGGTGGTGCGGATCGTGATCGGCGTGTCGGCGGGCACCAGCAGACATTGCGGCGTGAACGAGTACTGCTGCGCGATGAAGCGCACCACCACCGAGCCGTCCGGTTCGACCGCGCTGCCGAGATTGTCTTCGACGAATTCGCCGGACAGTTGCAGGCGCGACGGATCGATTGTCTCGACGCGCGAGGGCGGCATCATCGCCCAATGCAGCCCGGAGAAGACGATGACCGCCAGCATCAGCACGATCAGCGCGACGGCGAAGATGGCCCAGCGTCGCTCGGCGCGTAGCGCGACCGCGTGGCCGCCGCCCGGTTGATGATTGGAATCGGTCGACATGATCAGTGAACGACGCCGCGCGGCAGAAACACGACGAAGTAGAAGCCGAACCAGATCGCCATCACGATCAGCGTGGCGACACCGGCCACGGCGATCGCGCCATGCGGGCCGGCCGCGACGACGCGTTCCACTTCGTCATCCGTAGGCGGGGTCGCGCTGCGAGTATCGTTCGCTTCCATCTAGAAGTTCTCCAGTGCGGCGCTTCAGTGCAGCGGCGCCTTGCGCAACTCGTTGACCTCGCGGGATGTCACGGGCTGGCCGTGATTACCCCACGCAGTGCGGATATAGGTGACCACGGCAGCGGCGTCGGTGTCGTTCAGTTCCTGGCCGAAAGGCGGCATGCCGTACGGTTCCGGATTGCGCATGGTGCCCGGCGGAAATCCGCCGTTGAGCACGATGCGGATCGGGTTGACCGCGGAGTCCATTTCGATCGACTGGTTGCCCGCGAGCGGCGGGTAATGCTGCAACTTTCCTTCGCCCTTCGCGCCGTGGCAGAGCGCGCACTTGTCGGCGTAGATTTTTTCGCCGAGCGCGAACACGTTGGTGTTGGTCGGCGCAGACGGCCCGGACTTGCGGCCGCTCTTGTCCGGCAAGGTCTTCAGATAGACGGCCATTGCCTTGACGTCTTCTTCCGTCATGTACTGGAGGCTGTGATACGTGACCTCGGCCATCGGACCGTACACGGCGCCGCGATCGGAAATGCCCGCTTGCAGCAGATCGACGATGTCCTTGATGCTCCAGTCGCCGAGGCCGCCGTCCTTGTCCGAGGTCAGCGACGGCGCGTACCAGTTCTGCACCGGAATCAGGCCGCCCGCGAACTGCTCGCTCTGCGACGAGCCGCCGAGCATGTTGATCTTGGTGTGGCACATGGTGCAGTGCCCGAGCCCTTCGACCAGATATGCGCCGCGGTTCCATTCGACCGATTTGGTCGGATCGGGTTGGAACTCGCCCTCGCGGAAATACAGCGTGCGCCAGCCGTACAGCAGCTTGCGCTGGTTGAACGGGAAGCGCAGCGTGTGTTTGTGATTCGGCTCACGTACCGGTGCGACCGTCTTCAGATAGGCGAAGATCGCATCCGAGTCTTCGCGCGTGACCTTCGTGTATTGCGCGATCGGCATCGCAGGGTAGATCAGTGTGCCGTCCGGCGTGCGGCCGGTGCGCATCATGTTGAAGAACGCCTCCTGACTCCAGGTGCCGATGCCGTACTGGGCGTCCGGTGTGATGTTCGGCGAATACAGCGTGCCGAACGGCGTTTCCATCGCGAGACCGCCGGCAAACAGTTTGCCGCGCGGCGCCGTGTGGCAGGCGACGCAGTCGCCGGCGCGCGCCAGATACTCGCCGCGTTTGACGATGTCGGGGCGCGTGTCGGCGCCCGGCGCGAACGCCGTGGTGGTTTCAGCGGCGCGTGCTTCGGCGATCAGCACCGGCGTGGGCGATGCGTGCAGAAGCGCGGCGCTGCCGGCCACGATCAGGCCGCCAATCAACAGACTGGATACGAGCGACGCCGGCACGCGAAGGCGCTTCATCGTGAGGATCAAAGCGGCGCGCACTGCGCGGAAGTAGCCCAAAGTGCGAAGTGTCGGCTTCATTGCGGTTGGCTCCCGCAGGCGAGAGGCAGCCGCTCCGTGGACGCCGGCGCGGGCCGCGGATCGGCCGGACGTGGTTGGCGCGCGAGCCAGCTCGATACCGCGGTGATGTCCTTGTCGGTCAGCTTGACCGCGATCGAGTGCATGCAGTCCGGTGCGAGCGCGTGCCGCGTGCCCGAGCGCCAGGTGCCCATCTGCCCGGCGATATAACTCGCGTGCAGACCGAGCAGGCCGGGAATGCCCGGCTGCGTGCCGGTCATCCGCGCACCGTGGCACGCGATGCACGCCGGTATCTTGCGGGCCGGGTCGCCCTGTGTGACGAGGCGCTGTCCGGCGGCGAGCACGGCGGGTGCGACGTTGCTTTGATCGGCGTTGGGGTAGGGCGGTTGCAGATCGGCGAAATACTGGCTGATCTTGCGCAGATAGTCGTCGGGCAGGAAGGCGAGGAGGTAACCCATCGGCGGATAGGTGCGGCCGCCGTCGCGGAACGCGGTCAACTGATTGAACAGGTAGTCGGCCGGTTTGCCCGCAATCCGCGGAAAGTAATCGTTGTTCAGGCCCTGGCCCTGCACGCCATGACATGAGGTGCAGGCGCGCACGCGCTCGTCCATGGCCGAGGGCATGGCGCCGGACGCCTCGGTGGCGGCAAGCGCCGCACCGCTCCACATGACGTAAAGCACAAACAGAACCGACGATCCGATAGTTCGACGATGCACGCCAGGCCTCGATTGGGAACGTTCTTTGTTCTCGATTATCTCTCGCGCACTCTCACGTGGATTCGCTTATGAAGCCGACGGATGACGCATGTCAACTCTGCCGGTTTTTCTTGTGTAACGACTGCAAGAACAGCAAATCGAAACGGACTTATTCTGGATGGCGAGTGATGATTCGCTACGGCGATGCGATTGCTTTGCTAAAACAATGATCGGCCTGAATGCGCCGGCGGGTGGCGGTTTCGGGCTGCGGGAATTGACGCTTGAAACGTTCAGCAGCGTGTACGAGGTTGCAGGAAATTAGTCGACGCGTCAATAGCAAACAAAAGCTCATTCGACGGGACACCTGATCATGATAGGCGTCGACCAGGGGGCTTTCAACATTTCCATTGCGAATCGTCTCGTGTCGACGCTATCGCGCGAATGTGATCTTTTGATGATCAGCCTCGGGCTTCCATGAGACGGCGTGAGCCCATCTTCCGTGAGTCAACTGAAGAGCCGCATCAAGGCCGTGCGAGCGTTGCTGACAAGTTCGGCTTCGCCGATTCGCCCAGGCAAGAGATGAAATTCCACGGCGGGCAACGCGGGCAAACCGACGCTTGCCGGACAGGCCACGACACCGCCGCCAATCGACGATTCGTTCAGGCAGGAAATACCGAGCCCGGCCTTCAGCGCGAGTTGCAGGCCGGCGACGCCGGAAGCGGAGTGCGACACTACATACGGTACCTTGTGCTCGTCCAGCAGCTTCACGACGAAACGCTGCAACTGGCAGCTCGACGGCAGCAATACGAGTGGATAGGGCGTGGCCGGCCGTGGACTTGAATCGGCCGCGCTGACCCACAGCAGTTTCTCGCGGCGCACAACCGTGCTTTGCGCGCCGGTGCGCCGGCTCGCGGCGCGCATGTTGTCCGTGACGAGCCGCAGCGAGAGACCGATGTCGAACGACGCATCGTCGCCCGCATTGCTGTCGATCACCGCGCTCGGCAGCACGGTGACGTGCAGCTTCAGACGTGGGTGCTGTTCCGAGAACGTCTTGAGAATGCGCGCGATGTCGTGCGGGCGGTAGTAGTCCGTGATGGCGATGCGCAACTCGCCGTCGAGCGAGCGGCCTTGCAGGTCTTCGAACGCGGCTTCGCTCATCGCGATGATGCGCCGCGCGTGCTCGAGCAGCCGGCTGCCGGCGGGCGTGGCGCTCACGCCCTGCTTGCTGCGCACGAAAAGCGGCTGGCCGGCGCGCTCCTCCAGTTTCTTCAACTGTTCGCTGACCGAGGACTGCGACAGGAACACGCGCTCGGCGCCCGCCGAGACGCTGCCCGATTCGGCGACGGCGACGAAGGTCCGCAACTGCGTCAGGTCAAATCCGCGTTGGCTCATGATTCGGTATATCCGATGGAAGTCATCTGCTTTTCCGGCTTTTCCGATGGAAGCCTCAGCCGTAGGATACCCCCAGATTCTTTGCGGAGGGTGTCATGGGAGGCGAATCAATTGCGGGCTTAGGGTTATCCGGCGGCCGAACGGCGAGTCATCGGTGGAAGGTGTTGGGAGTCGGGTTCGCCGCCAACGCGAGTTTTTCGGCGGCGTTCTCGGGGATTCCGACGACGGCGGTGTTCTTGCGCTCCGGCTATCACCTGGGCAATGACGGGCTAGGCCTCGTGCTTGGCATGCTCGGCCTCGGCATCGCGGTCAGCGAATTGCCGTGGGGGTTGCTGACCGACCGCTGGGGCGACCGGCGCGTCTTGCTGCTCGGACTGCTTTCGACCGCGGCCGCGCTGGCTGGTCTGGCGCTGTTCGTCGTGCCGTCCGGTGCGCATGTCCCGAGCGTGACGATGCTCGCGCTCGGCCTGTTGCTGGTCGGACTGCTCGGCGGCAGCGTCAACGGATCGAGCGGCCGCGCGGTGATGGCCTGGTTTCGTGAGGGTGAGCGCGGCCTGGCCATGAGTATTCGCCAGACCGCGGTGCCCGCGGGCGGCGGCCTTGGCGCATTGCTGCTGCCGGTGCTCGCGTCGCGTTTCGGCTTTGCGAGCGCCTATACCGTGCTGGCGCTAGCGTGCGCGATCACCGCGGTGTTCGCGTGGCGCTGGTTGCACGAACCTTCCCATATCGAGGCGGACGGCGCGCGTGAGGTGCGCGACACGGCGGCTGCGAGCGGCGTGCCCGCCAAGGTCTCACCGTTGCGCGACATCGGCATCTGGCGCGTGGCGCTCGGCGCCGGCGCGCTGTGCGTGCCACAACTCGCCGTTGTGACGTTCGGCACGGTGTTTCTTCACGATTTCAGCCGCGCCGGCGTGCTGGCGATCAGCGTGACCATGGCCGCGGTGCAAACGGGTGCCGCGATCGCGCGGGTCTGGAGCGGCGGTTGGACTGACCGGCGCGGCAATCGCCGGGCTTACATGCGCGCCTGTAGTCTGCTGACCGCGGTGCTGTTCGCATCGCTCGCGTTGCTGACGGGCCTCGTCGGCATGCATCACGCGGCGATGACCGCGGTATTCGCGCTGACGGTCGTGGTGGGCGGCGTGAGCGCGTCGGCATGGCACGGCGTGGCCTTCACGGAACTCGCCACGCTGGCAGGGACGAGCCGCGCGGGCACCGCGCTGGCGATCGGCAACACCTGTGTGTTTCTTACGCTGTTCCTGACGCCGCTGGCGATTCCGCCGCTGTTGTCGGTCGGTTCGTGGCCGATGGTGTGGGCCGTGGCCAGCGTGTGCGCATTGATCGCGTTGCCGGTGTTTCCTCGTGCCGCGCGTGAGGGCAAGGTGAGCGCGGCGCGCGCTTGCGATGCAACTTGATATGGATCACGGTGCCCGTTGTCGACGATGCTGCGGGCGATACGGCGCGCCGTGCCGAAACTTCTGCGATGAATGGTCGAGTCGTTGAGTTTCCGCCGAAAATGCGCCGCTCGAGAAACTCGAAAATATCCATTCCGCGTAATTATGCTTTCTATTTCTAATCAATCCGCAATGGACTATTAGTTTCTCTGCAGGATTCGGAGCGCTCCGATTTTCGTGAAGTTGTGGCGGTGATTTTATGGGCGCCTTGGCACATTGAGCGTTGCCGAGGGGCCGTTAAAGCATGCGCAGAGTGGTTCAGATTTTTCTGCGTATGCGCATTCACTCCTACAACAAACGAGAGACAATCCCAGTGAATCTTCGAATTATCCTGGCGGACGATCATCCCTTCGTTATCCTTGGCATCCGCGCCGCACTGGAAATGCATGCCGGCGTGACTGTCGTCGACGAGGCGACGAATCCCTTTTCGCTAATAGAACGCCTGCGGAGCACGCCCTGCGATGTGCTCGTCACCGATCTCGCGATGCCGGAACACTCATTGGCCATCGACGACGGCCTGAACCTCGTGCGACGAATCCGAACCGGCTGGCCGCAATTGCGCGTCGTGGTGATGACAACTCTGGCAAACGCCGCGATTCTTCGCGCGATAGTGTCGGACGGCGCCGTGAGCATGGTCGGCAAGGCGGAGTCGATGGACGAGCTCTGGCAAGCGATTCTCGCAGCTCGGCACGGAGAAACCTACCTCGGCCGTTCCATCATCGAAGCGCTGGCGCAACCACAGGATCCCGAGTGCGAACAACCGCCGGCGCCACGTTTAACGGGCAAACAGGCCGCAGTCGTCAGGCTGCTGGTAAGTGGCCAGTCGATATCGGACATTGCTGCGGTGCTCGGCTGCGATCGTCGCACGGTCACGCGGCAAAAACGCGAAGCGATGGCCAAACTCGGTGTCACCAACGATCCCGGTCTTTTCTCTTATGTGCGCGCTTATGGGATTCTTAATTTTGAATCGCATATCTAAGCAATTTACTTTTTGAATTGACTGAGGTTGTTTCGGACCGATCTTATGTTTATTCTCGCGAAAATATTTAATCATCGTGATAGGAGCAGGGTTGACGAAAGAGGGCGGCAATCATTCAAGGTACGGAGGAGAAGTAGAAGATGCGCGACACCGCTGAGGTAAGCACACCCGTTCGCGCGATCATCGCGGACGATCATCCACTGGTGCTGCTGGCAATCGAAAACCTGATAAGCGGCTATCCGAATATGGAGATCGTCGGCCGTGCAGCCGACGCCACCGAACTCTTCGCAGAAGTCGATCGCGGTTCATGCGACCTCGTGCTCATGGACCTCTACATGCCGGGCGGTTCGGATGGCAGCGGACTGGAAGTCGTCAGGCAGTTCAAGACGCGCTACCCCGACATCGCGCTCGTCGTGCTCACCATGGAAACCGAGGCGGCCGAACTTCAAAAGGTCATTTCGCTCGGCGTCGAGGGACTGGTGAGCAAGCGGGACCGGATCGACCTGATCCATGTGGCCGTCATCACGGCGCTGGCACGCGAGTGCTATGTCGGGCCGGCGGTGCGCGCATTGATCGCCGACGCATCGGCGACCCAGCGGCTCGATTACGTCCGGAAGATTCTCTCGCGCCGCGAACTCGAAGTGTTCACCCAATATGCGTCAGGGTATGGCGTCACCGAGATCGCCGCGCGTCTGGAACGCAGCGTCAAAACGATCAGCGCGCAGAAGTGCACGGCTATGCGCAAGCTGGCCCTGCACAGCGATGCGGAACTGTTTCGCTTCGCCGTCGAATACGGTGTGATTCCTGAGGAGCGCGTGCCGAAGCGGCAATGAGCCGGCGATAAGTCGGCCACGTGTCGCGCCGTCGCGCCGTCGCGCGACGAATAGAAGATGTATTGGCATGCCCGGGGAAGCACATCGTGTGCAGGGCATACCAATCGATAAGACAATAGAAAATGAGACAGAAGATCCGCGTCATCATCGCAGACGATCACGACTGCGTTCGCGTCGGCGTCAAGCGCGTGTTGCAAGCCGCGCCGCACATCGAATGTGTCGGCGAGGCGGCCGACACTCACGGACTGGCGGAATTACTCGACGCCTGCGCGTGCGACGTCGTCGTTTCCGATATCAACATGCCGGGCATTCATGGCGGCAGCAACGCGGTGTCGTTTCTGCGCCGTCTGTTGCGGGGCCAGTCGCGTCCTTGCGTCGTCGTCCTCACCATGATCTGCCACGCTCACATGCTGTCCGGTCTTCTGCATATCGGCGTGGGCGGCATCGTCGATAAACGCGAGACCGTCACGGCGTTGATCGATGCGATCGAGGCAGCGTTTGCCGGGCGCGTCTATCTGTCGCAACACGCGCGTGTCGCGATGGAGGCGGCCGACACGCCGTTGCAGTTGCGCGCCGGCATGCTGAGCGCGCGCGAGTGGGAAGTCTTTCAGCTTTATGTGCAAGGCCTTGCCGTCCATGAAATCGCGGTACGCTTGCAGCGCAGCGGCAAGACCATCAGTACCCAGAAACGTAGTGCGATGCGCAAGCTCGGGCTGGAAACGGAAGCTGACCTGATCGGCTATGCGCGGCAGATCGGATTGGCCTGACAACTGGCGAGCAATATTGCATTGCGCCGTCGCGCGGATGATCTTGGCGAACCAGAAATTTAGGAGTCTTCTGATTGGTTGCGGGACGTTGGCGTCTCATAGTTCTGAATTCACTACGGCTTTATTCCGTACTCTCCTGACGAAATCGATCATTTCGTCAAGCTGAGCGATTCCCGGGCCGAGAGAATTCAGGCAGATGTCTGATGGCAATCGTGCGATGCCGTCTGCCTGGGAGCAGAATCAGGAGGCGGCATGGATGCGTTAGGTAAGCGGTTGTTGGTCGAGGGTGTTGGAACGGCGTGGCTGGTGTTCGTCGGCTGCGGCAGCATTGTGTTGAACGTCGGTGCGGTCCAGCAGGCAGGTGGCGTGCTGGAGGTGGCGTTGGCGTTCGGTCTCGCGCTCGCCACGGCCACTTACTGTTTCGGCGGCGTGTCCGGCGGTCATTTCAATCCCGCTGTCACAGTGGGCTTCACTGTCGCGCAACGTTTTCCGGTCAGGGATCTGCTTCCCTACATTGCCTCGCAGATTCTCGGCGCGATCGTGGCCGCTGCGCTACTCCTTTACGTGGCGGGCGGCCGTCCCGGGTTCGATCTTGGCGCGAGCGAGTTCGCGGCAAATGGCTTCGGCGACCATTCTCCTGCCGACTATCAGCTGCATTCAGCGCTGGCCATCGAGTTCGTGCTGTCCTTCGGCTTCGTCATGGCCAGCCTGCTGATCGCCCGCCGGCAAGACATGGCGTCGATCGCGCCGCTGGTCGTCGGCGCCTGTCTGGTGCTGGTCTATCTCGTGTCGATTCCGGTTACCAATGGTTCGGTGAATCCCGCCCGCTCCACGGCCCAGGCATTGCTCGTCGGCGATTGGGCGCTGGACCAGCTGTGGTTGTTCTGGGCTGCGCCTCTGTCAGGCGGGGTCATGGCCGGTGCGCTGTTCTCGTTTCTGCACGGCAAGGCCGACCACGCTGCCGCGACGCTCGCCGGCGGGCGTGGCGAAGTTGCCTGAGCGTCGCCGGGTGCCATTACCGTGTCTGCCGTCAATTTCATGCCAGGCGTTGCAATGAGGCGTGCGCTTGAACGCCTCTCGCTGGGTCTGCTCGCAGGGCTCTTATTTTTCGCCGCGCAAACAACAGCGTTTGCTCAATCGTTCGACAATCGCTCGAACACTGAGGTTGTTGCCAGTTTCCCCGCGAAACTGACCGTCGGCGTGCTCGCTAACAGTTGGCTGCCGTTCGACGCTCTGCAAGACGGACAGCTCACCGGCATGAGTGTCGACTATCTGCGCGCCCTCGTCGGGCCGAACGTCGTCATCGAAGCCAAGGCGTTCCCGGACCTGCCGCAACTGCTTGTCGCAGCATGCGCCGGAAATGTCGATCTGCTGATGAGCTTTGCCCGCACGCCCGAGCGCGAGCGGTGCTTGAGTTTCACCGCGCCATATTTCCGCTCTTCCACGTCTGTCGTGGTACGCCGGGACAGTAACAGTTATGGAAGTCCCGCCCAGTTGGCTGGAGCGCGTATCGCGCTGGAGAAAGGTTTTGCGCTTGAGCGTGTGACCCGCGAACGCTTCCCACACGCCCAGATCACCACGTTCACCGCGACGCACGCCGCACTCGCCGCAGTGATCCAGGGCGACGCAGATGTTTATCTCGGCTCCACTGCTGTCGTGCAATATGCATTGTCCACCGACGAGTTTCGCGGCTTGCGAGTGGCCTTCGAGGAGAACAGCAAAACCTCCAATTTGCGCTTCGCGGTGCCCCGCAAAGAGACTGCATTGCGAGACCAGCTCGACCAGGCGCTCGCGTCGATGAACCCGGCCGACGAAGTGGCGATTCGCATGCGCTGGCTATCCGGCAACTTCGACGCGAAGCCTGTGCCCGCCGCGCCGAGTCTCGCGCTGACGCCGCAAGAGCAGGCCTGGCTTCGTTCGCTGCCACCATTGCAGGTTGGTTTCGATAATCGCTGGCCGCCCTTCAGCTACGTCGACAACTCCGGCCGACCTGCGGGCATTGCCGCCGATTATCTGACGTATCTGAGCCGCACTCTAGGCGTCGTCTTCAACCGCGCCCAAACCGCCGATTGGCCTGCCACGATCGAAGCTTTCCAGCGCGGCGAACTGGCAATTCTCGCCACAGCTTCCAGTCACGATCCACGCCTCACGAAGGCGCGGCATACCAGCGCATACGAGAGCTATCCGCTGGTGATCGTCGGGCGTGAGGACGAACCGGCCGCTCGCTCGCTGAACGATTTCGCGTCGCGCCGCATCGTCGTTTCGTCGCATGTCGCCGGTTCGGTCACGCTCGCATTCCAGCGAATTCCGGCGGACCACGTCGTGGTCGCGCCCAGTCTCGACGACGCGCTCAAGATGGTGGAGTCCGACGAGGCGGACGTTCTGGTGGGCAACGTGGCCGCCGTGGATATCCTGCTCAAGCAACGGTACGACGGCGTCCTCAAGATCCTCGGCACGGTGGGCGACTCCGACGCGCTCGACTTCGCTGTACGCCCCGACCTGAGCCCGCTCGCTGGGCTGATCGACCGTGCGCTGCTGGCTATGCCGCCCGCGGAAAAGCAGCGCATCCGGCAGAAATGGGTCACCGGCAACGCGCCGGAGTCGGGCATGTGGAGCGTGACCGCGGTGCGTCTGCTGCCGGTGCTGATCGGCATCGGCGTCGCGCTGTTGATCACCTTGCGCGCCTATCTGTTGCTGCAGCGGGAAGTCAGGTTGCGCAAGAAAACCGAGCGTGAACTGGAACTGCAACTGAACTTCCAGGAAACCTTGATGAAGACGGTGCCCTATCCGCTCGTCGCCAAGGACCTCGATGGCCGGTATATCGCCGTCAACGAGGCCTATGAGCAAGCCTGCGGGTTGGGCCGCGAGGCGATCATCGGACGAAGCACCATCGAAGTGCGGACATGGGGCGAGGCCAATAGCCGCATCCTGGACGACATTACACGCGAGATGCTGAACGGCGGCGAGACTGCGGAGGTGGAGTTGCAGTTCGAGCGCAGCGCGGGCAATGTGCGGCATGGTCTTTTCTGGACCCGCATCTGCCGCGGCAGTGACGGTCAGCCCGTTTGCGTGCTCGGCACGGTGGTCGATATCACCGATATCCGGCGCGCCGAAATGCTCGCGCGCGAAACCGAGCGGCGCCTCTTCGACGTGACGCGATCGCTGCCGGCGGTGGTGTTTCAACTGCGCCGCACTGCGGATGGCGTGTATTCGTTTCCGTATATCGGCGGCGACACGCGTCATCTGCTGGGCGTGCGAGACGGTTCGCAGAGCAGCAGCGATCACGTCGATTTCCAGCGCGTGTGCGAAGAGGATAGGGCGTTCGTGCTGGCTGAACTCGAGCGCTCGGCGCACTGCGAAACGCCGGTGGACATGGAGTTCCGTTTCGCAGGCGATGAGGACATCAAGTGGGCGCGTGCCGAATTGGTACCGCATCGCGAATCGGATGGCAGCGTCGTCTGGAGCGGCTACTGGGTGGACGCCAGCGTGGAGCACGCGCGCTCCGACGAGCTTGCGCGCGCGCGTGACCTGGCCGAAGCGGCCTCGCGCGCCAAAGACGACTTCTTCGCCATGATGAGCCATGAAATCCGCACGCCAATGAATGGCGTGCTCGGTCTCGTGGAAGTGTTGGAGCGCACGCCGCTCAACGCGGACCAAGGCGAAATGCTGGGCATGATCCACGAGTCGGCCGGCGCGTTGCTGCAGATTCTCGACGACTTGCTCGACTATTCGAAAATCGAAGCGGGACGGCTGACCATCGAGGCCGAATCCATCGACATACGTGACCTGGTGGACAACGCTGTGGGCCTGTTGGCCGGCCGCGCCCATGAAAAGGGTCTCAAAGTACGCGTGGATATCGGCTCGGACGTCGCCGCCACGCTGCGCAGCGATAGCGTCCGATTGCGGCAGATTCTCTTTAATCTGCTCGGCAATGCCATCAAGTTCACACCGCAAGGCGAGGTCGACGTGTGCGTGTCGGTCGTCGCGCAGAGCGACGGCATTCAGACGCTCGAAATGATCGTCGAGGACACTGGCATCGGCATCGCGCCGGAGGTGCAGGCCAAGCTCTTCGAGCCGTTCGTGCAGGCGGAATCGTCCACCACGCGCCGGTTCGGCGGCACGGGCCTTGGCTTGACGATCTGCCGCAAGCTGATCGACCTCATGAACGGCTCGCTCACGTTGCACAGCGAACCGGGTAGCGGCACGCGCATGACCGTGCGGCTTGCCATGCCGATCGAGACTCAGCACTATTCCGTGAACGGCTTGCGTGGCAAGTGCGGAATCGTGGCAACCGGCGACGCGCGTATCGCCCAGGCGCTGATGCACTTCGGCGAAGCGTTCGGCCTCGAATTGCGCCGCGTTTCCCCTGACGCACCCGAACTGCACGATCGCGCCGCGCTGGCCGACGTGGATTTGCTGTTCGTGAATGAAGATGTGGCCTTGCCCGCGGACATCAGGCCGCGCACGCGTGTCATCTGTCTGACCGAAAAGCCGAAGCCGACGGGCTACCGCATTCTCGACGACAACGTGCGCGTCAGCATCAATCCCATTTCGTGGCGCGGCCTCGGCGCCGCGTGCGCCGCCGCCATGACCGGGCTGCCATCGGTGACGCTGCGATCGGCAGGTATCTCGCGTACGCCCGAGGGCGCCACTCCGCCTCCGGACCGCGAGCGGGCCATCGCCAGTGGCCGGCTGATCCTCGTCGCTGAAGATCATCCGGTCAATCAGGAGTTGATCCGTCACCAGCTCGCGTTGCTCGGCTTCGCGTGCGACGTCACGAACGATGGCGCCGAGGCGCTGGCCGCGCTGGAACATACGAGCTACGGGTGTCTGATCACGGATTGCCACATGCCAAAGGTGTCCGGTTACGAACTCACGCGGCGCATTCGTGAAAGCGAGCAGGGCGGCGCTTATCGCCTGCCCATTCTGGGTATCACGGCGAACACCGCGCCCGAAGACCTGAATCTGTGCCGCGACGCCGGCATGGACGACAGCCTCGTGAAGCCGACACGGCTCGCTACGCTGCGTGATTATCTGAGCCGTTGGTTCGGCACCGACAGCGCGTGGCAAGCCGCGCCTTCGGAGGCCGTCAACACGCCGGCAGTCGCAGTGCCGGATGTTCATGGTGGCGCCGAGCCGTTCGTCCCGGTCGATCTCGGGCACATGACGCAACTGTGGGGTAGTGAATCGACCGTCAAGGCGTTGCTCGACTCGTTCGTGTCGTCCGTTCGCGAGGATGTGCTGTCCTTGTCGCCGTTGCTCGAGCGCGTGGAGACGGAGCGGATCGAGGTGGACCGCGTGCGCGAGTGGCTTCATCGCGTGGCGGGGGCGGCGAGCGTCCTGCAATATCCACCGCTGCTCAAGGCACTTGAAGACTATCGCCGCGAAATCACGGTCAAGCCGCCGGAACGGGTGCGCGACGATGGGATGGTTTTAATCGACAAGTGCAATGCCATGCTGGACGGAATCGAACAGCAGGCCGCGTTGCTCGTATAAAAAACCGCTTTCGCAGATGCGACCGCATCAAAGCGCTACAGCGCCTGTGTGAGCGGGGGCGCGACAAAAAGACGAAAAAAAACGCGGCCGAAGCCGCGTTAAAGATTTGGAGACTTCCCTCGATGAAGGAGTCACTTCTCGCAAGAAGAAGCATAACCGGGATATTGCCGGTCATTCATTACAAAATGCGCAATTAACTGTTTGAGGAAATCGATTAAAACGCCGTCGAGGCGCTTTCGGATCGATATCGCAAGCCCGTTTGTGCGTCGGAAAAACGCCCGGGATCACTACGGACAACTACAAAGTGCCACGCGTTTCGGTTGCCTCGAAGGCGGGTGCTGTGCGTGAAAGTGACTGACTAAAAAACGCGCGATGGCCTCGCGCTCCCCAGCAAAAACAGGTTCGGCGGATTTGCACTAGTATGTGGTGGCTTCGCGCGCGGCCGAGTGTCGGTGCGGCGGTGCATCAAGTCCGGAGAAGACCATGATTGCGCTTCGAAAACTGAATCTTGCCGTGGTGCTGTGGGCGTTGGCGTCGGGTGTTGCCTTCGCGGACACGGTGGCGTTGAAGGCGGATCTCGAGCCTTCGAGCGAAGTGCCGCCTCGCGTGAGCCACGGGCACGGCATGTTGGACGCCACCTTCGACACGTCGACAAAATCCCTGCAATGGACAGTCAGCTACGAAGGCTTGAGCGGCCCGGCAACCGCCGCGCATTTCCACGGCCCCGCGCCGGTGGGCCAGAACGCCAAGATTCAGGTGCCGATCGACAAGGGCGCGCTCGCCAGCCCGATCAAAGGCTCGGCGGCGCTGACCGAACAGCAGGTGACGGATCTGATGGCGGGGCAGTGGTACTTCAACGTCCATACCGCACAGAACCCGATGGGTGAAATTCGCGGGCAGGTTTTGCCGGCGAACTAGGCGACCGGAAAGCCTTACCGCGGCGACGCAGGCGTTTTTGAGATTAGAAGCGGCCATCCACCGGCGTAGTAGCGAACGCACGTAACATGACAGGACACAATCGAAGGAGCGTGTCCCGATGAGTTGGCAAAGTGCACTCGCGTGCTGGTATCTGCGTAGACAGTTTCGACCGGAGACCCTCAAGCCACGCATCGATGTCGAAAGAGCGCGCGCGCTGACCGCCAAGCGGGTCTGGTCGCCGCGAGTGCCGGGCGGCTGGCGTCTGCGTGAGTTGTACGGCGCGGACGATGCGCCCTTGCGCGGCGAGTGGATCGAGCGCGCCGACGGTGCGCCAGCCGCAAACGCCGGACCGACCGTGCTGTATTGCCACGGCGGCGGCTACTACTTCTGTTCACCGCGTACCCATCGTTCGATCGTGTTCGGTCTCGCGACGCGCGCCTATGCGCCAGTTTTTTCCCTCGACTACCGTCTCGCGCCAGAGCATCGCTTCCCGGCGGCGCTCGACGACGCGACCGCGGCGTACCGTCGGTTGATCGCCGGGGGCATCGCGCCGGAGTCGATCGTGATCTCGGGCGATTCAGCGGGCGGCGGTCTTGCGCTCGCCACGCTGGTGGCGTTGCGCGACGCCGGCGATCCCATGCCGGCAGGCGGGCTGCTATTTTCGCCGTGGACCGATCTGGCCGCGACCGGCGCCAGCATCCGCACCAACGACGGTCTCGATCCGATGTTCAGCGGCTCGGCGATCGCCCTAGCGGGAAAGGTCTACCTCGGCGACACGCCAGCAACGCATCCCTACGCTTCTCCGGTTTATGCCGACCTGCGCGGCTTGCCGCCGCTCTTCATCATGGCGGGCAGCACCGAGGTGTTGCTCGACGATTCGCGGCGCGTGGCCGACAACGCGCGGGCGGCGGGTGTCGACTGCGAACTCGAAGTGTGGAACAAGATGCCGCACGTCTGGCCGATCTTCGCGCCGTTCATCCCCGAAGGAAATCGCGCGCTCGACCGCGCCGCGGCCTTCGTGCGGCGCGTGACGAGCCGCGCGGCTCAGCCGTCGAGCGCGATGTCGATCGCCTGATAGGCGGCTTCGACCGTTTCCTGGCCGTACTGCCGTTCCAGTCGACGCACGGTGAAGTGACCGTGCGCGACCTGCTGGAAGTGGTCGATGAAAACCGTATTGACCATCGCGCCGAGCACCGCGCCGATCGCCGGGATGGATTTGGCGGCGATCTGTTCGCTCACCTGCACGGAGAAGCGCGCGGCGATCGTGTTGAGCAGGCGCAGCAAGGCCGCGGAGCCGTGCGCGGTGAAGCCTTTGGTCGCGATTTCAGACGACGCTTTCGACACCGCCTGCGCGAGCGCGCCGCGCATGATGAAGTAGCCGAAGTCGGCGTCGTCGTCGGAACTCGACGTGCCGCCCATGCCGAGCACCGTCAGACATTGCAGCTGCGTGTCGATCGACGTCAGATCCTCGCCCTCGCTGCGCGCGATGTCGCAGATCGAGCGGAACATCAGCGTGGTCGTGACCGGCAACTCGACGGGTAGCGCGAACAACCCGAATGCGCCGCCGGCCGCGCCGGTAGTCGCCACGGCGAACTTGTGCAGCAAGTTGCTCGGCTTGTCGGGCACCACGAGCGGCGTCGCGCCGTCCTGCCGCCCCAGTGTGCGCAGCGCGATCGACAGGCACTTGCGCAAGGCCAGCTCCGTCGCGTCGGTGACTTTTTCGTTGGCGAACGCCGGCATGCGCGAGAGCAGTTTCTCCAGCGGCGCGCCGACGATGCTCGCCAGCTTCATCGCCAGAGCGGGGCTCTCCAGTTCATGTTTTGCGCGGCGCAGCGCTTTCAGGTCGTCGTCCGATAACGATTGTGTTGCGAGCGAACTCGGCTCCATGTGCCTCCCTGGCGTCATGTGATATCCATTCTTCAGTCGACTGCCGATGCGGCGAACCACGACGGCTTGTCCCGCTTAGAGCGTCGCAGCGTGGTATGATTCCCAATCGTTTGACGTGTCAACTGTTGCTCCATCAAAAATGGCTGTCCATACCGCGGCCCACCACTCGAGTGGGCAAGTTTTACCGTTCCGTGAATCGCTACTGGCGATGCTCGGCATCTCCTTCGTTACGATGCTGGTCGCGCTCGACCAGACCGTGGTCGGCACCGCGTTGCCCACGATCGTCGCCGAACTCAAGGGTTTCGAGCTGTACGCGTGGGTCGCCACGTCGTATCTGCTGACCTCGGTGATCACCGTGCCGATTTTCGGCCGGCTTGGCGATTACTACGGGCGCAAGCCGTTCGTCATCGCGTCGATCGTCGTGTTCACGGGCGCGTCGGTGCTGTGCGGCGCGGCCAACAACATGCTCTTCCTCGTGCTCGCGCGCGGGCTGCAAGGCATCGGCGGCGGCATGCTGGTCGGCACCGCATTCGCCTGCATTCCTGATCTGTTTCCCGACTCGGTCGTGCGTCTGCGCTGGCAAGTGCTGATGAGTTCGGCGTTCGGTATCGCAAACGCGGTGGGGCCGTCGCTCGGTGGTTTCCTGACGCAGTATTACGGCTGGCGCTCGGTTTTCTATGTGAATCTGCCCGTCGGCCTGCTGTCGCTGTTCTTTGTCTGGCGCTTCCTGCCGCATCTGCGTCATGTCGAACACGAAGGCAAGATGCGCCTCGATTGGCCCGGCGCCGTGTTGATCGCCGTGGCGCTCGGCTCGCTGCAACTGTTCGTCGAATTGCTGCCGAAGCATGGCGTGACCTTGAGCGCGTTGGCGTTGCTCATCTTGAGCGTCGCGTCGGCTTACGCGTTGTGGCAATGGGAAAAGCGCTGCCCGACGGCGATCCTGCCGGTCGACATGTTCCGCAACCGCAGTCTCGCCGCGCTCTTCACGCTGGCCGTGCTGGGCGGCTTTTCGATGTTCTCGCTGCTGTTCTACGCGCCGTTGCTGTTCCAGGGCGGCTTCGGCATGTCGCCGAAAGAAGCGGGCCTCGTCATTACGCCGCTGGTCGTGTTCATCACGATCGGCAGTATCGCCAATGGGCGCATCGTCTCGCGCGTGCGCAATCCGAATCTGATGCTGTATATCGGCTTTACGCTGCTCGCGCTGGCGTGCCTCGGCGTGGTCGTTGCGACGCGCGCCATGCCGCAATGGCTGTTGATGTCGTTCATGATCGTCGGCGGTTTGGGGCTCGGTTTCGTCATGCCGAACCTGACGATCTTCGCGCAGCAAACGGCCGGTCGCGAACACCTTGGTATCGCGACAGCGCTGCTGCAGTCGCTGCGGATGATCGGCGGCATGATCGGCACGGCGCTGACCGGCACGCTGGTCAGCCACATGTACGCGAGCGGCGTGCGCAGCGCGTTGGACAACGATCATGCGTCGCACTGGTTCGCGGATCTCGGCGACCCGCAAATTCTCATCAATCGCGATGCGCAAGCCACTTTGCTCAGCCAGTTGACGCATGCGGGCCACAACGGCGCGATGCTGCTCGAGAGCGCGCGAGAAGCGCTCGTGTCAGCGATTCATCTGGGTCTCGCCATGGCGGCGATCATCGCCGTGGTGTCGGTCTGGCAAAGCCGCCGTGTGCCGCCGATCAAACTCCAGCGCAAGCTCGAACCCGTGATTCACGCGGACTGATTTTTCGACTCACCGTTTTACAGACAGATCATGGAAGAACAGGACCGCGTCGCCGTCATGCAGCAATTCGGCCGCACATATCGGGCGTTCATGTCGGCTTTCGAGGCGCACGTCGGCCATCCGTTGCCGCGCTGGCGCATTCTGCTCGCGCTGCACGAGCAGGCTGGCGAGTCGTCGCAGAAGCGGCTGGTGGAGCGCTTGCGCGTCGATCCGGGCGCGTTGACACGGCAACTGAAAACGCTGGAAGGTATGGGCTGGATCGCTCGCAGCATGGATACGCGCGATAACCGCGTGACCAACGTGCGCCTGACCGAAGCGGGGCAGTCGGCAACGGAAGCCAGCTTGCCGCGTCGCAACGCGTTTATGCATGACACGATAGCCGTGTTGCCGGACGACGCGCTGAACGCGCTGTCGGGTGCATTGAAGATGCTTGAGGCGAGGATCAGCGAAGTGGCGGCGACGGCTAGCGCAGTTGAGGCTGTCGCTCAAACATCCGAGATAGTGGGCAATGAAGCGCCGCGCCAGCCTTGATCTGCCGGACGGGCACGGTTAAACAAAGTCACCTCGCCGGAGCGGCGCGAAAAACCCGCCCTTCCGCAACACCACGAAAGGCGCGCCTCGTTGCCCGAGAACGCGCCGTTCGCAAAACCCATCAGAAGAACGTTTCAATCACTTCCGTGACGCGATACGCCGGATCGACCACCAGCACCTGACGCCATTTGTCGAACGTCAGACACGGATGCGAGATGTCGAACGCGATCATGTCGCCCACTTTCAGGTCAGCGCCTGCGGGAATCCGCAGATACGCGTGCTGATCCATCAAGCCGAAAATCTCCCAGCCTTCGCTCGCCGCGATATCACGCGGGGCTTCGTTGCCCGGACGAAAGTGGCGCGCCGGTTCCGGCATCCCGGCGTCGAACGCGGAATCGCGCTTGCCGAGACCGATGATCGCGCGATCCGGTTCGGGAATCGACTGTACATACGCCCACAATTGCAGCGCGGGAAGCAGCCCTTCGCCCATTTTCTTCGCGACCGGATTGCGCGCGAAAATTTCCGTCTGCGCCTTGCGATAGATGCCGACGTCGTGTGTCAGATAGCAGCCGGGACGCAGTACGACCTCGACCTTGCCGGTCTCCGACGCCTTCACGAATTCTTCCGCGACCACGTCGTACCAGGCCGAACCCGCGCCCGACAGCACCGCCGGCGTACGCGCAAAACGGCCTTGCTCGACGAGTTCGCGCGTGACCGCGACCGCGCTTTGCAGAAACTCGCGCACTTCGTGTTCTTCCTTGAGCACGCCTTCATACAACTCGACGCCAGCGAGCTTCAGCGTGTCGGGATAACGTGCAATCGCCTCGAGCACTGCGTTGCGCTGCGCCGCGTCGCGCACGCCCGTGCGCCCACCCGGCACGCCGAGTTCGAGCAGCACTTGCAACTGCTTGTTCACCGACTTGAAAAACTCGCCCAACTGCTCGACGCCTTCAACCGAATCGACGAGGCAGAAGAATTCGAAATCCGAATCGCTCAGCAACTCGGCAACCATCATCATGTTGTGACGGCCGACTAGCTGGTTGGCCATGAGAACACGCGAAACGCCGCCGTGATAAGCCGCGCGCACCTGATGCGCGGTGGCGAGCGTGATGCCCCACGCGCCGTTTTCGAGCTGACGGCGAAACAGCTGCGGCGCCATGGTGGTCTTGCCGTGCGGCGCGAGCTTGACACCGTATTCCGCGACGAATGCCTGCATCCACTTGAGGTTGTGCTCCACGCGGTCCGCGTACAGCACGGCGGCCGGCAGGCTCACGTCTTCGTTCAGCAGGTTCCACTCGAGCCGCGCGGCATCCGTGAGTTGGATACTGGTGCCCGGAACCATGCCCAAGCCCTTGCTATGAGGATCAATCGTTGCGCCCTGATAGTTTGTAACTTTCATGTCTCCCTGCTCCATCGTCCAGTTAAATTGAATCAAAGTTGACTTTACCATGTTACCGAAAGTACGATGGATGAAGAAATGTTATTTAGTACCACAGTTGGGCGGAGGCGGGTTATAAGCCTTCGCGCGGCCTCCCACAGTCTGCAATGAACTTAACCGCCGAACCGCTCGCTTTCGACATCGTCGCGCGCATTGCCGAATGCGCGCCGGAACTGCGCTCGGCCGAACGCAAGGTCGCCGCGCTGATTCTCGACGATCTGACGGGCGCCTCGCGCGCCAGCATTGGCGCGCTCGCGCAGCAGGCGGAGGTGAGCGTCGCGACGGTGACGCGCTTTGCCAAGGCGGTCGGCTGCCGCGACGTGCGCGAGCTCAAACTGCGGCTCGCGCAGGCGGCCGCCGTCGGTCAGCGTTTCCTGAAGGCTGGCGGTCCGAACGACGCGCCCGAGCCGATCGCAACCCGCGTGTTCGACGAATTGCAAACCGCGCTGGTGCACAACCATCAATTGCTGCGCCAGGCGCCGCTCGGCGACGCGGCCGCCGCCTTGCGCGGCGCGCGCATGATCTACGTGTTCGGCATGGGCGGCGGCTCGACCGCGCTCGCCGACGAGATGCGCTTCCGGCTCGTGCGTCTCGGGCGGCCGGTGGCGACCTATCAGGACGGCTTGCTGCAACGCATGGTGGCGAGCACCGTGTCGCGCGAATGCGTGGTGATCGCGCTCTCCACCACCGGGCGCGTGCCCGAGATGGTCGAGAACTGCAAGATCGCGCGCAGCTACGGCGCAACCGTGATCGCGCTGACCGCGCCGGCGTCGCCATTGGCGCGACTCGCCGATTGGGTGATTCCGATCGTGGCCTTTGAAACTGATTTCATTTACAAGCCGTCGTCGTCGCGCTACGCGATGATGATGGCGCTCGATGTGCTCGTCACCGAACTTGCCGTCAGTCAGGGTGACGAGAGCCGCGAATTGCTGCGCCGCATGAAGCATGCACTCGACACGCACCGCGGCGGCGGCGATCGACAACCGTTAGGAGACTGATCCATGCACTCGCATCCCGAAGCCGCTGATACGCTGATCGTCGGCGCGCAACTGTATGACGGCACGGGCGCGCCGCCTGTCGAACGCGACGTCGCGGTTCGCGACGGCCGCATCGTCGCGATCGGCAATCTGTCGAACTGGCTTGCCGAAGAAGTGATCGAGGCCGAAGGCCGCGCGCTGGCGCCGGGCTTCATCGACGTTCACACGCACGACGACACGCACGTGATCCGCTCGCCGCAAATGCTGCCGAAGATCACGCAAGGCGTGACGACGGTGATCGTCGGCAATTGCGGCATCAGCGCGTCGCCGGTTGCGCTGAAGGGCGATCCGCCCGATCCGATGAACCTGCTCGGCGAGCGCGACGCATTCCAGTACCCGACCTTCGCCGCGTATGTCGAAGCGGTGAACGCGGCGCGGCCGGCGGTGAACGTCGGCGCGTTGATCGGGCACACGGCGTTGCGCAGCAACCAGATGGACCGGCTCGACCGCGCGGCGACACCGCAGGAAATCGACGGCATGCGCGCACAGCTCGAAGAAGCGTTGGCCAACGGCGCGCTGGGTCTGAGTTCAGGGCTCGCATACGGCTCGGCGTTTTCGGCGCCGACCGAAGAAGTGATGGCCTTGGCCGAACCGCTCGCCGCGGCCGGCGCGTTGTACACCACGCACATGCGCACCGAATTCGACGCGATTCTCGACGCCATGGACGAGGCGTATCGCGTGGGCCGTCACGCGCACGTGCCGGTGGTGATTTCGCATCTGAAGTGCGCGGGTCCGTCGAACTGGGGACGCAGCGAGGAAGTGCTGAATTCGCTCGAAGGCGCGCGCCGTCTGCAGCCGATCGGTTGCGATTGCTATCCGTACAACCGCAGTTCGTCGACGCTCGACGTGAAGCAGGTGACGGGCGACATCGACATCACGATTACGTGGTCGGAGCCGCATCCGGAGATGGCGGGCAAGCTCGTGAAGGAGATCGCGGCGGAGTGGGGCGTCTCGCAGCAGGAAGCGGGCAAGCGTCTGCAACCGGCGGGCGCGGTGTATCACAACATGTCCGAAGAGGACGTGCGGCGCATCCTCTCGCATCCCGCGACCATGGTCGGCTCAGACGGGCTGCCGAACGATCCGCTGCCGCATCCGCGCTTGTGGGGCGCGTTTCCGCGCGTGCTCGGCCACTACGCGCGCGACGCGGGCTTGCTGCCGCTCGAAGAGGCGGTGCGCAAGATGACCAGCTTGTCGGCGCGTCGCTTTGGTCTGGCGCAGCGCGGCGAGGTGCACATCGGCTATCACGCCGACCTGGTGCTGTTCGACCCGGCCAAGGTGCGCGACGCGGCGACGTTCGAGAACCCGCAGCAGGCCGCCGACGGCATCGACGCGGTGTGGGTGAACGGCGTCTTGACGTATCGCAATGGCGAAGTGACGGGCGAGCGCGCCGGGCACTTCGTGGCGCGCGGCGCGGCATCGAAGGGTGACGCGCACGGCGCGTTCTGATTATTTGCCCGATTGAATGATTGATTGATTGCGGCGCGCGCGGCGATTCTGCCGGACGCGTGCCGGACTTTTTGAGGAGTGTGATGATGAAGCGATATGGTGTTGAAGGCGGGAAGGGAACGGGCGGTCAGCATATGCCGTTTGCGCGTGCAGTCGAAGCGGACGGCTGGCTGTTCGTGTCTGGACAGACGCCGATGGAAAACGGCGAAGTGATCAATGGCGGCATCGTCGAGCAATCGCACAAGGCGATTCAGAACGTGTTCGCGATCCTGAAGGAAGCCGGCTATGGCGCGGAGCATGTGGTCCGCTGCGGCGTGTGGCTGGATGACCCGCGCGACTTCGCGTCGTTCAACAAGGTGTTCCGCGAGTATTTCGGCGAGAACCCGCCGGCGCGCGCCTGTGTCGTTTCTTCGATGGTGATCGACTGTCGCGTTGAAGTGGACTGTGTGGCTTATAAGAAGCCCACGGCCTGATTCTGAATACTTAGCCAGTTTCATTCGCCGCGGAATCGCATCGGATTCCGCGGCGAACAAGCTGCTATTTACTGCCGCGCCAGCCGCATATTGTCAGGCATCGGCAAGTTGTAATTCGTGCGGAACGGATTGATATCCAACCCGCCGCGCCGCGTATAACGCGCATACACCGCGAGCTTCACCGGCTTGCAGGCCTTCAGCACATCGATAAAAATCCGCTCGACACACTGCTCGTGAAAACCAGTGTGATTCCGATACGAGATGATGTAGCGCAGCAAGCCCGCGTGATCGATCTGCGGGCCCACGTAATGAATCTGCACGCTGCCCCAATCGGGCTGCCCCGTCACCGGACAATTCGATTTCAGCAAGTTGGAGAACAGCGTTTCTTCGACCGGTGCCTCATCCAGAGCCGCTTTCAGCAAGGACGCGTCCGGCTGATAAACGTCGGTATCGAGATCCAACCGATCCAGCGACAAACCCTCGAATTCTTCCATCTGCAATTTGCCGAACTCATACGGCGCGGCCAGATGAACGGACACGCTCGCACCGCACGACGCGGACACATCGCGCTTGATCGTGTCGCGCACCGCCTCCATCGACTCGAACGCGGTCTGCGCGAATGAGCCGAGGTAGAGTTTGAACGATTTCGACTCGACGATATTCGGCGAATCCGCCGGCACGAAGAACGTCGCCACCGCGATTTGCGGTTTGCCGCGCGCATTCAGCCAGGACAACTCGTACGCATTCCAGATGTCCGTGCCGAAAAACGGCAACTGCGCGCCGATGCCGATCGCCTCGCGCGCATTTTTTCGCGCGATCGGAAACAGCAAAGAAGCGTCGTATTGTTCGGTGTAAGTGGAGGCCTTACCCAGCGGTGATTGTTCGGGTGTCATGATGCGTTCACGATGCCACTCAGCACGTGCCCCGTCGCCGTCACGACGCGGGCCGATTCGCAGTGGCCAATTTGGTCGTCGAAGAAAAAGTCCGGCTCGAACTCGCGCAGGAATGCGCTCTTATCGAGGCCACCGAGGAACATCGCTTCGTCGATTTCGATGTTCCACGCCATCAAGGTGCGGATCGCGCGCTCGTGTGCGGGCGCCGAGCGCGCCGTCACCAATGCCGTACGAATATGCATCGGCGCGGCTTCGTCCGCGAGTTTTTGCAACCGGTGCAGCGCTTCGAGTAGCGGCTTCAAGGGGCCGTCCGCGAGCGGCAGATCCTTGTTGTGAATCTCGTGGCCGACGAATGCGCGCAAGCCGTCCTTCTGGAATACGCGCTCGGCTTCGTCGGAAAACAGTACCGCGTCGCCGTCGAAGGCAATGCGGATTTCGTCCGGATACTTGCTCGCCATTCTCGCCGATTCGGGCAAGACTCGCGCGGCGGGAAATCCGGCGGCCAGCGCGTCGCGCACGTCCTGCTGATTCGCGGACAGAAACAGCGACGCGTTCAACGGCTTCAGATAGCCGAACGGCGCGCGTCCGCGCGTAAACACTCCGCGCTCGATGGCGAGCCCATGCTCGCGGCACGAGTGGAACGCGCGCAGTCCGCTGATCGGATCGCTGCGCGAAAGAATCACCACTTCGACGCGATGACCGCTGGTGTTCAAGGCCAGCAGCTTGCGGATCAGCGGAAACGCCACACCCGGTTTGGCGGGCACGGTCAGGCGGTCGCGCTGCAACGCTTCATAGGCCTGCAGGTTGCCTTCCTCGTACACGCGGTTCTCTTCCTCGAAGTCGAACAGCGCGCGCGACGAGATTGCCACCACCAGTTTGTCGACAAGCGAAAGAGCCATCTGCGCGTTTCAGTCCTAAGTAATCAAGCGAGGAACAGGCGATACACCGGATTCTGCGTCTCTTCCCAGTTCGGATAGCCGAGCGTGGCGAGAAACTTGTTGAACGCTTCATTCTCGCTGTCCGGCACCTGGATGCCGACCAGAATCGAACTGTAGTCCGCGCCCTGGTTGCGATAGTGGAACAGGCTGATGTTCCAGTTCGGCGCCATCGACGAGAGGAATTTCATCAGCGCACCCGGACGCTCGGGAAACTCGAAGCGGAACAGACGTTCGTCGTGTGCCAAAGGCGAGCGCCCGCCGACCATGTAGCGGATGTGCTGCTTGGAGAGTTCGTCGAACGTCAGGTCGACTGTGGCGAAGTCGTGCGCTTCAAACGCGCCCGCGATCTGCGCCGACTCGCTGCGATTCCTGATCTGCACGCCCACGAAGATATGGGCGGAGTTCGCGTCCGCAATGCGGTAGTTGAATTCAGTGACGCTGCGCGTGCCGACCAGTTCGCAAAAGCGGCGGAAACTGCCACGCTCCTCAGGAATCGTCACGGCGAACACCGCTTCGCGCGCTTCACCGACTTCGGCGCGCTCGGCCACGAAGCGCATGCGGTCGAAGTTCATGTTCGCGCCCGACGTGATCGCGATCAGCGTCTGGTTCTCGATGCCTTCGCGTTCCGCATACTGCTTGGCGCCAGCCACCGCGAGCGAGCCGGCGGGTTCCAGCACGCTGCGGGTGTCCTGGAAGACGTCCTTGATCGCGGCGCATAGCGCATCGGTATTCACGAGCAGCACGTCGTCGAGATATTCGCTGCACAGGCGGAAGGTTTCTTCACCGACGAGCTTCACCGCTGTGCCGTCCGAAAACAACCCGACCTCGTTCAGCGTGACGCGCTCACCGGCTTTCAGCGACGCCGCCATCGCGCACGAATCATCGGTCTGCACGCCGATCACCTTGATCTCCGGGCGCACCGACTTCACGTACGCGGCGACGCCCGCCGCCAGTCCACCCCCGCCGATCGGCACGAAGATCGCGTGAATCGGGCCCTGATGCTGGCTGAGAATTTCCATCGCGACGGTGCCCTGGCCGGCGATCACGTACGGATCGTCGAACGGATGCACGAAGGTCAGGCCGCGCTCCTCCTGCAGTTTCACCGCGTGTCCGTAGGCGTCGCTATACGATTCGCCGAACTGCACCACCTCGACAGTGGGACCGCCGTGCGCGCGCACCGCATCGACCTTCACCTGCGGAGTCGTCACCGGCACCACGATGATCGCCTTCACGCCCATGCGCGCCGCCGACAGCGCCACGCCCTGCGCATGATTGCCCGCCGACGCTGTAATCACGCCGCGTTCCAACGCTTCGGAAGGAATATGCGCCATCTTGTTGTACGCGCCGCGCACCTTGAACGAGAACACCGGCTGGTTGTCCTCGCGCTTCAGGTAGACCGGGTTGCGCAGACGTGCCGACAGATTCGGCGCGCGTTCGAGTTCGGTCTCGCGGGCCACGTCGTAGACGCGCGCGGTCAGGGTTTTTTTCAGGTAGTCGTGGGAAGCCATGCGGGTGGCGCGGAGCGCTTGGTGAGACGGGAAAGGGTCAATGATAGCGCCAACGGTGTACGCTCAGGCCCTCGGCTGATGCACTGGCGCCGCGCCGTACAGCGCCGCCCGACCGTTCGGTTGGTCAATCCGGCAGGTGGGGGCCACCTTACGATTCGCCACGAAAGTGCCCAAACCCCCGCCGCTGTTCCGATTTCAGCCGTCAACGCGTGGCGGGATCATGCGGTAGAATTCCATTTTGGAATAAGGATCGGAAGATGCACTGGCAGCCTCGGATCGCCCACTTGATGCCCGCCCCGCGTGAGTCTTGCCCCGCGGCGGAGCGTCACGTCCGCCACGCACGATCGTGTAGTTATATCTGAGCGCCGCGAAGCGACCGGTGTGGGTTTGGCCGTCGGTCGTGCTTCGCTCCCCAAGAAGATTTCCAGCATTGCGCGCCACGCGCACCGTCAGCCGACGCCTCATCGATGAGCGCGCCGGGTTGACCTACCGAGTCGTCCGACATGAACGCACCTCAAGTTTTCGATCCGCACGGGGCCGCCGCCGCGGTGGCCACCGATCCCGAAGCGCGTCTGCGCGAAATTCCCTACAACTACACGTCGTTTTCCGATCGCGAAATCGTCATCCGTCTGCTCGGCGACGAAGCCTGGGCTGTGCTTGCCGAATTGCGTGCGGAACGCCGCACCGGCCGCTCGGCACGAATGCTGTACGAAGTGCTCGGCGACATCTGGGTAGTGCGCCGCAATCCTTACCTGCAAGACGACCTGCTCGACAATCCGAAGCGCCGCGCGATGCTGATCGAAGCGCTGCATCACCGTTTGAGCGAGATCGAAAAGCGCCGCCGCGCCGATCTGACCGAACACGGCGATGAAGCGGGCATCGACCGCGCCGCTCGCGTGGAAACGCTGGTGCAGGCCGCGCGCCGCGCCGTCGACGAATTCGCCAGCGAGTTTCAGAAGACCTATGACCTGCGCAAGCGTGCGACCAAGGTTCTGGGCAAGGTCACGGAAAAGGACAACATCAAGTTCGACGGTCTATCGCGCGTCTCGCACGTAACCGACGCGACCGACTGGCGCGTCGAATACCCGTTCGTCGTGCTCACGCCGGATACCGAAGCCGAGATCGCCGGCATGATCAAGGCGTGTTTCGAACTCGGTCTGACCGTGATTCCACGCGGAGGCGGCACGGGCTACACAGGCGGCGCGGTGCCGCTCACGCCGTTCTCGGCCGTCATCAATACTGAAAAGCTCGAACAACTCGGCGCGGTCGAAATGACCGAATTGCCGGGCGTCGACCGTAAAGTCGCGACAATTTTCTCCGGCGCGGGCGTGGTTACGCGCCGCGTGACCGAAGCGGCCGAGCAGGCCGGCTTCGTGTTCGCCGTCGATCCGACCTCGCTGGATGCATCCTGCGTGGGCGGCAACGTCGCGATGAACGCGGGCGGCAAGAAGGCGGTGTTGTGGGGCACGGCGCTCGACAATCTCGCCTGGTGGCGCATGGTCGACCCGGAAGGGAACTGGCTCGAAGTCACGCGCCTCGAGCACAACATGGGCAAGATTCACGACATCGAAGTCGCGCGTTTCGAGCTCAAATGGTTCGACGGCAACTACGCGCCGGGCGAAAAACTGCTGCGCACGGAAGCGCTCGACATCAAGGGCCGCGTGTTCCGTAAGGAAGGTCTCGGCAAGGACGTCACGGACAAGTTCCTCGCCGGTCTGCCGGGCGTCCAGAAGGAAGGCTGCGACGGGCTCATCACCTCCGCGCGCTGGGTGCTGCACAAGATGCCGGCGCACACGCGCACCGTCTGCCTCGAATTCTTCGGCCAGGCACGCGACGCGATTCCGAGCATCGTCGAAATCAAGGACTATCTGTTCGAAACGTCGAAGCAGGGCGGCGCGGTTCTCGCCGGCCTCGAGCATCTGGACGAGCGCTATTTGCGCGCGGTCGGCTACGCGACCAAGAGCAAGCGCAACGCGTTTCCGAAGATGGTGCTAATCGGCGACATCGTGGGCAACGACGCGGACGCGGTCGCGCAAGCCACCTCGGAAGTCGTGCGCATGGCCAACGGCAAGAGCGGCGAAGGTTTCGTCGCGGTCAACGCCGAGGCGCGCAAGCGTTTCTGGCTCGACCGCAGCCGCACGGCCGCGATCGCCAAGCACACCAACGCGTTCAAGATCAACGAAGACGTGGTGATCCCGCTCGATCGCATGGGCGAGTACACGGACGGTATCGAGCGCATCAACATCGAGTTGTCGATCAAGAACAAGCTGCAACTGGTCGACGCGCTCGAAGCGTTCTTCCAGGCCGGCAAGCTGCCGCTCGGCAAGAGCGACGACGCCAACGAAATTCCGAGCGCCGAACTGCTCGAAGACCGCGTGCAGCAGGCGCTCGATCTGCTCAAGCGCGTGCGCACGCGCTGGGAATTCCTGCGCGACAAGCTCGACCTGTCGCTGCGTGAGGCGCAGCACTATCTGGTCGGTCTCGGCTACGAAGCGCTGGCGGAGAAGTTCGCCGACCGCGCGGATGCGCAGCCCGACGCCACCGTGTTCCATGTCACGCAGGACCGTACGATCCGCGTGTCGTGGAAGCAGGAGATCCGCGCCGAACTGCGGCAGATCTTCAACGGCGGCGAGTTCAAGCCGATCCTCGACGAAGCCCAGGCGATCCACAAGCAGGTGCTGCGTGGCCGCGTGTTCGTCGCGCTGCACATGCACGCGGGCGACGGCAACGTTCACACGAACCTGCCGGTCAACTCCGACAACTACGAGATGCTGCAGGACGCCCACACGGCGGTCGCGCGCATCATGAAGCTGGCGCGTTCGCTCGACGGCGTGATTTCCGGCGAGCACGGCATCGGCATCACCAAGCTCGAATTCCTCACCGACGAGGAGATCAGCGAATTCCGCGCCTACAAGCAGCGCGTCGATCCGCATGGCCGCTTCAATGCGGGCAAGCTGCTCGAAGGCGCCGACCTGCGCAACGCCTACACGCCGAGCTTCGGCCTGATGGGCTATGAATCGCTGATCATGCAGCAGTCCGATATCGGCGCGATTTCCGAGTCGATCAAGGACTGCTTGCGCTGCGGCAAGTGCAAGCCGGTATGCGCGACCCACGTGCCGCGCGCGAACCTGCTGTACAGCCCGCGCAACAAGATTCTCGCCACTTCGCTGCTGGTCGAGGCGTTCCTGTACGAAGAGCAGACCCGCCGCGGCGTGTCGATCAAGCACTGGGACGAGTTCAACGACGTCGCCGATCACTGCACTGTCTGTCACAAATGCGTGACGCCGTGTCCGGTGAAGATCGACTTCGGCGACGTGACCATGAACATGCGCAACCTGCTGCGCAAGATGGGCAAGAAGAAGTTCAACGCGGGCAACGCGGCCGGCATGTTCTTCCTCAACGCGACCAACCCGCAGACCATCAACCTCGCGCGCACCGCGATGATGGGCATCGGCTACAAGGCGCAGCGCCTCGGCAACGACGTGCTGAAGAAGTTCGCGAAGAAGCAGACGGCGCACCCGCCGGCAACCGTCGGCAAGCCGCCGGTCACGCAGCAGGTGATCCACTTCATGAACAAGAAGATGCCGGGCAACCTGCCGAAGAAGACCGCGCGCGCGTTGCTCGACATCGAGGACAACAAGATCGTCCCGATCATCCGCAATCCGAAGACGACCACCGCCGACACGGAAGCCGTGTTCTACTTCCCGGGCTGCGGCTCCGAGCGGCTGTTCTCGCAGGTCGGTCTCGCCACCCAGGCCATGCTGTGGGAAGTGGGCGTGCAAACCGTGCTGCCGCCGGGCTACCTGTGCTGCGGCTATCCGCAACGCGGTTCGGGCCAGTACGACAAGGCCGAGCAGATCGTCACGGACAACCGCGTGCTGTTCCACCGCGTCGCCAATACGCTGAACTACCTCGACATCAAGACGGTGGTGGTGTCGTGCGGCACATGCTACGACCAGCTCGCCGGTTACGAATTCGAGAAGATCTTCCCGGGCTGCCGGATCATCGACATTCACGAGTTTCTGCTGGAGAAAGGCATGAAGCTCGACGGCGTGAACGGCGTGCGCTACATGTACCACGACCCGTGCCACACGCCGATCAAGACGATGGACCCGGTCAAGCTCGTCAATCAGCTGATGGGCTCGGAGAAGGACGGCTACCAGATCGAGAAGAACGATCGCTGCTGTGGCGAATCCGGCACACTCGCGGTCACGCGTCCAGATATTTCGACGCAGGTGCGCTTCCGCAAGGAAGAGGAGATCCGCAAGGGCGCGGCGAAGCTGCGCGGCGTTCCGCTCGTCGCTGAAGCGGGCGCGAACGGGATCAATCCGGCCAATGCATCGGCCGGCTCGGCGGGTGCGCCGAACGGCTCCGTGCTCAAGGCCGGCGACGGCCCGCAGCCGAAGGGCGCCACCGACGTGAAGATCCTCACGAGCTGCCCGTCTTGCCTGCAAGGTCTGTCGCGTTACAACGAAGATGCGGGCATCGAGGCGGATTACATCGTCGTCGAGATGGCACGTCACGTGCTCGGTGAAGACTGGATGGTCGACTACGTGCAGCGTGCGAACAATGGCGGAATCGAGCGCGTGCTGGTTTAATGGCACGACCGACGATTTTTGCCTGAGGACGACGATGGATTGCGTTTTTTGCCGTGAAGATGGCGGCGATGTGCTGTGGCACGACGACACCTTGCGTGTCGTCCTCGCCGACGAACACGATTACCCGGGCTTTTGCCGGGTCATCTGGAACGAGCATGTGGCCGAGTTTTCCGACCTCGACGGAAACGACCGCGATCGCGTGATGAAGGCCGTGTATGCGGTCGAGCGCGCGATCCGGCGCATCCTGCAGCCGGTCAAGGTCAACCTGGCGAGCCTCGGCAACCAGGTTCCGCACGTGCACTGGCACGTGATTCCGCGTTTTTCGAACGACGCTCATTTTCCGCTGCCCATCTGGGCGCCGCGCCAGCGCACGGTGTCCGAAGCCATGCTGTCGTCGCGCCGCGCGCAAGCCACCTTGCTGCGCGAAGCGGTGCGGCAGGAAATCGAACAGGCGCTGGGTTGAGCGACCGCGCACCTATCGTGTCGTGCGTTTGCGGCCGAGGGAGCAGGGAAACTTGAGACGGCGTTTTCTATGAGGTCAATATGAGTGGACTGACTCCCGATACTCCGGTGCCGACCGGCGTGGTCGTGCATTCCAAATCGCGTGTGCTCGAATTGCAGTACGCAAACGGCGAATCGTATCGCCTGCCGTTCGAACTGCTGCGCGTGTATTCGCCGTCGGCGGAAGTGATGGGCCACGGGCCCGGCCAGGAAACCCTGCAGACCGGCAAGCGCGACGTGACGATCACGATGATCGAGGGCGTCGGCAACTATGCCCTGCAGCCGACTTTCTCCGACGGACACGCCACCGGCATCTATTCGTGGGACCTGCTGTACGACATGGCCGTGCGCCAGGATGAACTCTGGCGCGACTATCTCGCCAAACTTCAGGCGGCCGGCGTCGACCGCGATACGCCTATGGTTCAAGCCGGCGCTGCGCACGGGCACTGTCACTGATACGATTCGCCCCGATCGCCGCACTGATGCGGCGCAACATTCAGAATACGCGAAAGGACAAGCGCGATGAGCAAAACCCACTTCGGCTTTCAATCGGTCGACGAACAGGACAAGGCGCAGAAGGTGGCGGGCGTGTTCCACTCGGTTGCCGCCAACTACGACTTGATGAACGACCTGATGTCGGGCGGGTTGCACCGGACGTGGAAGATGTTCACGATCGCCCAGGCCAACGTGCGGCCGGGCTACAAGGTGCTCGATATCGCGGGCGGCACGGGCGATCTGTCGAAGGCCTTCGCGAAGCAGGCGGGCGAAACCGGCGAAGTCTGGCATACCGACATCAATGAATCGATGCTGCGCGTGGGGCGCGACCGCTTGCTGGACAAGGGCGTGATCACGCCGGCGCTGCTTTGCGACGCAGAGAAAATCCCCTTTCCGGACAATTACTTCGATGTGGTCACGGTGGCATTCGGCCTGCGCAACATGACGCACAAGGACGTCGCGCTGGCGGAAATGCGGCGCGTGCTGAAACCGGCGGGGCGTTTGCTGGTGCTGGAATTTTCGAAGGTATGGGATCCGCTCAAAAAGGTCTACGACGTCTATTCTTTTAAGGTGTTGCCGTGGTTGGGCGAACGCTTTGCGAAAGATGCCGAGAGCTACCAGTACCTCGCGGAATCGATCCGGATGCATCCGGACCAGGAAACTTTGAAAACAATGATGGAACAAGCAGGCCTGGACGGCGTCAAATATTACAATTTGTCAGCTGGCGTGGTAGCTTTACATGTGGGGACCAAATACTAGGGTTCCTAACCCATCGATTTTTAAAGGAAAGTACGAAAATGTCCGATTCAGGTGTGTTATCTCCCCGTAAGGTTGGGCGGTCGCTGGTGAGAAGAATCGGACTGATCGCGATGGTCGGCCTGATCATGGCCGGCTCCCTCGCTTCGCTCGATGCGGAAGCTCGCCGCATGGGCGGTGGCCGTAGCATCGGCCGTCAGTCGAATAGCGTGACGCAGCAGTCCGCGCCGTCGCAACCTTCCCAAGGCAATCAGGCCATGCAGCAGCGTGCGCAGCCGGCACCGGCGCCCGCGCCGACACCCGCCGCGCAACCTAACCGTTCGCGCTGGCTCGGGCCGATCGCCGGTTTGGCGGCCGGTCTCGGCATCGCTGCGTTGCTGTCGCACTTTGGCCTGGGCGGCGCGTTCGCCGGCGCCATGGCCAATATCATCGTGATTGCGATTATCGCGATGATCGGTATCTGGCTGATCCGCCGCTTCATGGGCCGCAAGCGCGACTCGGCGCAGCCGGCGTACGCGGGCAGTTCGCCGTCGCTCAACTCGGGCGGTACGGGCTACTCGCAGGAACCGCGCTATAACGCGCCGCCCACCGGCTCGTATCTCGAACCGCAAGGCAATCCGCTGAGCACGCCGACCATCAACGCCGTGCCTGTGGTGCCGGCCGGCTTCGACTCGGAAGCGTTCCTGCGTAATGCCAAGGTCTACTTCGTGCGTCTGCAAGCCGCATGGGACGTCGGCAACATGGACGACATCCGCGAATTCACCACGCCGGAAATGTTCGCCGAGGTGAAGGTCGATCTGTCGTCGCGCGGTGCGGAGACGAATCAGACGGACGTGGTGCAACTGAATGCCGAGCTGCTCGGCGTGGAAGAGCGCGCGAACGAATACTTCGCCAGCGTCCGCTTCTCGGGCCTGATTCGCGAAGCGCCGGGCGCGGCGGCCGAGCCGTTCGTCGAAGTCTGGAACCTGTCCAAGGCGAACCGTGCCGGCGAAGGCTGGCTGCTGGCCGGCATCCAGCAGGTCACGCAGCACTGAAACAGGCGGTGCGATAGAGGCCGCGCGCCGGATCAACGCGTTCTTGAATCGCACCTGGCGTTGGCCGTTCGGCATAGCAAGCCGCAAAGCGAACGGACGTTACAATAGGAACCCGCGCGGGCACCTCGCTCGCGCGGGTTTTTTCTTGCCACTTTCAATGACCCTCGCCGCCAAGCCCTTCGCTGCTGCTGTCAATCATCTGCTCGCCCGCGAATCGTGGGCTCGTGAGCGCCTCGCCCCCTACGCGGGCAAGACCGCGAGACTGTCATGTCCGCCGGTCGTGTTGATGCTGCTGGTGCAACCGGACGGCTATCTGAGCGCGGTCGCCGCCACCGAGGCGCAACAGTTCGACGTGACCATCTCGGTGCCCTCCGACGCGTTGCCCGCTTTCGTGCAAGGCGGCCAGGCGGCGGTGATGAAGCACGTGAAGATCGAAGGCGACGCCGAATTCGCCACCGTGATCGCCAAGCTCGCCGAACATCTGCGCTGGGAGCCGGAAGAAGATCTGGCCAAGCTCATCGGCGACGGACCGGCGTGGCGGGTGGCGTCGGTCGTGCGCACGGTCGGCGAACATGTGCAGCGCACCGGGCGCAATCTGCTCGACACCGCCGCCGAGTATCTGCTCGACGAGAATCCGCAACTGGTGCGCCGCGCCGCGCTCGAGGATTTCAACGTCGAACTGGCCCGCGCGCGCGACGCGCTGGCGCGCGTGGAAAAACGCCTCGAGCGTCTTGAACAGAAGGTCGAAGCCCGCGGCGCCGATGCGCCGGGCGGCGCCGCCACGTCGCGCGGCACGCGCTAGTCACCGGGCACAACTATGCGTTTTCTGCGTTTCCTCAAGATTTTTTTCACGGTCATCCGCTTCGGTCTCGATGAGATGATGCTCAGCCGCATCAACGACCGGCGCGTGCGTCTGCTGCTGCGTATCACCACCATCGGGCGCAAGTTCGATGCGCCGCCGGGCGTGCGTTTGCGGCTCGCGCTCGAAAGCCTCGGGCCGATCTTCGTCAAGTTCGGGCAGGTGTTGTCCACGCGGCGCGATCTGTTGCCGGTGGATATCGCCAACGAACTGGCAAAGCTCCAGGATCAGGTGCCGCCTTTCGATTCGGCGGTGGCGATCGGGTTGGTCGAGAAGTCGCTCGGCGCACCGGTCGACGTGCTGTTCGACGACTTCGAGCGAGTGCCGGTGGCGAGCGCCTCGATCGCGCAGGTGCACTTCGCCACGGTGAAGGCGGGACAGCACGCCGGCAAGGCCGTCGCCGTGAAGGTGCTGCGCCCGAACATGCTGCCGGTGATCGATTCCGACCTCGCCTTGCTGCGCGACATCGCCGTGTGGGCCGAGCGGCTGTGGGCCGACGGCAAGCGCCTGAAGCCGCGCGAGGTGGTCGCCGAATTCGACAAATATCTGCACGACGAACTCGATCTGATGCGCGAGGCGGCCAACGGCAGCCAGTTGCGGCGCAACTTCGCCGGGCTCGACCTGCTGCTGGTGCCGGAGATGTACTGGGAGTTTTGCACGCCCACGGTGCTGGTCATGGAGCGTATGGTCGGCGTGCCGATCAGCCAGGTGGAAACGCTGCGCGCGGCCGGCGTCGATATTCCGAAGCTGGCGCGCGAAGGCGTCGAGATTTTCTTCACCCAGGTGTTCCGCGACGGCTTTTTCCACGCCGACATGCACCCGGGCAACATTCAGGTGAGTCTCGATCCGGCCCACTTCGGCCGCTATATCGCGCTCGATTTCGGCATCATCGGCGCGCTGTCGGACTTCGATAAGAACTACCTCGCGCAGAACTTCCTCGCGTTCTTCAAGCGCGACTACCATCGCGTCGCCACGCTGCATCTGGAGTCGGGCTGGGTGCCGCCGACTACCCGCGTCGAAGAACTCGAGAGCGCGATCCGTGCCGTGTGCGAGCCGTACTTCGACCGCGCGCTGAAAGATATTTCGCTCGGCCAGGTTCTGATGCGCCTGTTCTCGACCTCGCGTCGCTTCAACGTCGAAATCCAGCCGCAACTGGTGCTGCTGCAAAAAACCATGCTGAACGTGGAAGGCCTCGGCCGCTCGCTCGATCCCGAACTGGATCTGTGGAAGACGGCCAAGCCTTATCTCGAACGCTGGATGAACGAACAGATCGGCGTGCGCGGCTGGTACGAGCGCCTGAAGATCGAGGCGCCGCAGTGGAGCAAGACGCTGCCGCAGTTGCCGCGCCTGATTCATCACGTGCTGGCCGAGCGCCACGACAACAAGCGCGGCACGAACGACGACATGATTCGCCAGATCCTGCTCGAGCAAAAACGCACCAACCGGCTGCTGCAAAGCTTGCTGCTGTTCGGCGTGGCGGTCGGTGTCGGCGCGGTGCTGGCGCGGGCGTTTCTGGTGCTCGCTTACGGCGGTTGATTGCGATCCCTGCGAGGTAACCAATGAGCGACCCGACCCAACCCTCCGCGCCCGACTTCGAGAGCCGCGACCCCAACTCGCCCGAGTTCTGGAACGAGCGTTTCGAGCGCGGGTTCATGCCGTGGGATCAGGCGGGCGTGCCGTCCGCGTTTCAGTCGTTTGCCGCTCGCCACAGCGGCGCGGCCGTGTTGATTCCAGGTTGCGGCAGCGCGTACGAAGCGGTCTGGCTGGCCGGGCAGGGCAATCCGGTCCGCGCGATCGACTTTTCACCGGCCGCCGTCGCGGCGGCGCATGAGCAGTTGGGCGCGCAGCACGCGCAACTGGTGGAACAGGCGGATTTCTTCACGTATGAGCCGCCTTTCACGCCGGCCTGGATTTACGAGCGCGCGTTCTTCTGCGCGCTGCCGCTCGCGCGCCGCGCGGACTATGCACGACGGATGGCCGAGCTGCTGCCCGACGGCGCGTTGCTCGCGGGCCTCTTTTTCATCGGCGCGACGCCGAAAGGGCCGCCGTTCGGCATCGAGCGTGCGGAACTCGACGCGCTGCTCACGCCGTACTTCGAGCTGATTGAAGACGAAGCGGTGCATGATTCGATTGCCATTTTCGCGGGACGTGAGCGCTGGCTAACCTGGCGCCGCCGCGCCTGACGATGCGGCTGCGGCGCTCCACGGCGACGCGCGCCGTACTTGATTCGGCCGCGGCCGCCCCCACTTAAGCGAGCGGCGGCTGCGTCGAGCGCTTGTCCCCAAAATCCGGGGGAGGGGAATCGTTTGCGGCTATAATTCAAGGCTTTGCAAGCGTTTACTAGATTTCAGTAGGGAAAAAGATCATGCCGATCTACGCTTATCGTTGCGAATCGTGCGGCTTCGGGAAGGACGTGCTTCAGAAGATCAGCGACCCCCAGTTGACGCAGTGTCCCGAGTGCGGGAAAGACACATATCGCAAGCAGGTCACGGCTGCCGGCTTCCAGTTGAAGGGCTCCGGCTGGTACGTGACCGATTTTCGCGGCGGCAATGGCGGCAAGAGCGCGCCTGCCAAGCCCGACGCCAACGGCGCCTCGAATGGCGCTTCGGGCGAGAACGCGGGCGCCAATAACGGCGCCGCGCAATCCGACGCGGCGCCGGCCAGCAGCACGGCTGCAACGCCGTCCGCGCCTGCTGCCGCACCGGCCGCTTCGGCGAGTTCGAGCGATTCCGGCAGCGCCTAGCAGGACTGCCGCCCTTCGGGGCGGCGCACACGCCGCACGTTGGGCTTCGGCCCGCGCGGCTTTCTGGCGGTACACATGACGACGAAAAAAACGACGCTCAAATCGGTGTTCCTGACTGGCCTGCTGGTGCTGGTGCCTTTGGCCATCACACTGTGGGTGCTCGGTCTGATCATCGGCACGATGGACCAGACGCTGTTGCTGCTGCCGCGCGCGTGGCAGCCGGAGCGCCTGTTCGGCTTTCGCCTGCCCGGCCTCGGCGCAGTGCTCACGCTCGCCTTCATCTTTGTCGTTGGACTGTTGACGCAGAACTTCATTGGGCAGAAGCTCGTGAAGTGGTGGGAAGTCGTGGTCGCTCACATTCCGGTGGTCGGCCCGATCTACACCAGCGTCAAGCAGGTGTCCGATACCCTGCTGTCGAGCAGCGGCAACGCGTTTCGCAAGGCGCTCCTGATCGAGTACCCGCGCCGCGGCTCCTATACGATTGCGTTTCTGACCGGCATTCCGGGCGGCGACGTCATCAACCACCTGAAAGAAGATCACGTCAGCGTGTATGTGCCGACTACGCCGAATCCAACTTCCGGCTTCTTCCTGATGGTGCCCAAGAGCGAAGTGATCGAACTCGACATGACGGTCGACGCCGCGCTCAAGTACATCGTCTCGATGGGCGTCGTGGCGCCGTCCGCGCCGCCGGCGCCGGTGCGCCGCACGACAGTCGAGCCTCCGCTGTAACGCGGCACGTAGCGTTTTAATGCCACGCGCCGTTCAACCAATGCATAACGAAAGACAAACATCATGTCGATGAGATCTCAATACTGCGGTCTGGTGACCGAAGAACTGCTGGGCCAATCCGTCTCGCTGTGCGGCTGGGTGAGTCGCCGCCGCGACCATGGCGGCGTCATCTTCATCGACCTGCGCGATCGCGAAGGCCTCGTTCAGGTCGTCTGCGACCCGGACCGCGCGGAGATGTTCAAGGCGGCCGAAGGCGTGCGCAACGAGTTCTGCCTGCAGATCAAGGGCGTGGTTCGTGCCCGTCCGGAAGGCACCACGAACGCCGCGCTCAAGAGCGGCAAGATCGAAGTGCTGTGCCACGAACTGATCGTGCTGAACCCGTCGATCACGCCGCCGTTCCAGCTTGACGACGACAACCTGTCGGAAACCACGCGTCTCACGCACCGCGTGCTGGACCTGCGCCGTCCGCAGATGCAGCACAACCTGCGTCTGCGTTACCGCGTCGCGATCGAGGCGCGCAAGTACCTCGACTCACTGGGCTTCATCGACATCGAAACGCCGATGCTGACCAAGAGCACGCCGGAAGGCGCGCGCGACTACCTCGTGCCGTCGCGCACGAACCCGGGCCAGTTCTTCGCGCTGCCGCAGTCGCCGCAACTCTTCAAGCAACTGTTGATGGTGGCGAACTTCGATCGCTACTATCAGATCGTCAAGTGCTTCCGCGACGAAGACCTGCGCGCCGACCGTCAGCCGGAATTCACGCAGATCGACTGCGAAACCTCGTTCCTGTCGGAACAGGAAATTCGCGATCTGTTCGAAGACATGATTCGTCATGTGTTCAAAGAAACGATCGGCGTCGCGCTCGACGAGAAATTCCCGGTCATGCTGTATTCGGAAGCCATGCGCCGCTTCGGTTCGGACAAGCCGGACCTGCGCGTGAAGCTCGAATTCACGGACCTCACGGATGCGGTCCGCGACGTCGACTTCAAGGTGTTCAGCACGCCGGCCAACACGAAAGACGGCCGTGTCGCGGCGATTCGCGTGCCGAAGGGCGGCGAGCTCTCGCGTGGCGACATCGACAGCTATACGGAATTCGTGCGCATCTACGGCGCGAAGGGCCTCGCGTGGATCAAGGTCAACGAAGTGGCGAAGGGCCGTGACGGTCTGCAAAGCCCGATCGTCAAGAACCTGCACGACGAAGCGGTCAAGGCGATCATCGAGCGCACCGGCGCGCAAGACGGCGACATCATCTTCTTCGCGGCGGATCGCGCGAAGGTGGTGAACGACAGCCTCGGCGCACTGCGTCTGAAGATCGGCCATTCGGAATTCGGCAAGGCCAATGGTCTCGTCGAGTCCGGCTGGAAGCCGCTGTGGGTGGTCGACTTCCCGATGTTCGAATACGACGAGGAAGACAACCGCTACGTCGCCGCGCATCATCCGTTCACGAGCCCGAAGGACGAGCACCTCGAGTATCTGGAAACGGATCCGGCGCGCTGCCTTGCGAAGGCCTACGACATGGTGCTGAACGGCTGGGAAATCGGCGGCGGTTCGGTGCGTATTCACCGTGAAGAAGTGCAGAGCAAGGTGTTCCGCGCGCTGAAGATCAACGCGGAAGAAGCGCAAGCCAAGTTCGGCTTCCTGCTCGACGCGCTGCAATACGGCGCGCCGCCGCACGGCGGTATCGCGTTCGGCCTGGACCGCATCGTCACGATGATGGCCGGCGCCGATTCGATCCGCGACGTGATCGCGTTCCCGAAGACGCAACGCGCGCAGTGTCTGCTCACGCAGGCGCCGAGCGAAGTGGACGAGCGCCAGTTGCGCGAGTTGCACATCCGTCTGCGTCAGCCGGAACCGAAGGTGTAACGGCTTGAAGCCAGTCAGTGCTGTCTGAAAAACGACAGCGGAAGCAATCGAAAAAGGCGCGTCATGCGCCTTTTTCGTTTTTTGCGTTACAGTCGATGCAACTGCGTTCGACCGTTTCCTGGACCAATCTCCGACATGTACCGCGCAAGCGTTGCGCCCAGTTTTCACGCCATGCCGAAACCGCCGAAGATTCCGCAATCCGTACTCGTCATCATCCATACGCCCGCGCTCGACGTGCTGCTGATCGAGCGCGCCGATCACGCCGGTTTCTGGCAGTCGGTCACAGGTTCCAAAGACCGGCTCGATGAGCCGCTCGTCGAGACGGCGACGCGCGAGGTCGGCGAAGAGACCGGCATCGTGGTGGGCAGCGCGCAAGTGCCGCATAGCGCGTTGTTCGATTGGCAATATTCGATCGAATACGAGATCTACCCGGAGTTCCGCTATCGCTATGCCGAAGGCGTGATCCACAACACCGAGCACTGGTTCAGCCTGCAAGTGCCGGAGCAACTCGAGGTCACGCTGGCGCCGCGCGAGCACACCGCGTTTCTGTGGCTGCCGTATGACGAGGCGGCGTCGCGCTGCTTTTCGTCGTCGAATGCCGATGCGATCCTGCAGTTGCCTAAAAGGCTGCATGAGCGGTTCAGTGGGCGTGCTGACGTTGGGCATCCCACGGAGCGTGGCCGGTGAGCGTCGGCGGCGCGCGCCGCTTCGCCCGACTGCGGCAATCGCTGCTCGGCCGCCGCTATTGGCAGCGTTACCGATTCACCAGCGGCAACGACGTCAAGCTGCTGCGTTCCGGCGATGAGTTCTTCAGCGCGCTGATCGCGCGTGTGGATGCCGCGCAGAGCGACGTGGTGCTCGAAACGTATATCTTCTGCTACGACAACGCCGGGCAGGCGGTCAGCGCCGCGTTGCTGCGCGCCGCCGCGCGCGGCGTCAAGGTGCGCGCGATCACCGACGGCATCGGCACCGAGCGTTTGCCGATGTTCAACGAGTGGCCCGTCGCTGGCATCGACCATCGCATCTACAACCCGCACCTGTTCGGCCGCTTCGGCTTCTCGCGCACGCATCGCAAACTGGCGGTGATCGACGATCAGTTCGCGTACTGCGGCGGGATCAATATCGTCGACGATTACGAGAACAATGGCGAGAAGCTGCCGTACCGGCGCTGGGACTTCGCGGTCGAATTGCACGGGCCGGTGGTCGCCGATATCCGCCAGGCGTTCGAGGTGCAGTGGCGGCGGATTCGACTTGGGCATCGGCCGATCGAGTCCATGGAGCCGGACCTCGGGCCGAAGACCACGGCCTCGCTCGGCAGCCTGCGGCGCAGGCGCCGGCGTCGCAATGAAGAATTGTGGGCGGGCGGCCAGCCCTGTGTAGCGTTTGTCGCGCGTGACAACCTGATCAACCGGCGCGCTATCGAGAAAGCGTATCTGGCGGCGATCGGCCAGGCGCGCAACGAAGTGCTGCTCGCCAATCCGTATTTCATGCCGGGGCGCAAGCTGCGGCGCGCGCTGGTGTTCGCGGCGCGACGCGGTGTGGTGGTGAAGCTCATCATCGGGCGCAAGGAATTCAAGGCGCTCGATTACGCGGTGCCGTTTCTCTATCGCGCGTTGCTCAAGGCCGGCGTGCAGATCGCCGAGTACGAGAAAACGCTGCTGCACGGCAAGGTCGCGGTGGTGGATTCGAACTGGGCGACGGTCGGCTCGTCGAACCTCGACGCACTGAGCCTGATGCTCAACAACGAAGCCAATGTGGTGCTGGTGAACGACCCGTCGATCGACGCGTTGCGTGAAGCGATCCTCGTCGCCTTCAAGGACTCGCGCCGTATCGACGAAGCGCGCTACGACGCCCGGCCGGCTGGTGAGCGCGCGCTCAACTGGCTCGCCTACACGACCTACCGGGCCGTGATGAAGTTGCTGACGGTGGGTGGGTACGACTGACTCGCGGCAATGCGTTTGCGACCAACGCCTGGTAGGCACGAAGCGGCTCGAACGCAATGCCTGGGCCGCTTTGCTTTGCATCGAAGGACGGCGGGCCGCAGTGATCGCCGTCGATACGTCGGCGGCCCATCTTGCCGCGGCGATGGGTAAAGCCCCGGTCTAGCTGCTCAACCGTTTCGCGGGAAGCTGGCGCTGGCTGTATGGCCGGGACGACAGCCCGTGGTATCCCGGATTGCGTCTTTTCACCCAGATGCGGCGTGGTGACCGGAACGATGTGCTGACGCGGGCTGCCGCGGCGCTTACGCAAACTTTCCCAGCGCACGACAACGCGTCCTGACGCGATCTTCTTTCCTCCTCCATGTTCCGATCGAGCAGGCCTGACACGGCGGCAACGCCACGTCCGGCCTGCGTCTAACGAAACTATCGACGGCCATTCCACCCGGCAATCCCAGCACCGCGTCGTCCTTCCAATAGCCGCGATACGTCAAACGCTTCTGCATTCGCACCGACTTGCTGCATCATGTCGGCCGGCTGCGTTAATCAGAAGAAAGCGTGCACTTAGGCGGGCAACCCCTGTCTCAAGGCAAACTTCAGGCAAACGCCTCTAAAAAATCTCCTTCCTCTGATTGACGGATGCCGCAGAATTGAAACCAGGTTAGAAACCGGTTTCTAATAAAGTCCTTGTTTCGCGGACGGCGGCACTCAATAATAGTACGGCCGTTCGATTTTTCTTTCGGTCACATTAGAACGGTAAAAAGCTATGCGAAAAGGCGAACAGACGCGAGCCGCAATTCTCGACGCAGCACTTGATCTGGCAAGCCGCGACGGACTGGAAGGTCTGACGATCGGGCTGCTGGCTGAGCGCATGCAGATGAGCAAAAGCGGGGTGTTCGCGCATTTCGGGTCGCGCGAGGACTTGCAGGTCGAAGTCGTGCGCGAATATCACCGTCGTTTCGAAGACGAGGTGTTTTTCCCGAGTTTGCGCGAGCCTCGTGGATTGCCGCGCTTGCGCGCGATGATTTCCCGCTGGATCGAGAAACGCATTCAGGAAGTCACCACCGGTTGCATCTACATCAGCGGCGCCGTCGAATACGACGACCGCGCGGATAACCCGGTGCGTGAGCAACTGGTGTCGAGCGTGACGGTCTGGCGTGCGGCGCTCACGCGCGCGATTTCGCAGGCAATGGAAGAAGGGCATCTGCGTGCCGACACCGATCCGCAACTGATGCTGTTCGAACTGTACAGCTTCACGCTCGGTCTGCATCACGACGCGCGCTTCCTGCACTTGCCGGATGCGGTGCGTCTCACGTGGGCCGCGCTGGAAAAATTGATTGTTTCGTATCAAAGCGAAAGCCGTTAGCAGCGCCGCCGCCAATCAGGCGGATTCAGCGGCGCAGAAAGCTCCGATCCACGGACTCGGCTAACGGCCTGGCTTCTTGTCAAACTTGGGAGAGAGTCATGGGACAGTACGCCGCGCCGCTGCGCGACATGCAATTCGTGTTGCACGAACTGCTTAACGTCGAAGCCGAAATCAAGCAGATGCCGAAGCACGCGGATCTCGATGCCGACACGATCAATGCGGTGCTCGAGGAAGCCGGCAAGTTCTGCTCGGAAGTACTGTTCCCGCTCAACCACAGCGGCGATCAGGAAGGCTGCACGTACGCCGGCGACGGCGTCGTGACCACGCCGAAGGGCTTCAAGGAAGCCTACAAACAATACGTCGAAGCCGGCTGGCCCGCACTGGGTTGCGATCCGGCATATGGCGGCCAGGGCCTGCCCGCGTTCGTCAACAACGCGCTGTATGAAATGCTGAACTCGGCGAATCAGGCGTGGACCATGTACCCGGGCCTCTCGCACGGCGCGTACGAATGTCTGCACGCGCACGGCACGCCGGAGCTGCAACAGCGCTATTTGCCGAAGCTGGTCGCGGGCGTCTGGACCGGCACGATGTGTCTGACCGAGCCGCATTGCGGCACCGACCTCGGCATTCTGCGCACCAAGGCCGAGCCGAACAGCGACGGCTCCTACGCGATCAGCGGCACGAAGATCTTCATCTCCAGCGGCGAACACGATCTCGCGGAGAACATCGTTCACCTGGTGCTCGCGCGTCTGCCGGATGCGCCCAAGGGCACCAAGGGCATTTCGCTTTTCATCGTGCCGAAGTTCGTGCCCAACGATGCGGGCGAACCGGGTGAGCGCAACGGCGTGAAGTGCGGCTCCATCGAACACAAGATGGGCATTCACGGCAACGCCACCTGCGTGATCAATCTCGACAACGCCAAGGGCTGGCTCGTCGGCGAGCCGAACAAGGGCTTGAACGCGATGTTCGTGATGATGAACGCCGCGCGCCTGGGCGTCGGCATGCAGAGCCTCGGCCTGACCGAAATCGGTTACCAGAACTCGCTGACGTACGCGAAAGAGCGTCTGCAAATGCGTTCGCTGACCGGCCCGAAGGCGCCCGAAAAGGCGGCCGACCCGATCATCGTGCACCCGGACGTGCGCCGCATGCTGCTCACGCAGAAGGCCTACGCCGAAGCCGCGCGCGCCTTCTCGTACTGGTCCGCGCTGCATATCGACAAGGAACTGTCGCACGCTGACGAATCAGTGCGCAAGGAAGCCGCCGACCTCGTCGCGCTGCTCACGCCGATCCTGAAGGCGTTCCTGTCGGACAACGCGTTCGAGAGCACCAACCACGCCATGCAGATCTACGGCGGCCACGGCTTTATCGCCGAGTGGGGCATGGAGCAGTACGTGCGCGACGCGCGCATCAACATGATCTACGAAGGCACCAACGCGATCCAGGCGCTCGACCTGCTCGGCCGCAAGATCCTCGGCGACATGGGCGCGAAGATGAAGAAGTTCGGCAAGCTGGTGTCGGATTTCGTCGAAGCGGAAGGCGTGAAGCCGGAAATGCAGGAGTTCATCAACCCGCTCGCCGACATCGGTGAAAAGGTGCAGAAGCTGACGATGGAAATCGGCATGAAGGCCATGCAGAACCCGGACGAAGTGGGCGCCGCCGCCGTGCCGTATCTGCGCACCGTCGGCCATCTGGTGTTCTCTTATTTCTGGGCCCGCATGGCACGCGTCGCGCTCGACAAGGAAGCCTCAGGCGATCCGTTCTACAAGGCGAAGCTCGCCACGGCTCGCTTCTACTTCGCCAAGCTGCTGCCGGAAACGGCGATGACGATCCGTCAGGCACGCGCCGGCTCGAAGTCGATGATGGACCTCGAAGAAGCACTGTTCTAAGCCGCTGTTTTCAAGCGCCAGGCAAACACATCAAGGCAGGCGCCGCGCGTGTCGAACCCGCGGCGCCTCCCGTCAGCCACACATCGCGAAGTGTCCCATGAAGCTTCGCGACATCGCATAACTCCCCGGAGGAACGACGTGAGCAATCTGATCATTCGCAAGGTAGCCGTGCTCGGCGCCGGCGTGATGGGCGCGCAGATCGCCGCGCACCTGATCAACGCCAAGGTGCCCGTGCTGCTGTTCGATCTGCCTGCAAAAGAAGGCCCGAAGAACGCGATCGCGCTGAAGGCGATCGAGAATCTGAAGAAGTTGTCGCCGGCGCCCTTCGGCGTGAAGGACGACGCGCAATACATCCAGCCCGCGAACTACGACGACGACATCGAAAAGCTCGCCGAATGCGACCTCGTGATCGAAGCGATCGCCGAACGCATGGACTGGAAGCACGACCTGTACAAGAAGGTCGCGCCGCATCTCGCGCCGAACGCGATTTTCGCGACCAACACGTCGGGTCTGTCGATCACCGCGCTCTCCGATGGCTTCTCGGATGAACTGAAGGCGCGCTTCTGCGGCGTGCACTTCTTCAATCCGCCGCGCTACATGCACCTGGTCGAACTGATCCCGACCGCGACCACGCGCCCGGAAATCCTCGATCAACTCGAGTCGTTCCTGACCAGCGTGGTCGGCAAGGGCGTCGTGCGCGCGAAAGACACGCCGAACTTCATCGCCAATCGCGTCGGGATTTTCTCGATCCTCGCCGTCGTGACCGAAGCCGCCAAATTCGGCCTGCGTTTCGACGAAGTGGACGACCTGACGGGAGCGCGTCTGGGCCGCGCGAAGTCGGCCACGTTCCGTACCGCCGACGTGGTCGGTCTGGACACGATGGCGCACGTCATCAAGACGATGCAGGACACGCTGAAGGACGACCCGTTCTTCCCGGTCTACGAAACGCCGGCCGTGCTGGCCGAACTCGTGAAGAAGGGCGCGCTGGGTCAGAAGACCGGCGGCGGCTTCTACAAGAAGGAAGGCAAGGCGATCAAGGTGCTCGACCCGAAGACGGGTGAGTACGTCGACGGCGGCGCGAAGGCGGACGAACTGGTCGGCCGCATTCTGAAGCGCCCGCCGGCGGAACGTCTGAAGCTGCTGCGCGAATCGCAGCATCCGCAGGCTCAGTTCCTGTGGGCGATTTTCCGCGACGTGTATCACTACATCGGCGTGCATCTGGAATCGATCGCCGACAACGCGCGCGATGTCGATCTGGCGATCCGCTGGGGCTTCGGCTGGAACGAAGGTCCCTTCGAAGGCTGGCAGACGGCCGGCTGGAAGCAGGTCGCCGAATGGGTGCAGGAAGATATCGCGGCCGGCAAGGCGCTCTCGAACGTGCCGCTGCCGTCGTGGGTGCTGGAAGGTCCAGTGGCCGAGCAGGGCGGCGTGCATACGAACGAAGGTTCGTGGTCGCCGGCTTCGAAGACCTTCGTGCCGCGCTCGTCGCTGTCGGTCTACGACAAGCAGGTGTTCCGTGCACCGCTGGTCGGCGAAACCGCTGATCCGAAGACCTACGGCAAGACGTTGTTCGAAACCGACGCCGTGCGCGCCTGGGTCGACGATCGCGCCGGCGAGAACGACGTGCTGATCGTGTCGTTCAAGAGCAAGATGAACACGATCGGACCGTCGGTGATCGACGGTCTGACGCAGGCGATCGAACTGGCCGAAAAAGACTACAAGGGTCTCGTGGTGTGGCAGCCGACGTCGCTGAAACTCGGCACGCCGGGCGGCCCGTTCTCCGCGGGCGCCAACCTCGAAGAGGCAATGCCGGCGTTCATGATGGGCGGCGCGAAGGGCATCGAGCCATTCGTGAAGAAATTCCAGCAAGGCATGCTGCGCGTGAAGTACGCGAGCGTGCCGGTCATCTCGGCCGTGTCGGGTATCGCGCTCGGTGGCGGCTGCGAGCTGGCGCTGCATAGCGCGAAGCGGGTCGCGCACATCGAAAGCTATCTCGGTCTGGTGGAAGTCGGCGTGGGTCTCGTGCCCGCGGGCGGCGGCCTGAAGGAAGCGGCATTGCGCGCGGCGGAAGCCGCGACGCAAGTGGGCGCGACCAACGACCTGCTCAAGTTCGTGCAGAAGTCGTTCGAAAACGCGGCGATGGCGAAGGTCTCGGCCTCCGCGCTCGACGCCCGCGCGATGGGCTACCTGAAGCCGTCCGACACGATCGTCTTCAACGTGTTCGAACTGCTCGACGTCGCGAAGAAGGAAGCGCGCGCGTTGTCTGCGTCGGGTTATCGTCCGCCGCTGCGTGTGACGCAGGTGCCGGTGGCCGGCCGTTCGGCGATCGCGACCATCAAGGCGTCGCTCGTCAATATGCGCGACGGCCGTTTCATCAGCGAGCACGATTTCCTGATCGCGAGCCGTATCGCGGAAGCGGTGTGCGGCGGTGACGTGGAGGCGGGCAGTCTGGTCGATGAAGAATGGCTGCTGCAACTCGAGCGTCGTGCGTTCGTCGATCTGCTCGGCACGCAAAAGACACAGGAACGGATCATGGGCATGCTGCAAACCGGCAAGCCAGTGCGTAACTAAGCGACCAACGCGATAAGACTGCATGGGACCAGAGTAAGCGCTAAAGCGCTAACTCTGGTCGACAAAGGAGCTTCAAATGGCAAAGCAATTGCAAGACGCATACATCGTCGCCGCGAGCCGTACGCCGATCGGCAAGGCGCCGCGCGGGATGTTCAAGAACACGCGCCCGGACGAACTGCTGGTGCACGCGATCAAGTCAGCCGTGGCGCAAGTGCCCGGCCTCGACACGAAGGTGATCGAAGACGCGATCATCGGCTGTGCGATTCCGGAAGCGGAACAAGGGCTGAACGTCGCGCGCATGGGCGCGCTGCTGGCCGGTCTGCCGAATAGCGTCGGCGGCGTGACGGTGAACCGCTTCTGCGCATCGGGCCTGACCGCGCTCGCCATGGCTGCCGACCGTATCCGCGTCGGCGAGTCGGACGCAATGATCGCGGGCGGCTGCGAGTCGATGAGCATGGTGCCGATGATGGGCAACAAGCCGTCCATGTCGCCGCATATCTTCGATCGCAATGAAGACATTGGCATTGCCTACGGCATGGGCCTGACAGCGGAGAAAGTCGCCGAGCGCTGGAAGATCAGCCGCGAGGCGCAAGACGCGTTCTCGGTCGAATCGCACCGCCGTGCGATCGCCGCGCAGCAAGCCGGCGAGTTCAACGACGAAATCGCCGCCTACACGATCACCGAGCGCTTCCCGGATCTCGCCACCGGCGAAGTCCGCGTGAAGACCCGCGAAGTGTCGCTCGACGAAGGTCCGCGCGCGGAAACGTCGCTCGAAGGTCTGGCCAAGCTGCGCGCGGTGTTCGCCAACAAGGGTTCGGTGACGGCGGGCAACAGCTCGCAGACGTCGGACGGCGCGGGCGCGTTGATCGTGGTGTCGGAAAAAATGCTGAAGGAATTCAACCTGACGCCGCTCGCGCGTTTCGTCAGCTTCGCCGTGCGCGGCGTGCCGCCGGAAATCATGGGCATCGGTCCGAAGGAAGCGATTCCGGCCGCACTGAAGGCCGCCGGCCTGAAGATCGACGACCTGGACTGGATCGAGCTGAACGAGGCATTCGCCGCGCAATCGCTGGCGGTGATTCAGGACCTCGGTCTCGATCCGGCGAAAATCAACCCGCTCGGCGGCGCGATCGCCCTCGGCCATCCGCTGGGTGCGACGGGCGCGATTCGTGCGTCGACCGTGGTGCATGGCTTGCGCCGCCGTAACTACAAGTACGGCATGGTGACCATGTGCGTCGGCACGGGCATGGGCGCGGCGGGCATCATCGAGCGCCTGTAAGCATGTTCACCCCGGCGTTCACTCCGGTGGTCGCTTCGGTTCCAGAGGGAAGCCCAAGGGCGACCCGCTAAGAACCGCGGAACGGTTCGCAGGCCACCCAGCTTGCGAACCGTTTTTACATTTTCAGCAGGAGTACGAGGAGATGACGATGGATATCCTGGTCGAGCGCGCCAACGGCGTGCTGACGATTGCCTTCAACCGGCCCGACAGGAAAAACGCGATTACGGCCGCGATGTACCAGACGATGGCGGACGCGCTGGTCGAAGCGCAAGGCGACGCGTCCGTGCGCGCCATCCTGATTCGCGGCAGCGCGGGTATTTTCAGCGCCGGCAACGATCTCGAAGATTTCATGAAGACGCCGCCGATGGGCGAAAACGCACCGGTGTTCCAGTTCCTGCGCGCGATCAGCTCGGCGGAGCAGCCGGTGGTGGTGTCGGTGGCGGGGCCGGCGGTCGGCATCGGTACGACCTTGTTGCTGCATTGCGACCTGGTCTACGCGGCCGACACCGCGAGCTTCTCGCTGCCGTTCACGCAACTCGGCCTCTGTCCGGAAGCGGCGTCGAGCCTGCTGTTGCAGCGCGTGGCCGGCTACCAGGCGGCGGCGGAGAAACTGCTGCTCGGCGAAGCATTCGACGCCGCCGAAGCGCTGCGCATGGGTTTCGTGAATCGCCTGCTGCCCGCGGCCGAAGTCGACGCGTTCGCTGCTTCGCAAGTCGCGAAGCTGGCTGCGTTGCCGGCTTCGTCGCTGCGCGTGACGAAAAGTTTGATGAAGCGCGCGAGCCATCAGGAACTGCGAACGCAGATGTCCGAAGAAGCCGTGCATTTCGGCAAGATGCTGCTCGCGCCCGAAGCACGCGAGGCGTTCAAGGCGTTCTTCGAGAAGCGCAAGCCGGACTTCCGGCAATTCGACTGAGTGCCGTGCCTGAGCGCGTCGGGCGCTCAGGTATGCAGCCGCTTCAACCGCTCAAGGCTGCGCCGGCTGCAACGTATCGTAGTCGACGTAGCTTTTCTCGCGGCAGAAGCTCACCAGCCGCACGCCCGCCTTGCGGGCAATCGCAATCGCCAGCGACGACGGCGCCGAGATCGTGGCGACCATCGGCACGTCGACGCGCGCGGCCTTGCGCACCAGCTCGTAGCTGGCGCGGCTCGACAGAAACACAAAGCCTTCCCTGGTATCGACGCGATCGAGCACGAGTTGGCCGATCAGCTTATCGAGCGCATTGTGGCGGCCGACGTCTTCGAACGCATAGCGGATCGCGCCCGCCGCGTCGCACCACGCGGCGGCGTGCAGGCCGCCGGTCAGCCGCGTCAGCGCCTGATGCTCAGGCAATTCGCGGGCGGCGCGCGCGATCGCGTCCGGCGCGAGCCGTTGCAGAAAACCGGTGTCCGGCACGCGCTCCGGTTCCAGATCCAGCAGATCGATGCTTTCGATGCCGCACACGCCGCAGCCGGTGCGCCCGGCGAGCGCGCGACGCTTTTCCTTCAACGCGACGAACGCCTGCTGCACCACCTGTAACTGCACTTCGGCATGCGGCAATTCGCCGTCATCATGCAACTCGACCTCGATGTCCTGAATGTCGCTGCCGCGCCCCACGATCCCTTCTGAAATCGCGAATCCGACCGCGAACGCCTCCAGATCGCGCGGCGTGCACATCATCACCGCGTGCGAAATGCCGTTGAAGACGAGCGCGACCGGCCACTCCTGACCGACGTGGTCGGTGACGGTTTCGACCGCCGCGCCGCGGTGCCGGCGCACCTGGCGCTCCACGGCGCCCGGCTGCCCGGCTGTTTCCAGTTCGTTCAAGCTAGTTCACTCCTTTGCCATGCTGCGCGCGTGTGGGCGGTTGGCGGCCCGTATGTTGCCGCCGGCCATGCCGCCGTCGCGCGAATAAGGTTCTAAAATACCCCAAGCTGGGCTTGCGTGTTGCCCGCCATCCACGAGGGACATTGTCATGGGACTCAACGAAGCACCGCTTCTGTTCAACTTCGAGGTCGAGTCTTCGGAGAATTTCACCTACATCCCGATGTCGGTACGCTTCAATCTCGACCGGTTCGGGCTGCGCATCTCGCTCGATCAATGGCAAACGCTGCCGCTCGAAGACCGCAAGCTGCTGGCGCGTTTCCCGGTCGAGGAAGACGCGGAGATCGAGCCGAATTTCGATCATGCCCTGTTCGAAATGCTGCGTACCCACGCGAACATCGAGCCGGAGTGGTTCACGCCCGAGGACGCGCCCGCCTGGCGCCGCACGGACAGTGTGCCGGACGGCATCGCGCATCAGGCGCAACTGGCTGGTCTCGCCGCACCGGGCGTCGCCCAGTGGGCCGAACTGGAGCCGTTCAAGCGCTACGTGCTCGCCAAGCTGTCGCGCAAGCCGGAGGCCAATCACGACTTCGTCCCGGCCATGAAGGAATTCGGCGCGGCCGGCTAGGTGCGGCCGGCTAGGCGCGGCCGGCTAGGCGCGACCCGCCAGTTTTTTTCACTCGCTACCCTCAATCTGTTCCGAACTCTGCCGTTATCCATGGGTTGGCGCGTAAAGAGTCTCGTATCGATGCGGCCCGACGCATCGAAAGCGACCGCGCGCTCCCGCCCGCAGAACGATTGACGTTCGGAACCCATGACTCCTTTTTTATCGAAGCGGCTGCTGATCAACCTGGCGGTCGTTGCCGCGGCGATCGGCGCGAACGCGTTCGTCGCTTATACGCAGATTTGCGGCCAACGCGACGCTGACGCGCGCATGCTGCGTTCGACGAGCGTGCGCGAGGATCTCGACGCCTACCGGGCGGTGCTTGACGGCGGCCTTGCCGCGCTCGGCCGCTTCGAGGCGTCGGGCGAGGCGGCGCCGGCTGGCGCGGCCACCGCCATGGCGACGACGCTCGCGGGTCTGGAGCGCGATCTGCGCCGTGAACTGGCCGGCGAGCCCGCCATGCTCGACGCACTCGCGAAGCTGATCGCGGACAGCCACGCGTTGCAACACGACATCGACGACGCGCTGCTCCAGAGCGGCAATGCCGTGCCGGACGCCTCGCGTGCGTGGGCGGCCTCGACTTACACCCATCTCGGGCTCGGCCTGGATCGCGTCGAAGACGGCCTCGCGGCACTGCGCGGCGCGGAGAGCCGCGCCTTGCAGGCGTCGCTCGCGGCCTCGGCGAGCGAAACGCAGCGGGCCATGTTCCTGCTGATCGTGACCATGCTGGGCGGCAGCGTGCTGCTGATCTTCACGTTCGGCGCCCGCGAAAACAGCGCGCGCGAGAAGCTGCGCACCGTGCGCGCGCTCGGCCGCCACGACGAACGCTTTCGCGGCCTGTTCGACGACCATCCGGTGCCGATGTACATCTTCGATCGCGAGACGCTGCGTTTTCTCGCCGTCAACGCGGCCGCGATCCAGCAATACGGCTACACCGAAAGCGAATTTCTCGGCATGACGATTCGCACGATCCGGCCGAACGGCGAAATCTCGCGTCTCGAATCGCATATGCAGCGCAGCGACGCGGGCCAGCACGGCCGCACCATGGCGGGCATCTGGCATCACCGGCGCAAGGACGGCTCGACGATCAGCGCCGATATTTCGTATCACGCGCTGAACTTCATGGGCCGCGCCGCGTTCTTCGTGCTGGCCGACGACGTCACCGACCAGATCAACGCTGAAGCCGAAGCGCACCGTTCGAACCAGATGCTCGAAGCGGTGATCGACAATATTCCGCAGCGCATTTTCTGGAAGGACATGGAGTCGCGCTATCTCGGCTGCAACATGGCGTTCGCGCGCGATGCAGGGCTCGCATATCCCGAGCAGGTGGTGGGCAAGAGCGACGCCGACATGCCGTGGCGCGACTTCTCGACGCTGCTGAACGACCACGACAAGGAAGTGGTGAGCACCGGTGTGCCGAAGATGAACTTCGAAGTCGATCTGGTGATCGACGGCGTGCACCGCACCACTGTCACGAGCAAGCTGCCGTTCACCGACGGCGACGGCCGCGTGATCGGCGTGCTCGGTTCCTACACGGACATCACCGAGCGTAAGCGTGCCGATCTTGCCTTGCGTCTGCAAAGCCGCGCGCTCGATGCCAGCGTCAACGCGATTCTGATCACCGCGCCGTCGCCGACCGGCAATCTGATCGAGTACGTGAATCCGGCGTTCATGCGCATTACCGGCTATGACCCCGCCGAGGTGATCGGCCACGATTGCCGCGTTCTGCAGCGCGACGACCGCGAGCAGGAAGGCGTCGCGCTGATCCGTCAGGCGCTCGCGGCGAACCGCGAAGTCAGCGCGGTGGTGCGCAACTATCGCAAGGACGGCGCCCTGTTCTGGAATCAGCTTTTCATCGCGCCGGTGCCTAATCAGGAGGGGGTGATCACGCATCACATCGGCGTGATCAACGACGTGACCGATCTGATGCGCTATCAGGAACAGCTCGAATACCAGGCCAACTACGACAGCCTCACGCGCCTGCCGAACCGCAATTTGCTGCGCGACCGCTTGCAGCATGCGTTGATCGTCGCGCAACGGCATCACAAGGGCGTCGCAGTCGTGTTCATCGATCTGGACGGCTTCAAGAACGTCAACGACAGCCTCGGCCACAGTGTGGGCGATCGTCTGCTGAGCGTGGTCGCCGAGCGTCTCGCGCGCTGCACGCGTACCAGCGACACGGTGGCTCGGCACGGCGGCGACGAGTTCGTGATCGTGATGACCGACACCGTCGACGAACAGTCGCTGATCGCGTGGATGGAGCGCGTGCGCGCGTCGATCTCCGAGCCGGTGTGGCTCGACGGCACCGAGCTGTATGTCGGCTGCAGTATGGGCGCGAGCCTGTTCCCGCAAGACGGCGAGGACGCCGAAACGCTGATGAAGAAGGCCGACCTCGCGATGTATCGCGCGAAGGACATGGGCCGCAACACGTTCCAGTTCTATCAGCCGGAGATGAACGCGAGCGCGGGCACGCGCCTGAATCTCGAGCGGCGTTTGCGCCGTGCTTTGCGCGACAACGAATTCCTGTTGCACTACCAGCCGCAGGTGGACATCGAGAGCGGACAGATCGTCGGCACCGAGGCGCTGGTGCGCTGGCGTGATCCGGAAGTCGGGCTGGTGCCGCCGTCGTCGTTCATTCCGGTCGCGGAAGAAAGCGGGCTGATCGGGCCGCTCTCGGAGTGGGTGCTGCGCGAGGCGTGCCGCCAGAACAAGGCCTGGCAGGACGAGGGTTTGCCGCCGGCGCGGGTCTCGGTGAATCTGTCGGCGCGGGTGTTCCAGCAACGCGATATCGCCAAGCTGGTCATGCAGGTGCTGGCCGAGACCGGCCTCGAGCCGCAGTACCTCGAACTCGAATTGACCGAAAGCACCATCATGCGCAATGCCGAAGAAGCGGTATCGATGCTCAACGAACTGCATGCGCTCGGCATCGGCCTCGCCATCGACGACTTCGGCACCGGCTATTCGAGCCTCAGCTATCTGAAGCGCTTCCCGGTGGATCGGCTGAAGATCGACCGCTCGTTCGTCTCCGACATCGGCGTGTCGGGCGACGACGAGACGATCACCTCGGCGATCATCGCGCTCGCGCATTCGCTGAAGTTGCAGGTGATCGCCGAAGGCGTGGAGACGTCCGCGCAACTCGACTTCCTGAAAGAGCGCGCGTGCGACGAGATGCAAGGGTTCTACTTCGCGAAGCCGTTGTCGACGGACGCGATTTCCGAGTTGCTGCAAGGCGGCGTGGGGCGCGAACTCGCGACGGTTTGAGCGCTCGCGCCGCGGCGCTTACTCTGCCGGCGTGTCCAGGAAAACCGGCAGACCTTCCGCCAGTTCGGAGAACGACTGCAGGAAGGGATGCTCCGTCTTGCTGACCATCCCCGGCAGCATCATCTGCGTGAAGTGCCAGGCGACCGCCACGGTGACGTCGGCTGCGTCGAACTGGTCCGCCTCGATCGGCAGCGCCGCCGCCGCGAGTTCGCGTTCGAGTTCGGCGTAAGCGGCGAACAACTGCGTGCTCACGCGATCCACCCACGGCTCATGCTGCTTCTCCGCCGGCCGCAGATTGCGTTCGTAGACGATCTGCACACTCTTCTCGCACGCGGCGAGCGCGAGGCCCGTGAGGCGGGCGGCGCGCAAGGCGGCGTCGGGCCGCGTCGGCAACAGCCGCTGGTTCGGCCCGGCGAGCGTGGCGAGGTACTGGAGAATCACCGTCGAGTCCATCACGGTCTGGCCGTTGTCGGCGATCAGCGTGGGCGCCTTGACGACAGGGTTGATTCTCGCGAACTGGTCGTAGGTGCTGAACACCGAGATCGACTCGTGCTCGAAGTCGAGCTTCAGCAATTTGAGGCAGATAGCGACCCGGCGTACGTACGGCGAATCCAGCATTCCGATCAGTTTCATCTCATTCCCGTTAGAACATCTATCATGGCACGCCCGAGCCCGCTGTTGCCGTGGTTCCCCTGCCTACATGGGGCCGGGCGCATCGAACCGATAGATTAAGCATCTCCGCACTGCAAAAAAAGCGACAATTAACGACGATTTAGGTCAGAATTTCTTACATGAAGCCGATCCCGCCCTTGACCGCACTGCGTTGCTTCGAGGCCGTCGCTCGCCTGGGCGGCGTCACGCAGGCCGCGCGCGAGTTGCATGTCACGCACTCGGCGGTGAGCCAGCAGATCAAGGTGCTGGAAGATTCGATGGGCGTCGCGCTCTTCATGCGTGAGGCGCGCGGGCTGCGGCTGACCGAGGAAGGACGGCTCTACGCGCTCGACATCCGCATGGCGCTGCGCGACATCACCCATGCGACGCGCCGCGCGCAGGCGCGCCCACACGAAAGCGAACTGGTGATCACCACCTTGCCTTCGTTCGCACAGCATTGGCTCGTGCCACGCCTCGCCAGTTTTCGCGACGCGCATCCGTACTACCGGATCCGCTTGCAGACGAGCTTGCAGGTCGAAGATTTTCGCCAGGGCGCGAGCGACATCGGCATCCGCATGGGACAGGGGCATTGGCCCGACGCCGCGCAACAGAAACTGTTCGACGACGAGATGGTGGTGGTCGCCGCTCCGCATTTCGCGCTGGCGCCGCATGGCCGCTTGCCCGTCACCGCCCAGGACGTGCTGGCCTGTCCGCTGCTCTCGAGTCCCGATACGCCGTGGCATGACTGGTGTCAGGCAGCTCAGGTGACGGAGCCGGCCGAGGGTGCCGTGGTGCTGTCGGCGAACGACTCGAATATCGTGATCGGCGCCGTGCTGCAAGGCCAGGGCGTCGCGCTCGAAAGGCGCAGCCTGGTCGCTTATGCGCTGGCGCGTGGCGAGCTGGTGCAGATCACCGATATCCGCGTGCCGTACCGTTATCCCTACTGGCTGGTCTGGCAGCAACGCGAAATGCTCAATGCCTCGCAGGCGGATTTCGCGCAGTGGATCGAAGGGCAGGTCGACGCTTATCTGCGCAGCAACGGCGCGCCTGCGGTCTCGAATCGTGCGGGTTAGCCTGGAATCGTGCGCGTAATCGATTTGCGCGGGCGTTTCGGTCGGCTATATTCGTGATTCCCAACTCAGACTGCGCTGGGAACCACGAAGCACCGATTCACGCGGCGTTGCGCCCGATTTTCGCTGCTCGCACCAGGTCATGGGCGTTTCGCCGTCGACTATCCGCCAATCCGACTGATCCGACTGGAGAGAACAATGACGTCGTCACCTGCAAAGAAACTGTCTGTGTTGCTGGCATCGGTTGTACTGAGCGTGGCTTGCGCCGCGCCGGCGTTCGCGCAAAGCGGCGGCGGTGGCGGTCCGGCGGGCAGCGATTCCGATGCGGCCATTCCGTCGGCCGCATCGAAGGCGGCTCCGAGCACCAAGGCTCAGCGCAAGGCCGCACGCAAGGAGGCGCGGGCGAAGAAAAACGCCGAGTTGAAACAGCTGGAGAGCAACGGCTATCAGCCGTCGCGCAACGATCCGAATTATCCGAACGACATTCAGAACGCGCAGAAGAAGGCGGGGATTGGCGCGGCGGCGAGCCAGTGACCTTATACCAAGCCTGAAGAAACCGAGGCGCCGCGGCGCCTCGTTTTTTTACCGCGACCCGCTCAATCCAGCAGCGGCAACGCGCGCGGGCGCCGGTCGCTATCGGTGGCGACGTAGGTCAGCGTGGCTTCGGTGACCTTCACGAGATCTTCGGTTAGGCTCATGCGCTGCGCGTAGACCTCGACCGCCACCGTGACTGACGTATTGCCCGTCTTGACGATGTCCGCGTAAAAGCTCAGCAGATCGCCGACGAACACCGGCTGCTTGAACACGAACGAATTGACCGCGATGGTCGCTACCCGCCCGTTGGCGCGGCGGCTTGCCGGAATCGAGCCGGCAATGTCCACTTGCGCCATGATCCAGCCGCCGAACACGTCGCCGTGGACGTTCGCGTCCGAGGGCTGCGGCACCACGCGCAGCGCGCAGTGCTTTTGCGGGAGTTGAAGAATATCGGTCATCGGGGCACCCTTGAGAAACGTGTTGGCTCGGTCGGCTCGACCGGCAGGCGGGGCATTTCACGACAACGTTACGGCACGCACCGCGCGGCCAACGTGCCACCCACGGCGGGCCAACCCATGAAAAGCGGCGCCAGCCGGCTTCTGCGACAATAGAAAGATCAGGAATTGTACGGGAAAGCGCCCAGCCGGGTCGCGCGACCAAAAGCAGTATGCCGAGCCGGCATGCCGCGGTCGCCGCGCCGCTGCGAACTCCGGCATCTCCACACTCTCCCCAGCCGATCTCCATGCGCCGCACGCCCTCGTCCGAACCCTCGCCGATCTCCACCCAGCCGCGCAACGACTGGCAGACGATCCTGTCGCTGCTGCCGTATCTCGCCACGTATAAATGGCGGGTCGGTTTCGCGCTGAGCTGCCTGATCGGCGCGAAGGTCGCCAATCTCGGCGTGCCGATCGTGATGAAGCGGATCGTCGACAGCCTCGCCTCGGTGCAGCATCTCACCGCGCTCGGCCGTGCTCACGATTCGCCGGCCATCGTGTTACTGGGCGGCGTCGGCCTGCTGGTGGTCGCGTATGCGGTGGTGCGGCTGTCCACGTCGCTGTTCACCGAACTGCGCGAGATTCTGTTTTCGAAGGTGACCGAAAGCGCGGTGCGCCAACTCGCGCTGAAAGTGTTCCGCCATCTGCATGCGCTGTCGTTGCGCTTTCACCTCGAACGGCAGACGGGCGGCATGTCGCGCGACATCGAGCGCGGCACGCGCGGCATCACGCAGTTGATCTCGTACTCGCTTTACAGCATTCTGCCGACGCTCGTCGAAGTCGGGCTCGTGCTCGGCTTTTTCGTCGTCAAGTACGAGGCGTATTACGCGGTGGTCACGTTCATTGCGCTCGCCGTGTACATCGTGTTCACGGTGAAGGTCACGGAGTGGCGCACGCATTTTCGCCGCACCATGAACGATCTCGATTCGAAGGCGAATTCACGCGCGATCGATTCGCTGCTGAACTACGAGACAGTCAAATACTTCGGCAACGAAGAGTGGGAAGCGAGCCGTTACGACGAAAACCTCAAGCGCTATCGCACGGCGGCGATCAAGTCGCAGCGCTCGCTGTCGGCGCTGAACTTCGGGCAGCAGGCGATTATCGGCACGGGGCTCGTGTTCATTCTGTGGCGCGCCACGCAAGGCGTGATGGCCGGGCGTCTCACGCTCGGCGATCTGGTGCTGATCAACACTTTCATGCTGCAGCTTTATATTCCGCTGAATTTTCTCGGCGTGGTGTATCGCGAGTTGAAGCAAAGCCTCACCGACATGGACCGCATGTTCACGCTGCTCGGCGCCGCGCGGGAAGTGCCCGACCTGGAGGGTGCGCCCGCGCTGCGCGTGAACGGCGCGCAGGTGCGCTTCGAGCGCGTGAACTTCGCGTACGAACCGGCGCGCCAGATTCTGCACGACGTGAGCTTCACGATTCCGGCGGGCACCACCACCGCAGTGGTCGGCCATAGCGGTTCGGGCAAATCGACCCTCGCGCGGCTGATGTTCCGCTTCTACGATCTTGACCGCGCGATGGGCGGCGCGATCACCATCGACGGTCAGGATATTCGTGACGTCACGCAGGATTCGTTGCGCGCGTCGATCGGCATCGTGCCGCAGGATACGGTGCTGTTCAACGATTCGATCTACTACAACATCGCCTACGGCCGTCCCTCGGCAACGCGCGAGGAAGTGATTGCGGCGGCGCGCGCGGCGCATATTCACGAGTTCATCGAAGGCTTGCCGAAGGGCTATGAAACGCCGGTCGGCGAACGTGGCCTGAAGTTGTCCGGCGGCGAAAAGCAACGCGTGGCGATTGCGCGGACCATCCTCAAGAATCCGCCGATCCTGCTATTCGACGAAGCGACCTCCGCGCTCGATTCACGTTCCGAGCGCGCGATTCAGCATGAGCTCGATCAGATCGCCCGCGAGCGCACGACGCTGATCATCGCGCACCGGCTTTCGACGGTGGTGCACGCGCAGCAGATCATCGTGATGGACAAAGGGCGGATCATCGAGCGCGGCACGCATGCGGAACTGCTGCGCGCGAACGGCCTGTTCGCGCAGATGTGGGCCTTGCAGCAGCAGCGCGCGGCCGAGGCGCCGGAGGCGGTGGAAGCAGTGGGTGCGGGAGAGGGTGGGCAATAAAACTTGTGCGGTGGTTTTTTGCGTTGTCGTTCGGCAATGCAGCGTGATGCGAAATTCCGGCGCCGAACGCGTCGCGCTCAACGCGTGCGCAAACGCTGATCGAGCTCGCCCAACTGCGCCGGCGTGCCGACGTTCTCCCACAAGCCCTCATACAACTCGCCGCTCGCGAGACCGCGTCCGATCGTGTCGCGGTAATACGGCGTGAGCGCGCGCCGCGTGCCGCGCGGCAGATCGCGGAACATGCGCGTGTCGTATAGCCCGATGTTGCCGAACGTGAACCGTGGTCGGGCGTCGAGCGAGAGCGCGCCGTCAACCAGACCGAAGTCGCCATTCGGATGAAACGCCGGGTTCGGCACCATCACCAGATGCATGCCCGGCTCGCGCAAGGCCCGCAATCTTTCGGCGTGCACATTCAGCGTGGCGTAATCGAAGTCGGCGTACACGTCGCCGCTGACCGCGACGAACACTTCGCTCGCGCCGTCATCCTCCAGCAGCGGCAACGCCTGCACGATGCCGCCCGCCGTCTCCAGCGCCTCGTTCTCGGCCGAGTAGCGCAACTGGACTTGCCAGCGCGAGCCGTCGCCGAGCGTGGCTTCGATCTGCTCGCCGAGCCACGCGTGGTTGATCACAATGGTTCGAAAGCCCGCAAGCGCGAGCCGTTCGATCTGCCACACGATCAGCGGCTTGCCGCCCACGTCGAGTAAAGGCTTGGGGCATGTGTCGGTCAACGGACGCATGCGCTCGCCGCGGCCCGCGGCGAAAATCATCGCTTTCTTCAGGGACATCGTCATCGGTCAGAAGGTGTAGCCGACTTCGTTCGCGCGGCCCTCGAGATCGTCGAGGAGCTTCGCGAACGGACGCAGCGGTGCATAGCGCTCGGCAACCTTGCGCGCATAGCCGATGAAACGCGGCAGATCCTTCATGTAGTGCGGTTTGCCGTCGCGATAGTTGATCCGGCAAAAGAGCCCCAGCACCTTGATGTGCCGTTGCAGACCCATCCATTCGATCTGGCGGTAGAACTCGCCGAAATCAGGATCGACCGGCAGGCCGGCTTTTTTAGCCCGCTCCCAGTAGTACACGAAGCAATCCAGCTCGAACTCTTCGTCCCAGCTCAGGAACGCATCGCGCAACAGCGAGGCGACGTCGTAGGTGATCGGGCCGTACACCGCGTCCTGGAAGTCCAGCACGCCCGGGTTCACCGGATTCGGCTCGGCGGCGAGCATCAGATTGCGTGGCATGAAGTCCCGCAGCATGAACACCTGCGGCTGCGCACGGGCGCTCGCGATCAGCAGCGCGAACGTGCGATCGAGCACGCCGCGTACCTTTTCGTCCGCTTTTTCGTCCGTCCCGCGGCCCAGATGCCGGCCGAGGAACCACTCCGGCATCAACTCCATCTCGCGGCGCAGGAAGGCTTCGTCGAACGGCGGCAGCACGTCTTCGCGCGAGGTGAGTTGCCAGCGGATCAGCGCATCGAGCGCGTCGCGCATCAGCGCACGGGCACGGCGCGAGTCGTCCGCGTTTTGCGCTTCGGTCAGCGCGCCGAGGTACGAAGCGGTGCCCAGATCGGTGACGAGCATGAAGCCGGCCTCGAAATCGACCTCCAGCACGCGTGGCACGTGCACGTCGGCGGCCGCGAGCAACTGCGCGACCTGCACGAATTCGCGGCACTTTTCGGGCGGCGGGGCATCGACGGCGATCAGCGTGCCGTTGCTTTCGCCTTCCGCCGCCTTACCGGCCAGGCGGAAATAGCGGCGAAAACTGGCGTCGGACGAAGCCGGGACAAGTGTGTCGAGCTCGAGCGCATAGCGCGCCACGTGGCCTTTCAGCCAGGCTTTGAGCAGTTCGAGACGGGTATCGGTGGAGTCTTGGGATGGGGGCAGCGTCATGAAAACCGGCGGCAAATTCAGAGGGGCAACGTCTTGCCATATAATACCCCACGACTTTTTTGACGCGGCTCACGCCAGCTTTCGCGTATTCCGCTTTACCGCCCGCCTCATCGTTCGACAGATTGTAAATATTGATGTGCAGCCGACTGTCACGGTCGGGGTGTGCAGGCGGTGGACCGTGACTGCAGATGCTGACGGACGAGCCGATTCGCCAAACGATACATGCCGCCTAGACAGCTTTCCCAAACGACTCCCTCTTGTGCTGTTGTGCCGCGCAAAAGGCGGCTCGTCGCGGCGTTGATCGCCGTTCCGGGCCTGATGCCCGCGCTTGCGCACGCCCAGTTGGTGGGGGAAGCCGCGCAGCCGCAACCTATCGACGCGCCCTGGGGCATGCAGCTTGCCCCGCAGCTGGAAGAACGTCCGTTGCAGCAGGGCCAGAAACCGGCCACGTTCGTGCTCGGCGACACGACCACCGGCACCACTGACCAGGACATGGCCGCCAAGGGCTCGGCCGAGGTGCGGCGCAATACGGTCGTGATCAAGGCCGACGCGCTGCATTACGACCAGGACACGGATATGGCCGACGCGTACGGCCAGGTCCACGTAGTCAACAACGGCAATTCGTTCGTCGGCCCGGAAGCGCACATGCGCGTGGATTCGAGCGAAGGCTTCATGACCGCGCCGAAGTACCACTTCAACGTGACGGGCGGCTCGGGCAGCGCGGAGCGCGTCGACCTGCTCGACAACGAGCGCTCGGTCTTCACGAAGGGCACCTACACGGCCTGCGCGTGCGCGGACGATCCGGCCTGGTACATCAAGGGCAGCGAGTTCGATTTCGACACCGGCGCGGACGAAGGTGTCGCCTACAACGGCGTGCTGTTCTTCCAGGGCGTGCCGGTGTTCGCCTCGCCCTGGCTGTCGTTCCCGCTCTCGGGCGAGCGGCGCAGCGGGATTTTGCCGCCCACGTTCTCGCTGAGTTCGTCGAACGGCTTCGAACTGTCGGTGCCGTATTACTTCAACATCGCGCCGAATCGCGATCTGACGCTCACGCCGCGTCTGATCTCGAAGCGCGGTGTGCAGACGCAGGCGTCGTTCCGTTACCTGTCGCCCACGTATTCCGGCTCGATCACCGGCGAGTTCCTGCCGGACGACCACCTGACCAAGACCAACCGCTACGCGCTGTACATCCAGCACAACCAGAACTTCGGCAACGGGTTCGGCGGCTACATCTACTACAACAAGGTTTCGGACAACACGTATCCGGAAGATTTGTCGTCGTCGGTCAATCAGTTCATGAACGGCACCCAGCTCCTGTATCAACAGGAAGCCGGGTTGACCTACAACAATGGCCCGTGGTCGGTGCTCGCGCGCGAGCAGCACTGGCAGACGCTGACGCCGTCGGTCGCGCCGTACGGCCGCGAGCCGCAGTTGAACGTGAAGTACGCGAAGTACAACGTCGGCGGCTTCGACTTCGGGGCGGAAGCCGACTACACGAATTTCCGCATCACTACCGCGGACATGACCGAAGGTCAGCGGGTGATGTTCAACCCGTACATTTCGTATTCGGTAGTCGGGCCGGGTTACTTCGTCACGCCGAAGGTGCAGTGGCACTTTGCGTCGTACAACCTGCGCAATATCGGCGACGACGTGCCGGTGGGCACGCCGAAGAATTTCACCGAATCGATCCCGACGCTGTCGTTCGACACGGGCCTGATCTTCGACCGTTCGGTGCGGATCTTCGGCGAGGATTACATCCAGACGCTCGAGCCGCGCCTGTACTACGTGTACACGCCGTTCCGCAATCAGGAATCCGCGCCGCTGTTCGACACCGCCGACTCCGACTTCGGGCTGGCGGAAATCTTCACGCCGAACACCTTCGTCGGCAACGACCGGATCGCCGACGCGAACCGTCTGACGGCTGCTCTCACCACGCGCTTCATCAACGCGGCAACGGGCGACGAACGGGCGCGATTCGTGATCGCGCAGCAGTATTACTTCCAGGACCAGCGCGTCACGCTGCAGCCTACCCAGACCAGCGCGCAGGCCACGCATTCGGACCTGATCGCCGGGGCGTCGTTCAAGCTCGGCGCCGGTTTCGCTTCGGAAACGGCGTTCCAATATAATGCCGACAACAACCAGTTGGTGAAGACGAGCGTCGGCTTCGGGTTCAGTCCGGCCACCGGCAAGGTGATCAACGTCGCGTACCGCTACACGCGCGCGAACACCACGCTGGACAACCAGCCGATCAATCAGGTGCTGATTTCGGGCCAGTGGCCGCTCACGCACCGGGTGTACGGCGTGGGCCGGTTCAATTACGACCTGGGCGGCCACCGGATCGTCGACGGTCTGGTCGGCCTGCAGTACGACGCCGACTGCTGGACGCTCGGGGCCGGGATCCAGCGCTACGCGAACGGTCTGAACACCTCGGGGCAGAATCAGTCGAGCACGCGGTTCCTCGCGCAGTTGACGTTCAAGGGCTTGTCGAGCGTCGACAACGGGCTGATGACCGCATTCCGCGCCAGCGTGGCGGGCTATACGCCGTTGCCGCCGCCGCCGCCGCCGGAGTCGCGGTTCACCAACTACGAATGACGCATCGTTTGACGAATGGCGCATCATTTATAAAGTGCGAAAAGACGGGCCAGGCGCGCCCGACATCATTGGAGTATCTGTGGCAATCATGAAAAAGCTTCGCTTGGCAACGCTTGCGGCCGGTATTGCCGCCGCGGCGTCTTTCCTGTCGGTTGCGCCGGTGCAGGCGCAGGCGCTGGGCGGCAGTAGCGGCCAGACGGTCGACACCATTGCCGCAGTGGTCAACAACGGTGTCATCACGCGGCGCGAGCTCGACGAACGCATGAGCCTGATCACCCGCCGCCTGAACCAGCAGAACGCGCCGGTCCCGCCGATGGACCAGTTGCGCCAGCAGGTGCTCAACCAGATGGTGCTGGAACGCATCCAGTTGCAAAAGGCCAAGGAAGACGGCATCAACATCGACGACGCCACCGTGCAAAAAACGCTCGAACGGCTTGCCGCGGCGAACAACCTGTCGCTCGACGTGTATCGCTCGCGCATCGAGGCGCAAGGCGTGCCCTGGAGCACGTTCACCAGCGACGCGCGTACCGAACTGACGCTCTCGCGTCTGCGCGAGAAGGAAGTGGACAGCAAGGTCACGGTGTCGGACGCCGAAGTCGCGAACTACATCGCCAGTCAGCGTGGCCCGAACGCCGGCCTGACGAGCGATCTGCATCTGCAGCACATTTTCATCAAGGCGCCGCTGAACGCGTCGGAAACGGATATCGAAGCGGCGCAGCAGAAGGCGCAAGCATTGCTCGCCGAAGCCAAGGGCGGCGCCAACTTCGAAAAACTGGCGAAGTCCAATTCGCAGGCGCCGGATGCATCGAAAGGCGGCGATACGGGTTTCGCTTCACCGTCCAAGCTGCCGCCTGAATTCGTCAAGGCCGCTTCGACAATGCGTCCCGGCGAAGTCAATCCGGATCTGATCCGCACCAACGACGGTTTCGAAATCGTGCGTCTGGTCGATCGCCGCGCGGGTCAGGGCGCCAGCTCGGATGCGCCGAAGCTCGTGCAAACGCACGTGCGTCACATTCTGCTGCGCGTCGGCGACGGCATGTCGGAACCGCAAGCGCGTCAGAAGCTGCTCGAAATCAAGAGCGAAATCGCTTCGGGCGGCGACTTCTCGAAATTCGCGCACACATACTCGCAAGACGGTTCGTCGTCGCAAGGCGGTGACCTCGGCTGGATCAGCCCGGGCGAGACGGTGCCGGAATTCGAGCGCGCCATGAACAGCCTGCAGGACGGCCAGATCAGCGACCCGGTTCGCAGCGAATACGGCTACCACCTGATTCAGGTGCTGGGCCGCCGCGAATCCGAAGGTTCGGTCTCGCAGCAGATGGATCTGGCGCGCCAGGCCATCGGTCAGCGCAAGGCGGAACAGGCTTACGCCGACTGGTTGCGCGAACTGCGCGATACTGCGTACGTGGAAGTGAAGCCCACTCAGTCGAGCATGCAATAACTGTCATGACAAGCGCCGCCCAGTCCGCCCGCCCACCGTTGCAGATCGCGATCACGACCGGCGAGCCCGCCGGCGTGGGCCCCGAATTGACGGCGCAGGCACTGGCGGGCGCGGCGGCGCATTGGCCCCACGCGCAGTTCACCGTGTTGGGCGACGCGGACCTGCTCGCCGAACGTGCGCGTGCCGTCGGTGTCGATTGGAGCGCACTGGTGGCGGATGGCAAGCGCGTGCGCTTGCAACACCGGCCGCTCGGGGCGCCTGCCGTCGCGGGCAAGCTCAACGCGGCCAACGGCCGCTACGTGCTCGATCTGCTCGACAGCGCGATCGATGGAGCGCTAGCCGGCACGTTCGACGCGATCGTCACCGCGCCGCTGCAAAAGAGCACCATCAACGATGCCGGCGTGCCCTTCACCGGCCACACCGAATATCTGGCCGAGCGCACGCACACGCCGCGCGTGGTGATGATGCTGGCCGGCACCGGCAAGCGTCCGTTGCGCGTCGCACTGGCGACCACGCATCTGCCGCTCAAGGATGTCTCCGCCGCGCTTTCGATCGAAGGCATTGTCGAAACGCTGCGCATCATCGATCACGATTTGCGGCACCACTTCGGTTTGCCCGCGCCGCGCATCCTCGTGACGGGGCTGAACCCGCACGCGGGCGAAAACGGTTATCTGGGCCGCGAGGAAATCGAGGTCATCACGCCGGCGCTGAACCTCGCGGACGCTCAAGGCATCGACGCGCGCGGTCCGTATCCGGCCGACACGCTGTTCCAGCCGCGCTATCTGGATGAGGCCGACTGCGTGCTGGCCATGTTCCACGACCAGGGCCTGCCGGTGTTGAAGTACGCCACGTTCGGCGAAGGCATCAATGTCACGCTCGGTTTGCCGATCATCCGCACCTCGGTCGATCACGGCACCGCGCTCGATCTGGCCGGCACGGGCCGCGCCGACGCGGGCAGTCTGATCGCCGCGATCGAGACGGCGGTGTCGATGGCGCAGCACCGCCGCGCGGGCTGATTCGGCGCTGTCGCGCGGCCTGTGCGCGGCGTCTCGCTGGTATCCTGCCGCTAGCTATGTATGCGGCATGGCGAGCGCGTCGAGCAAGCGCGCGCCGCTCAGCAGGTTCCTTTTCTTAAGCAGTTCTCTTTCTTAGCGTTTCTTCGATGTCCACCAGCAGACAGCAACAGGGCCGGCACCAGGGTCATATCGCGCGCAAGCGTTTCGGTCAGAATTTTCTGGTCGACATGGGCGTGATCGATTCGATCGTCGATGTCATCCGGCCGCAACGCGGCGAGCGTATGGTCGAGATCGGGCCGGGCCTCGGCGCGCTCACCGAACCGCTGATCGAGCGTCTGGCGACGCCGGAAGCGCCCTTGCACGCCGTCGAACTGGATCGCGATCTGATCGGCCGTCTGAAGACGAAATTCGGCGGCCTGCTCGAACTGCATGCGGGCGACGCGCTCGCGTTCGACTTCGGCTCGCTGGCCGCGCCCGGCGACAAGGCGTCGCTGCGCATTGTCGGCAATCTGCCGTACAACATTTCGAGCCCGCTGCTGTTTCATCTGACGTCGTTCGCGCATCGCGTGATCGATCAGCACTTCATGTTGCAGAACGAAGTGGTCGAGCGGATGGTGGCGGAGCCGGGCACCAAGGCGTTCAGCCGTCTTTCGGTGATGCTGCAATATCGCTATGTGATCGACAAGCAACTCGACGTGCCGCCCGAAGCGTTCAACCCGCCGCCGAAAGTCGATTCGGCGATCGTGCGGATGATTCCGTACGAGCTGCATGAACTGGCGCCGGTGGACGAGCGCGTGCTCGGCGAAGTGGTGACGGCCGCGTTCTCGCAGCGTCGCAAGATGTTGCGCAACACGCTCGCTGCGTATCGCGATTCGGTGGATTTCGAGGCGCTCGGCTTCGACCTGCAACGTCGCGCTGAAGATGTGCCGGTGGCCGAATACGTGCGTGTGGCGCAGATCGTGGCGGCCAAAGCCTAAGTCTTGGGGCTTGGGCTCTGACGGCCCGAGGCTCTAGATCGTCACCCGCTTCGCCGGTGCGTTGACCAGCGCGATGCCGGTCAACACCAGCACCGCGGCCATCAGAAAGCGCAGGCTGAAAGACTCGCCGAGCAGCAGCACGCCGAAGGTCACGCCGAACAGCGGCGTGAGGAACGAGAACACCGACAGGCGCGACGCGATATAGCGCGTCAGCAGCCAGAACCACACCAGATAGCTGACGAACGCCACGATCACCGCCTGATACGCGAGGCTCACTACTGCCAGCGGCGTGACGGTGGCCACGTGCGCCTGGCCGAGCCCGAGCGCAAGCGCGAGGAGTACCACGGCCGAGACCGTCAGTTGATAGAACAACGTCTTGCTGGCGCTCGATTGAGCGAGGCGCGTGGCGCGCACCACCACGGTGGTCGCGGCCCACGCGACGCCGGCCAACACACCGAGCGCGTCGCCCACAACACCCGTGAGCACCGAGCCGCGCGCGGCGTGGCCGTGCAGGAAGCCGTCCGCGAAGGCAAGCGACATGCCCGCGAACGCCACGACGATACCGAGCCACTGAATCCGCCGCATGCGCTCGCCGTCGACGAACCAGTGCAGCCCGAGCGCCGTGAAGCACGGCGCGGTGTACAGAAAGACCGCCATGCGCGACGCGCTGGTTAGCGTCAGGCCGAGAAAAATGCACACGAACTCGCCCGCGAACAGCACGCCCGCGAGCAGGCCGGCGCCCAGGGTGCCGTCGTCGCGAAAGAGCGGCGTGCCGCGTGAGCGCGCCCAGCCCCATACCAGTACCGCCGCAATCGCCGAACGCACGCCCGCCTGAAAGACCGGCGGCAGCGTCGCGTTGGTGCTCTTGATCGCGACTTGCTGGAGACCCCAGATCGCGCACAGGCCGATCATCAACAGGATGGCGAAGCTATCCGGGGTGCGGCGTGCGGGCAGGGCGGAGGTGCTCATGGGGTGGGTCGAGTCGGGAACAGCCCGTACGATATCAAACCTGCCCGAGCCGCCCGCCGATGACCCCACCGCCTACGCGTGCTTCTTACGGGCCGAAAGCAAGCCGGCAAGCGTTTTTGCTGACTTAACAACACCTGCTTCAGACTAATTTCGCACGGGTGCCGTTTCGCGATAAGGTTCAGCCACAAACGTTTCGTCAGGACATTCAAGGCACGAACTATCCGCGCGATGCGGAGCCTGTACGAGGAGAAGGCATGAAGAACGTAGGCAGGTGGGCAGCGGCCGCGGTGCCCGCGGCATTGGCGTCGTTGGGGTGTCAGATGGCGCACGCGCAATCCAGCGTGACGCTGTACGGCGTGGTCGACGAAAGCGTGCGCTATCTGACTCACGTCAACAAGGCGGGCGATTCGTCGATCGGACTCGGCACCGGCGGCATGACGCAAAGCCGCTGGGGGCTGAAGGGCGTCGAAGATCTCGGCGGCGGCTGGTCTACCTTCTTCAAACTCGAAAACCGCATCTATATCAACACCGGGCAAAGCGATCCCACGCTGCCGTTCTTCAATGAAGCGCAGGTCGGCGTGCGTTCGGATTCGTACGGCCAGATCATTCTCGGCCGTCAATACAACGTCGTGATCGAAGGCGTCACGGTGGCTGGCTACGGCAGCAATTCCTGGATCCCGTACGACTTCAGTTTTCAACCTGAAATCACAATGACGGGCGGCATCTGGACCAGCAATCAGGTGCAATATCAGGCGAGATACAACGGCTTCACGTTCGCGGCCGGCTACGCGTTCGGTGGCAACGCGGGCAATTCCTATGGCAGTCAGATCGGCGCGGCCGCGGCTTATAAGCCGGTAGGCGGTCCGTTCAGCGTCGGCGGCGCGTACGAAGTGTCGAAAGATTCGGTCAACGGCGCGGCCGCGAAAACATGGACGTTCGGCGGCTCGTACACCTGGAACCTCACGCGCTTTTCCGCCGGCTACATCGTCAATCAGAACGACCCGGGCTTTTCGAATTTCGCCAACGGGCCGTTCACCGCGCCCGTGCTGGCGGCGCTCAAGTACACGGACTTTGCGCGGCGCCGCATGATCATGGGCGGCATCACGCAACAGGTCAGCAACAAGTGGCATTTCGCCGCGAACGTCTGGCGCACGCTGCAGGACGGCAAAACCGCCGCGCAGGACGGCTCCGCGTGGCAGTACCAACTGGTCGCCGACTACAACCTGTCCCGCCGCACGGACGTCTATCTGGAAGGCGATTATTCGCTGTACCGCGGCGACCTGATCGGCGCGCAACTGCAGGGCGTCAACAGCGTCGGGCTCGCGCAGAAGGGCTCGCAGATCGGCTTGATGGCAGGCGTGCGGCATCAATTCTGAGTACTGATTCACAGAGGGCACTCTCTGCAGCGTCGCGGGATTCCGGGTACATTGACGGTCTCGTTACCACGCAACAGGGAGTGCATAATGCGCCTTCTTCACACTATGCTCCGGGTCGGCGACCTGGACCGTTCGATCGCCTTCTACACCGAACTGCTCGGCATGAAACTGCTGCGCCGCGATGATTATCCGGACGGCAAATTCACGCTGGCATTCGTCGGTTACGAAGATGAACGCAATGGCACCGTGCTCGAACTCACCCACAACTGGGACACGCCCACCTACGACCTCGGCACCGGCTTCGGCCACCTCGCCGTGGAAGTGGAAGATGCATACGCCGCATGTGACAAAATCAAGGCACAAGGCGGTACGGTCGTGCGCGAAGCCGGCCCGATGAAACACGGCACGACCGTGATCGCTTTCGTCACGGACCCGGACGGCTACAAGATCGAGTTCATCCAGAAGAAGAAATAAGGCAGGCGGCAGGGCGAGATCAAACAATGAATAACATCAATCCCTACTTCAAAGAACTCGACGAGATCCACGTCGAAATCGAAGCCCTGTTCGACGGTTCCGCGGACGAAGGCGCGCTGCAGCGAATCATGGCGCGCTTCGCACCGCAATTCACGCTGGTCATGACGTCGGGCATCGCACTGGATCATGCCGGCCTGCGCGAGATTTTCTCGAAGCTGCACGGCGCGCGTCCGGGCTCGCAAATCGCGATCCGCGACAAGGAGATCGTCGCTGAGTACCCGTCAGGCGCGGTGGTGAAATATCGCGAGTATCAGCGCGACAACGCCGGCAACGCGAACGTGCGGCGCTCCACGGCGGTGATGGATCTCGACGCACATGGCAAGGTGACGTGGCGTCATCTGCAGGAAACCTTCTGCTCGGAATGAGCGGCAGTGCGTGACAAACCGGCGCTTCAGACTGAAGCGCCGGTTTCATTCAAAGCGCGAGGAAGGCCTCAAAGCGTCGGCAGCAATTCCGGCGGATGCGACTTCAACGTCTGGCGCGCTTCGCGGAATTCCGGAAAGATCGATTCGACTGTTTGCCAGAAGCGTGGGCTGTGATTCATTTCACGCAGGTGCGCGAGCTCGTGCGCGACCACGTAATCGATGATGGAAAGCGGGAAGTGAATCAGCCGCCAGTTCAGGCGAATCTTGCCGTCACTCGAACAACTGCCCCAACGCGTCGCCGCTGACGAGAGCGCGTATGCGCGATAGTTCACGCCCAGTTTCTCCGCGTAAATCGCGAGGCGCTCGCCGAACAAGCGCTTCGCTTCACCCTGCAGCCAGCCTTGCACGCGATCTTTGATCTGCTGCGGATCCGCCTGCAAGGGCAGCGGCACTTGCAACGCCGCATCTTCCGCGCTGAATGCGAGCGTGCCTTGCGGCGCGCCGAGTTTCACGCGCACCGGCTGACCGAGATACGGCACCTCGGCGCCGTCTTTCCAGTCGACCTTCGGCAACGCGCGCTGCTCGACACGCGTCTGCCACTCGATCAGCTTCGTGAAAATCCAACGCTGCTTTTCGGTGATCGCGGTTTCGATATCGGCGAGCGTGACCCAGCGCGGCGCAGTGATCGTGAGACCGGTGCTGTCGATCGCAAAGCCGATCGAGCGGCGCGCCGAACGCTTGAGCGCGTAATGGAGCGTGCGTGAGCCGATCGCGAGGCTGCGCAACTTGCTGCCATCCGGCGCAAGCGGCACGGCCGTTTGCTGGCCGCCAGGCGAGTTCTGCGAAACCCCTGGCGACGGCGCGGAAGGTGAAGGGGACGACGACGTCGACCCCGGCTCGGCGAAGAGCGGGAGATCGAGTTGCCGGTTATCGAGCGCCGCAGCGGGCTGTGGCGTGGGAGACTTCTGCATCGGATTCGGCTTCGCGCAAATACGCCTTCGAGGGCGTGGGCGCGTCAGATTGGTGCGGCGGCGGAACTGCTTTCCGCCGCGCGGTACGCGGTAGGATCGATGCGACGCATTTCAGCTTCGATCCACTGTTCGACGCGCGTGTTCACTTCATCGGGCGTGAGCCCCGTCGTGTCGATCGGCTTGCCGATCGACACTGTGACTATACCCGCATATTTGAGAAACGAGTTGCGAGGCCACACACGTCCTGCGTTGTGCGCGATCGGTATGACCGGCGCACCGGTGGCCGTCGCGAAACGCGCGCCGCCGGTTTTGTACTTGCCTTGCTTGCCGGTCGGCGTGCGCGTGCCTTCCGGAAACATGATGACCCAGGCGCCTTCCGCCATGCGTGCGTTGCCTTGCTTGATGACCGATTCGAACGCGTACTTGCCTTCCTTGCGATCGATGTGAACCATCTTCAGCATGCCGAGCGCCCAGCCGAAGAACGGCACGTACAGCAGTTCGCGTTTGAACACGTAGCACAGCGGCCGCGGCATCAGTGCCGGAAACGCCAGCGTTTCCCATGCCGATTGATGTTTGGAGAGCAGCACCGCGGGGCCGTTGGGCAGGTTCTCGAAGCCTTCGATGTTGTAGCGGATACCGTTGAGCCAACGCACCGTATGCAGCGTCGCGCGACACCAGCCGGCGGCCATCCAGTAGCGATTGTCGGCGCGCATGAACGGGAATGCGATGAAGCATGCGGTCGCGTACGGCACCGTGAACAGAACGAAGTAGATCAGCAGAAGCAAAGAACGGATGAAGCGCATCGGCGTGGTCAGTGAGGGATGGGGACGCGCGTGGCGCGCGTCACTCTTGAGCGTCGGCGAGGAAGTCGAGTGCGAATGCGCGCAGGTCGTCGTGCACGATCGTGCCTTCGGGCAAGCCGCCGGCCGCAAGTGTTTTGCGGCCCTTGCCGGTCAGCACCAGATGAGTCGGATGGCCGAGCGACGCGCCTGCTTGCAGATCGCGCATGGCGTCGCCGACCACCGGCGTATGTTCCGGGTCGACCTCGAAGCGCTCGGCGATCATCTTCAACATGCCGGGCTTAGGCTTGCGGCACTCGCAATGATCTTCCGCCGTGTGCGGGCAGAAGAACACCGCGTCGATGCGCCCGCCGACCGCTGCCGCCATGCGATGCATTTTCAGATGCATCGCGTTGAGCGCGTTCATGTCGAACAGGCCGCGGCCGATGCCCGACTGGTTGGTCGCAATCGCCACGCGATAGCCGGCCTGGTTCAGACGCGCGATGGCTTCGAGCGAACCGGGCAGTGCGACCCATTCGTCCGGCGACTTGATGAACGCGTCGGAGTCGACGTTGATCACGCCGTCGCGGTCGAGGATCACCACTTTTTTGGTTGGCATGGCGCGGGGCTCAGGCGGCGAGTCGGGAAATATCGGCGACGCAGTTCATCTGCTGATGCAGTGCGCCGAGCAAGGCCAAACGGTTGGCGCGCAATGCCGGATCTTCGGCGTTGACCATCACGTCGTTGAAGAACGTGTCGACCGGTTCGCGCAACGCGGCGAGCGCGGTCAACGCGCCCGTGTAGTCGCGTGCGGCCAGTTGCGATTGCACGCGCGGCGCGACCTGTTCGAGTTGCGCATGCAAGGCTCTTTCCGCCGTTTCGATGAGCAGCGTGGCCTGCACGCCGCCGGTCGCCGCGCCTTCCGATTTCTTCAGGATGTTCGAGATGCGCTTGTTGGCCGCCGCGAGCGAGGCCGCTTCCGCCAGCGACGCGAATTCACGCACGGCATCCAGACGCGCGACGATGTCGTCCAGACGCGTGGGGTTCAGCGCCAGCACCGCGTCGATTTCGCCCGGCGCATAGCCGCGCTCGCGCAGCAGACCGCGCAGGCGGTCCATGCTGAACTCGTAAATGGCTTGCGTCGAATCGGCGACATTCGGCACCGCGGCGAATTGCGCGTAAGCGGTACGCAGCAGTTCGAGCAAATCGACTGGCAGTTGCTTCTCGACGAGAATGCGCAGCACGCCGAGCGCGTGACGGCGCAACGCGAACGGGTCTTTCTCGCCCGTGGGTTGCAGGCCGATGCCCCAGATGCCGACCAGCGTTTCCAGCTTGTCGGCCAGTGCGACGACAGTGCCGGTCGCGGTGGTGGGCAACGCGTCGCCGGAGAAACGCGGCTGATAGTGCTCCGAGCACGCGAGCGCGACTTCTTCCGGCTCGCCGTCGTGGCGCGCGTAGTACGTGCCCATCGTGCCTTGCAGCTCGGGGAATTCGCCGACCATGTCGGTGATCAGGTCGGCCTTGGCCAGACGCGCGGCGCGCTTCGCGAGCACCACGTCGGCGCCGATCAATCCGGCAATCGCGCCGGCCAGCGCTTCGACGCGCTCCACGCGTTGCAGCGCCGAACCCAGCTTGTTGTGATACACGACGTTCGCGAGCAGCGGCACGCGGTCCGCGAGCGGCTTCTTCTTGTCCTGCTCGAAGAAGAACTTCGCGTCCGCCAGACGCGGACGCACCACGCGTTCATTGCCTTCGACGATATCGCCCGGCGTGGACGTCTCGATGTTCGACACGATCAGGAAGCGCGAGCGCAGCTTGCCGTTCGCATCGGTCAGCGCGAAGTATTTCTGGTTGGTCTGCATGGTGAGGATCAGGCATTCCTGCGGCACTTGCAGGAATTCGTCCTCGAAACGGCACGCGTAGACCACCGGCCATTCGACCAGCGACGTCACTTCGTCCAGCAGCGATTCCGGCATCACCACCTGGTCGCCGTCGGCTTGCGCGAGCAGATGCGTGCGGATGGTTGCCTTGCGGTCGGCGAAATTCGCCACCACGTGGGCTTTGTGCAGCAGCGTCTCGGCGTACGAGTCCGCGTGTTGGATCTGCACGAAACCTTCGGAGAGGAAGCGATGGCCGAGCGTGGTGTCGTCGGCGTCGATGCCGAGCGCGCTCACCGGCACGATCTGTTCGCCATGCAGCGCGGTCAGCCGATGCGCCGGACGCACGAACTGAACGTTGGTGCCATCCGGGCGTTGATACGTCATGACCTTCGGGATCGGCAGCTTGGCGAGCGTTTCGTCGAGTGCGCTTTGCAGGCCGTCGGCGAGCGTGGCGCCGGGCGCGGCGTAGCGCAGGAAGAAGGCTTCGGCCTTGCCGTCCTGCGCGCGCTCCAGGTCGTTCACCGAAAAATCGGGGAAGCCGAGCGCGGCGAGTTTCTTGGCGAGCGGCGCGGTGGGCTGGCCGTCTTTATCCAGCGCGACGGAAACCGGCAGCACCTTTTCGCGCACGTGTCTTTCCGGCGCAACCGCGCGCACGTTCTTGATCGTGACGGCGAGGCGGCGCGGCGTGGCATAACGTTCGAACGACAGTTCGCCTTCGACCAGGTCGCGCGCCGCGAGGCGCTGCGCAATGCCTTCGGCGAAGGCGTCGCCGAGACGCGCGAGCGCCTTCGGCGGCAGTTCTTCGGTCAGCAGTTCGACGAGCAGGGTAGCTTGATGGGGTTGAGTCATGTGTTGATGTTCTCGTCAGTCCTGGTCGATCTTGCGTTCGACTTTCAGCGGCGGCGCCCAGGCGGGCATCGCGGCGTCCTGTTCGTCGGTCGTGAGGCCGGGCACGCCGTGCACCGGATTGCCGAGCATCGGGAAGCCGAGCTTTTCGCGCGAATCGTAGTAGGCCTGCGCGACCAGCTTCGACAGCGCACGAATGCGGCCGATATACGCCGCGCGTTCCGTGACCGAAATGGCGCCGCGTGCGTCGAGCAGGTTGAACGTGTGGCCGGCCTTCAGCACCAGCTCATAGGCGGGCAGCGCGATCTGCGCTTCGATCATGCGCTTCGCTTCGGCTTCGTAGCTGTTGAAGATCGAGAACAGCAACTCGACGTTCGCATACTCGAAGTTGTAGGTGGACTGTTCGACTTCGTTCTGGTGGTACACGTCGCCATAAGTCAGGCGACGCAGTTCCGGGCCGTTCGGGCCTTGTTCTTCCCACTCGGTCCAGACGAGGTCGTAGACGTTCTCGACCTTCTGCAGATACATGGCGAGGCGTTCGAGCCCATACGTGATTTCGCCGAGCACGGGTTTGCAATCCAGGCCGCCGACCTGCTGGAAGTACGTGAACTGGGTCACTTCCATGCCGTTCAGCCACACTTCCCAGCCCAGACCCCAGGCGCCGAGCGTGGGGTTTTCCCAGTCGTCTTCGACGAAGCGCACGTCGTTCTGCTTCAGGTCGAAGCCGAGGGCTTCGAGCGAGCCGAGGTACAGATCGAGGATGTTTTCCGGCGCAGGCTTGAGCACCACCTGGTACTGGTAGTAGTGCTGCAGACGGTTCGGGTTCTCGCCGTAGCGGCCGTCTTTCGGGCGGCGCGACGGTTGCACATACGCCGCGCGCCACGGCTCGGGGCCGACCGCGCGCAGGAAGGTATGGACGTGGGACGTGCCCGCGCCGACTTCCATGTCGATCGGCTGGAGCAACGCGCAACCCTGCTTGTCCCAGTAGGACTGCAGTGTCAGGATGATTTGCTGAAACGTGAGCATGAAGTGCCTTTCGGGCATGGGGCCGCGCCGTGAGCGCCGAAGCGCGCCGGGTGGCCGTGGAGCGAAGTGCTAAACCGTAGATTTTAACGGAAAGGGAGGGGGGTGTCCGTTTTGCGGGGTCGGACGGGAGTTCGAGTGCGCTTTAGACGACAAAGGGCCGCGTGTGGCGGCCCTGCGTCGTGCCGGGTGCGTCGGCGGGCGGATCAGGTCGCCGCCAGCTCCATCTTCGGCGAGAACGAATCGCTTTGCGCCACCGGCCAATACTTCTCGAACAGCGAGTAGCGGTAGCGACCGTTGAGCAGATCGTTCGGTTCGAGATACTTCAGCAGCTCCGACATCAAACGCACCTCATGCGACGACACGCGCCGCACGATGTGATGCGCGCGCAGTTCCGCCGGATGCTTCAATCCCGCGGCCTGAATGATTTCCTTCAGCGCATGCAGCGTGTTGTGATGGAAATTGAAGACGCGGTCGGCCTTGTCCGGAACCACCAACGCGCGCTGGCGCACCGGGTCCTGGGTCGCCACGCCGGTCGGGCAGCGCCCCGTGTGGCAGGTCTGCGCCTGGATGCAGCCCACCGCGAACATGAAGCCGCGCGCCGCGTTGACCCAGTCCGCGCCGATCGCGAGTGTCTTGGTGATGTCGAACGCGGTGATCATCTTGCCGCTCGCGCCGATGCGGATACGTTGCCGCAAGCCGATGCCCACCAGCGTGTTGTGCACCAGCAGCAGACCTTCCTGCAAGGGCACGCCGACGTGGTCGGTGAATTCGAGCGGCGCCGCGCCCGTGCCGCCTTCCGCGCCGTCCACGACGATGAAGTCCGGCAGGATGCCCGTCTCCAGCATCGCCTTGGCAATGCCGAAGAATTCCCACGGATGCCCGATGCACAGCTTGAAGCCGGTCGGCTTGCCACCCGACAGCGTGCGCAGACGGTCGACGAATTCGAGCAGGCCGCGCGGCGTCGAGAACTCGGAGTGCGTGGCCGGCGAGATGCAGTCGCGGCCCATCGGCACGCCGCGCGTCTCCGCGATTTCCGGTGTGATCTTGGCGGCCGGCAGCACGCCGCCGTGGCCCGGCTTCGCGCCTTGCGAGAGCTTCACCTCGATCATCTTCACTTGCGGCTCGGCGGCTTGTTTCGCGAACTTCTCCGCGCTGAAGCTGCCGTCGTCGTTGCGGCAACCGAAGTAGCCCGAGGCGATTTCCCAGATGATGTCGCCGCCGTGCTCGCGGTGATATTTCGACATCGAGCCTTCGCCGGTGTCGTGCGCGAAGTTGCCTTTCTTCGCGCCGAGGTTCAGCGCCATGATCGCGTTCGCCGACAGCGAGCCGAAGCTCATCGCCGAGACGTTGAAGATCGACATCGAATAAGGCTGCGCGCGATCCGGTCCGACGACGATGCGAAAGTCGTGATTCTCGAGCGTGGTCGGTGCGAGCGAGTGGCTGATCCATTCGTGCGCGATGGCTTTGACGTCGAGTTCGGTGCCGTACGGACGGCTGTCGACGTCGTTCTTCGCGCGCTGATAGACGATGCTGCGCTGGGCGCGCGAGAACGGTTTTTCGTCCGTGTCGCCTTCGACGAAATACTGGCGGATCTCCGGGCGGATGAATTCGAACAGGAAACGGAAGTGGCCCCACAGCGGATAGTTGCGCAGGATCGCGTGGCGCTGTTGCGTCAGGTCGAACAGGCCGAGCGCGACCAGTGCGAGCGGCACGATGATCCAGAACCACGAACTATGCTGCGTGGCGGCCAACGCCGCGCAGACGGCGAACAGCGCGGCGGCGCACCACATGGCCAGATAACGTCGAGAAAACATGGGGACTCCAGTGCAGTGAGGATCGTCACGGCGGGATCGCCAGCGCTGCCGGCGCAGACGGAATCCGCCGCAAAGGAAAACGAGCGACTGCTTGTTATGGTGAAGCTAGCTGCGGTTTGAAGAGCGAACGCGTGGATGCCACGCGCAGCGCAGATTGAAACGTGAAAGTGAAGCGTGCGGCGCCAGGCCGAGTTGCCGCACGATTGGACGTCTGGATCAACGGGCGGTCAGCAGCGCCGCTTTTTGCGGCTCACGCGCGACCGGCTGTCCGGTGACCGCATGTTCGATGATGCCGCCGCCGAGACACACGTCGCCATCGTAGAGCACCGCAGATTGCCCCGGTGTGACAGCCCATTGCGCCGCTTCGAAATTCAGCTCGAAGAGGCCTTCGCCGCTGCTCGTTCTGCTAAACGTGCATGGCGCATCCGCTTGCCGGTAACGGGTCTTCGCGCCGCACGCGAAGCCGTCCGCCGGCGGCTCGCCCGCCACCCAGCTGGTATTGCCCGCGGACAGCGTATGGCTGAGCAGCCACGAGTGATCATGGCCCTGGGCGACGTACAACGTGTTCGACGGAATGTCCTTGCCGGCGACGAACCACGGCTCGCCGCTGCCGTCCTTGCTGCCGCCGAGGCCGATGCCCTTGCGCTGGCCGAACGTATAGAACGCGAGGCCGATATGTTCGCCAACCACTTTGCCGTCGGTGGTTTTCATCGGGCCGGGCTTGGTCGGCAGATAGCGGTTCAGGAAGTCGCGGAACGGCCGTTCGCCGATAAAGCAGATGCCGGTCGAGTCTTTCTTCTTTGCATTGGGCAGCGCGATCTGCTCGGCGATTTCGCGGACTTTGGTTTTCGGAATCTCGCCGAGCGGAAACAGCGTCTTCGACAACTGCGCCTGATTCAGCCGATGCAGGAAGTACGACTGGTCTTTCGTATGGTCGAACGCCTTCAGCAGTTCGAAGCGGCCGTCGTTCTCGCGCACGCGCGCATAGTGGCCGGTCGCGATGGTTTCCGCGCCGAGCGACATGGCGTGGTCGAGGAAAGCCTTGAACTTGATTTCGGCATTGCAGAGCACGTCCGGATTCGGCGTGCGGCCGGCCGAGTATTCGCGCAGGAATTCAGCGAACACGCGGTCTTTGTATTCGGAGGCGAAGTTGACTGCTTCGACGTCGATGCCGATCAGGTCCGCCACCGAGACCACGTCGATCCAGTCCTGCCGCGTCGAGCAGTATTCGCTGTCGTCGTCGTCTTCCCAGTTTTTCATGAACAGGCCGACCACGTCGTAGCCCTGTTCCTTCAGCAGCCATGCGGTAACCGACGAATCGACGCCGCCCGACATGCCTACTACGACTTTCTGCTTGCTCATAAGATGCTCACTGGGTGCTGCGTGACTTCATGGATCGTGGGTTGGCCGCTCGTTGCGGCTATCTTTTTTGCCCGACCGAATGCGTGTGCACGAAGTCGAGCGGGAAACGCCGGCCCGCGCGGTAATCGTCGAGACATTGCATGACGAGCGGTGTGCGGTGCCGTTCGGGACAGGCGCGCAATTCGTCGGCGCTCATCCACAACGTGCGGACGATGTCGGGGTCGAGGGCGCGCTGCGGATCGGCTGCGCCGCCGGTGCCGCAATAGGTGAAGCGCAGGTAGGTCACGCCCTCACTGCCGGGCCGCTCGAAATGGGTCATGTACATGCCCACCAGCGCCTCGGGCACGAACGGGTGGGCTGTTTCCTCGAGCGTTTCGCGGATCACCGCTTCCACCAGTGTCTCGCCCGCTTCCAGATGGCCCGCGGGCTGGTTCAGGCGCAGGCCGTCGACGGTATGCTCCTCGACCACGAGAAAATGCCCGTCACGCTCGACGATGGCCGCGACGGTGACGTGCGGCAGCCAGGTTTCCGGTTTCATGGGTGCGCATTTTACCGTTTATGGGCCTCGCCTGCCGGGAAGCGGACGGCCAGCGGCGGGCGGCCGGTTGCGGGTGACAGGCACGACCGGGGGGCCGGCCGCTCGTCGTCCGCGACGTCGGGCCGGTCCGCCGGGCACCCCCGGATTGTCCCCGATTTCTGCGCACCCCCCTGTTTCGGTTAAAGTGAGGCGTTAGCCGTTGCACTCGCAAGCCGGCGGGCCTCGTCGGCCGATCTGTCGTAAAACAGGAAGTCGAGGAGGAACAAGATGCACATCGGAGTGCCAGCCGAGACGCGCGCGCACGAAA